>JAEYQV010000096.1 GCA_023409835.1 Bacillota bacterium
AGTCGGGAAAGTACCTGTAAGGCGGTTTAAGAAACAAAATACAGACAAGAATATAGATAACCTATTTTATTAACCTGATCATACGGAGGAAAAGAGATGGAACATATTATATCAGAAGAATTTTTAAGTACATATCGCAATCAGAAAAGCCCACTCAGCCCAATCGGTGAGTTCGTATATTTAAGGACCTATTCCAGGTATCTTACGGATAAGAGAAGAAGGGAGACCTGGTTCGAGACAGTGCTGCGGACCACGGAATATAATATCCGTCTTGGGTTGGAGTTTATGAAAAGGAATGGTATTCCTGTGGATATGGAAGAGGTACGACAGGAAGCAGAGCATCTGTTTGACCAATTGTTCCATTTAAGAACCTTTACCTCAGGAAGAACTCTTTATATGGGGGGGACCCAAGTAGTAGAACAGTATCCTCTTTCTAATTATAACTGTTCCTTTACTTATATTGAGAAGCTCCATGACCTGGTGGATGTATTCTATCTGCTAATGGTAGGCAGCGGTGTAGGAATACGTATTGACCGGCAAAAGATTGAGCGGCTTCCCCAGGTTCGTCCTGTCCGGATGGAGGGCAGATACGACAGTACGGTACGTTCCAAGCTTACGAAGGAAGCTATGGAGAATACCAAATGCATCTATGATCCGAAGGAGCCTTCGATTGCGGTACTTATTGTTGGTGACAGTAAAGAGGGCTGGTGCTCGGCGCTTGAATATTATTTTCAGCTTCTGACACAGAAGGAATATGAAGAGGTTCAAGAGATTGTGATTGATTACAGCTATGTCAGACCGGAAGGAGAAAGGCTGAAGAGGTTTGGAGGAAGAGCCTCCGGTCACAGATCCCTCCAGAGAATGTTTGAGAAGATGAATCGGGTATTTGTCAGGAGAGACGGTAAGAGTCTGGAGACGATTGATATACTGGATATTGCTACCATTATCAGCGAGAATGTGGTATCCGGCGGTGTAAGACGAAGTGCAATGATGGTAATCTGTGATGAGGATGATGAGGAGGTCATCAATGCCAAGAGGAATATCTATAAGGTCGTAGACGGCAAATGGCTGGAAGACCCGGAGATCTCCCACAGGAAGATGAGCAATAATTCCGTATTGTATCATCACCGTCCGTCTCTTAACAGAATTAAGGAAATCATCAATTCCATTAAAATCAATGGGGAACCCGGCTTTATCAATGCAACGGAAGCATCCAGAAGAAAGCCGTCCTTCAGCGGCTGCAATCCCTGCGGAGAGATATTACTGCAATCGAAGCAATGCTGTAATCTGACCACGAATAATATGATGGCCTTTGCGGAGGGAAATACCTTTGATGAAGCAGCTTTCCATGAGGTACTTAAGCTGTCTACCAGAGTTGCTATCCGGATGACCCTGGTAAATGTAGAGCTGCCGGACTGGAACAGGGTAATGCAGGAGGATAGGATTATCGGTATTTCCCTAACCGGTATGATGGATATGGTGAACAAGACTCATATGAGCTATGAGGAGCTGGCGGCATTGCTGTCGAGACTCCGTGCTACGGTCCATGAGGAAGGAAAACGATATTCTGCTGAGCTGGGAATAGAGGCTCCGAAGCTGATGACAACCATCAAGCCGGAGGGCAGTCTGTCCAACCTGCCCAGTGTCAGCTCCGGCATCCATTTTGCCCATTCCAATTACTATATCCGGAGAGTAAGAATCTCAGCCACGGACCCGCTGTATAAGATGATTTCCAGTCAGGGGAGCTACCCGATCTACAACGAGAACGGTCAGAGTGATGAGGACTGCTCCGTCAAGGTGATTGAATTCCCGGTGAAGGCTCCTACGGGAAAAACGAAATACGATATCGGAGCAATTGAGCAGCTGGAGCTCTATAAGCTGTCCATGGAGAATTGGACTGACCATAATACTTCCATAACGGTTCATGTAAGGGAGCAGGAATGGGAGGAGGTTGCTCACTGGGTTTATGAGAATTTTGACTACATCGTAGGAATTACCTTCCTTCCCTTGATGGAGGAGACATACCCCTTGCTTCCTTATGAGTGCACAACAAAAGAGGATTACGAGGAGAGACTCGCCAGAATTAAACCGATAGATTATGATCTGCTTGCCAGATTTGACGATGATGAGGAACATGATATTATAGATCAGGAATGCTCAACCGGAGTCTGCCCGATACGATAACCGGATTCTCTGTTCTGCGGATTGGATGTTATTTTGCATGGGCTTGACGCATATGATGTGCTAAAGGGAAACATCAAAGGGAGGGAGCTTCTTGCCAAACTATCGGGTTATCGTCAGGGATAAAGTAATTCAGCAGGATATGTACTATAAAAACCAGAATATAATGAAATATACGATTCAATACCCTCAGTTCATATCCATGAATTTTCAACCGTTTTTAGATAAATTAAATTCGTTTTATAGAACGCGGGCGCTGATGTACGAGAGATCAAACATCATGAATCTGTATCAGATGGCAATGGTGGAATATGAATATTCTGTTAGTAATGGATTTCCTATCAGGCAATTTGAAGCGTTTGTGGATTATCAGGTGACCTATAACCAGAACTGTGCAATCAGCCTGTATTTCGATCAGTACGAATATGCCGGTGGCGCCCATGGGCTAACAATACGCTCCTCCGACACCTGGAATCTGATAAAGAGTAAAAAGATTGAACTGAATGATGTCTTTGTATACAGAAACGGTCTTAGGGACTACCTGGTCGAAACTATCATCAGCCAGATCGAGGAAGAGAATAAGCAGGGGAACAACAACTACTTTGAGGATTATAGAAAACTGGTGAATGAGAACCTTAAGCTGAATAACTTCTACCTGACGCCGGAAGGAGTAGTACTGTACTTTCAGGAATATGACATTGCTCCATATGCCAGCGGACTGACAACATTCCTGATTCCATACGCCTCCGGTGTAGCGACACAACCCAAATGCTATTAGAACATAAAAGGGGGCTGTCGCACTAAGCTATAGTGATGCAGGAAGCCCTCTACGCTTCCCCACACCTTGTGAAACAAGGTGTGGGGAAGCATAGAGGGCTTCCTGCATCTTCAAGGTTATTGTGCGACAGACCCCTAATTATCTTTATTAGCGGTTGGCTGCCACAGGCAGACAATCAGGTTTATCTGTGCTGTAGATTATTCTCCTCCGGGACCGCTGCGGCCAGGTGAATTATCGGGAACCTGTGCATGGCTGTCCTGCATGGAGTTTTTGGAACTGTTCCGACTGGAATTACCGGTACTACTATTGGAGCTGTTCCGACTGGAACTGTTGTTGGAGCTGTTCCGGCTACTGTCTTTCGTACGGCTGTTATTCTTACTCTTAGTCATAACAATCTCCTTTCCGATATGTTATCGTTTATTATAACTGGAAAGAAGGATATTATTCAGGACGAACTAAAATCAGTCGATTAATGTAATACTACCCATGCGAAGGGCTTTAACGGCTTTCTCATTAATCTTGATATCATGCTTGGACAGGAAATTCTCAGCATAATAATTCTGGAACTCTTGATCCTCGGCATCTGTAATGGCTTGATCCACAGCTTCATTATAAGCCTCATCCGAATTATTATTCACCATCCGAACGATATAATAACCGTTTTCAGCTTCAAAAATATTACTGATATCACCGTTATTCATCTCCATCATCATAGCCTTGAGGTTGGCATCATAGGTGGTATCACCGGGAATGAAATTATTAGCCGTATATCTTAATTGTGTCTCACCCTCCGGTACCAGGGTGGACCAATCCTCGGTAGTTAAAGCCTTATCATAAACGCCCTTGATCTTCTCATAGGCGGCGGTTTTATCGGCTTCACTCATAGCTACCGACTTACCGGCATCGTCCTGAGTCATAGTTGAAATGAACAGGTATTGAATATCGTACTGTCTGTATTTTTCTTTGGAGATACCGGCTTTAATACCGGCATCATCGATATCCAGGGTGTCAATGAGATCCTGACGGTATCTTTTTGCAAGTGTCATCTTACCCATCACGTTGGTAAGGTAATCACCGGTAAATCCATTCTCTTCAAGCATTTTAGCGGAATGACCCTGATCATACATCAGACTGGCAACATCTGACTTAATCTTCTCGGTTTCTTCGGAAGTCAGGGTATATCCGGCTGCAACAGCATCCTTGTACATAATTTCATTGTAAACGGAGGTACTGATTGCCTCTTGGGCTGCAACCTGTGCAACGGTATAGTTGTTGGTTTCATCATACGGCATGTCCCAATAACCGCCGCCATAGATCTGGTTGATGTAATCGTAACGGCTTTCTACATCGTAGTAATAATATCTGAGATCATCCAGATGATATTTCGTGCCGTCAATATTCAGCAATACTCTTTCGTATAACTGGTCAAAGGTAATCGCAAATACTAATACGATGGATAATATAATCGTAGGAATAAGCCATACCTTACGATTGATTGTTTTCAATGTCTTTTTTTGCGTTGGCCTAGCCTTAATGGTTTTCTTGGATTTGTTCACCTTATTGCTACCTCCATAATGTTCTCATGAAATTATTTTAAACTTTTCTTGGAATAAGTCAATAGAAAGCTTCCAGTTCACAAAATATACAAAACTGGTGATGACTATCAGTAATTATATCAAAAACTACCAAATAATACAAGCAGACGCAGCAATGGGAGATCAGAAACTAAGCAGAAAGAAAAGACCTGGGTATTGCACATAGCAGTGGGTTACATATTTTGTATAATATACTTTTGACACTATATATTGAAAATGATATAATGTTCACAAAGTGAAGACAGGCGGTATAGTATTCTCCTTTGTCAGAAGTAATGAGAGAAGATCAAACAGGGGCCGGCCCCTTCCTTGGAACGAGCATGCCAGTGGGCAAAACAACCAAATAATATATTAATCAGGAGTAAAACCATATGGGACCGTATCAAGCAAAAGCTATGCAGATCATGGATGAAGTGAATAAGGTTGTAATCGGAAAACGCGTCATCATAGGAAAGGTACTTACTGCCATTCTGGCGAAGGGCCATATCCTTCTGGAGGATCATCCGGGAGTGGGGAAAACCACACTTGCGCTGGCCTTCTCCAGGGCAATGGAGTTGGATTACCACCGTCTCCAATTTACTCCGGATGTACTGCCTACCGATGTGGTGGGATTCCATTTGCTGAATAAGGATGGAGACAGCTATCAGTATAAGCAGGGAGCCATCATGTGTAACCTGTTTCTGGCAGATGAGATCAATCGTACCTCCTCCAAGACCCAATCTGCTCTGCTGGAGGTAATGGAAGAGGGAAAGGTTACGGTAGATAGTGTAACCAGAGAGGTCCCGAAGCCCTTCGTAGTGATGGCAACCCAGAACCCGATCGGTTCCGTCGGTACCCAGATGCTGCCGGAATCCCAGCTGGACCGTTTCATGGTAAGACTGACCATGGGATATCCGGACATGAAGAGCGAGATTGGCATACTGAAGGAAAGACAGAATAATAATCCGTTGGAGAGAACCCTTCAGGTGGTGAATAAGGACGAGATCCTGATGATGCAGAATATCGTGGAGGAAGTATTCCTGCATGACTCCATCTATGAATATATTACGCTGCTGGTGCAGCAAACCAGAGAGAATCCGCTGATTGAACTGGGAGTCAGCCCGAGAGGCTCCCTGGCACTGATGAACATGGTAAAGGCAACCGCCTTCCTAAGCGGCCGCGACTACGTAGTACCCGGTGATGTTCAGTATATTTTCAAGGATGTTGCCGCTCACCGGATGATCCTTAAGGCTAAGGCGAGAGTTAATAATGTCACGGTGGACAACCTTCTGGATGATATTCTCCGTATCGTGCGTCCTCCTAAGATTATTGCTAAGAATGCCCTGTAGGACTTCATTTATACCAATTAATAGAATCCGTATAAAAGGCCAATCGCATCCGCCGTTGGCCTTTTCATAGAAAGACTGATGGCTACATCAGGAGCAGGTGTGACATGCTTCAAAACAAAATCAGATATTTAGCATTGCTGGCCACGATTGGCCTGCTTTCCATTCTATATAACGAATATATTATGATCATAGTTTTCCTCACGATTGCAGTCCTTCCATTTGTTATGGTAGGTCTGCTCTGCTATATATATGGAATGCTTTCGGTTGAACTGATTTCCACTGTTCATGTGGCCGGCAGGGGTGAGATGATACCGGTATCGGTGATTATTAATAACCCGACCATATTTCCGGTTTCAAATATAACTCTGTATCTGACCTATGGTAATTCCTTTTCGGGGAAACGCTTCAAGAAGGAGCTTATTGTGTCGTCAGACCGAAGGTCAAGGGCAACGGTAACCTGCAATATCCTTTCGGAGCATGCCGGTAATCTGGAAATATCCTTATCAAAGATCCGGGTGTTTGACTATTTGAAAATGTTTTCCTTAAGAAAGAAATGCCATGGGGAGCTTAAGGTTGCTATATTGCCGGTAGTCCATGAAATCACAGAGGATTACCTGGCAAATCGATCCAGGATGCAGGTGGAAAGCGACTATTATTCTCCTACAAAAAGCGGTGACGATCCGTCGGAGGTTTTTGGAATCCGGGAGTACAGAGAAGGAGACAAGCCCACCAGGATTCACTGGAAGCTCAGTATGAAGCAGGACCAGCTGATGATAAAGGAATTCAGCGACCCGATGAATTGCTCCATATTGATATTTGCAAACTTAAGTGTCGCTTTCGAGGAGGATATTCTGCCCTATATGGATGCGTTAATGGAATGCGCCCTGTCTTTGTCCTACTCCTTCCTGCTGAAGGGGCAGATCCATTATTTCGCCTGGTATGATGAGGTGCATGGCGTTTGCAGAAGAGTACGTATTGTCCGGGAGAAGGATCTATTTGAGGCAGTTGACGGGATTTTGCAGTCGGGACCCTATTCCAAAGGAGTCGATGTCATGACGGCATATCTGGCAGAGCATCCGAACGATCAGTATTCGGATCTGTTCTATGTAACCGGTGAGGTGTCAAAGGACCAGCTGGATGCGCTGTCCTTAATCAAAGCCTCAGTCCGGCAAATAATCTATGTGAATGATAGCGCCAGATATTCTGAGGCCAATAACGGGAATATTCGGATAAAGCTTCCGATTACGGAAGAGGTTATGAAGAGGATTGTTGAGATGGGTATCGGTCTGCTATCAGTGGACACCGGTAATCTGAAGCACAATCTGGAGAGTCTGAAGCTTGGTTAGGAAGAAGAGGGATTTATGAGCCAGAAAATAAAAGACGGAATTGTCATTGATAATACGGTCTATATGATGGACGAGCAGAAGACGGGATTCCCTGTCCTTATGAGAGTCCTCCAGTTTATGGTTGTTATGATGGGTAGCTTTAGTGCAATGTCCATGCTGATATATTGCTTTGAGCTTCCTGTCATCCAGAAATATATGTCATTGGCAGTCCTGCTATCCACCCTCCTGATATATGCTATGATTCTGTCTCCCTACTATGATTGGATAAAGCTTGCAGTATCCATAGCGGTATATCTGATTGCATTATACAAACTATTCCATCGACTGCAGAATGGCTTTTATCTCCTGGAGAACTATATTTTGTATCGTGCCGGCGATTATTACGAAGTGTCGGTGATACCCTATAAAGCACAATATGCTACAGCGGAGATGGATATCACGCTTCTGATGATTATGATTTTAATTCCGCTGGTTGCCTTGCTGTCTTATACAATCATCCGCAGCAGGCTGCTGAGCGTCTGCGATATTATCCTTCTGCTTCCAGTCGCAGCCAGCTTTGCCATGGGAGTAACACCTACGGAGGGGAACCTTCTTACTTATATTCTGGTCATGATTTATATGGCCCGATCCTATGGAGCGGGACAAACCTCCTACAAGGAGCAGAAATTTATGCTGCACAGGATCCATAACCGTTCCGCTCTGGTTTTATGTATTGTTATTCTTGGCCTTACTCTGATTTTGAAGCTTGTGGTTCCGGAGCAGAAATATGAAGCCATGGACAGAATCACGGAGACTAAGGCAGAGCTTCAGGATTTTCTGTTTAACTTCTCCTGGGAGGATGTTACCGATAAGGTCAGTGAGCTGAAATGGCTACCAAGCCGGAGTACGGGCAGCGGGGGATTGAATTCCGGTAAGTTGGGAAGAGTGGATCAGGTGAAGTATGATGAGTCCGAACAGCTGCAGATAACCGCACCGCTAAAATCCATCTCCGAAGGGATCTATCTGAAGGGCTTTGTCGGAACCACCTACACAGGGGACAGCTGGGAGGAGCATTCGAATGAGGAGAAGCAGCTTTATGAGAAACTGGTGCAGAAGCTTTCTTCGACTGACTTTAAACCGGCTAATATCAGCACCGAATTTATAAAGCAGCTAACCCGGATCAGCGGTGTCGAGTCAAATAGCTATATCGCCGAGGCAGGGCAGCAGTCGAATTTATTTGAATTTAATCAAGGTACGATATCCATCCAATACAGCGATGCGAACAAGAGCTATCTCTATGCTCCATATATGACTGATTTTGAGGCAACCAAGAAGGTCCAATATCTTACCGATCTGTATGCGGCACCAGTTGCGAAGTCGAACAGCTATGAGTTTGATTACTTTTACGATTTGAACATGGGAGATAAGCTTTCTGACTACTTAAAGTCATCGGAAATCGATCTGCAGGCTTATAAGGAATTTGAGAAGCTCTATGGCGAGTATGTCAAGGAGGTCTATACTAAGCTTCCAACGACAGGGCTGGAAAGGCTCCGGAGTGATTTCACCAGGGAAAAGATCGGCTCCAGAGTGGACAGCATCGATAAGGCGGTCTCCTATGTCAAGGATTACCTCCAAAACAATGCACAATACACTCTTGCTCCGGGAAAGCTTCCCAAGGAGAAGGATTTTGTAGAGTATTTCATATATGAAAATCAATTAGGCTATTGCTCCCATTTCGCCTCCGCAGGTGTTCTTATGCTAAGGGCGCTGGGTTATCCTGCAAGATATGTGGAGGGGTATGCTGTGAACTCCTCTGATATCCTGTTTGATAAGGGAATGGAAGACGGAAGGGTAACCAGCTACTCTGATCAGAACACCTCTATAAGCTCTGACAGTATGGTTGATGTATCCGTCAAGGATTATTGTGCCCATGCCTGGGTGGAGGTATACATTGATGGTTGCGGATGGTTTCCGGTAGAATTTACACCCAGTGCAACCATAGAGAACACCGAAGATGTAATTGAAGATATGGCAGATGCGGGACAAGGAATTGTCTTAGAGGAGGATTCCCGGATAACCCCTACGCCTACGGTTACTCCGAAGCCTACCGATCCTCCGAGGGAGGAAGATAAAAACACACCTACGGTAACTCCAATGCCAAAGAATAAACCAACAGATAAGAATGGGGCGGCCGGTACCGGGAATCGGGAAGGGCGGCAGTCGTTTGGAGGTATCTGGTTCCTGGTTCTTGCAGCTATAGCTGTAGCGGTCCTTACGATTTACCTTCTTCATATTCTGCGTCAGCGAAGGCTTAAGCATATAGATAACCGCAGCAGGCTGGCAATCTATCGATATAGGGAGATAGAGCGGTTATTAAAGCTGAATAAAGCTTTACCGAAGAAGGGAAGCAGGTGCCTGGAGGATGATTCGAATTATGTCAGGGAGCATTGTCCATATATTAACGAGAAAGAGTTTGAGCACTTCATGGAGATCGTTCGGAAGGCCAGATTCGGTAGGGATTCCATCAGTGAAGAGGAGTTGCAGGCAGTGGAGCAATACGGCGAAAGCCTGAAGAAGAAGGTACTGAATGGAGCATCTCCGATCAAACGTACCTATCTGAAAATGATTTTATCAATTTAGCCAATACTGGAAAATATACTTCTTACTTACCGTGAACTGTGGTATACTTTAGGTAGAGGATTAATATCAGTACAGAACGGAGTGGCTTAATGAGAAAAATTATTACGATTAGCAGACAGTTTGGTAGCGGAGGAAGAGAAATCGGAGCGAAATTAGCTAAAAGGCTGGGAGTTCCTTTTTACGATAATGAGTTGATAACCAGAGCTGCTAAGGAGAGCGGATTTTCAATCGCTGCTTTTGAGAATGCCGAGAAGAAGGCGACAAACAGTCTTCTCTATTCCATTGCCATGGGGATGAATGCCTACGGGAATCAGGATATCGGCTTCACACATCTGTCGCTGGATGATCAGATTTATCTGGCTCAAAGTAATGTGATCAGGAAGGTAGCTAAGGAAGGTCCCTGTGTCATCGTAGGGAGGTGTGCCGATTATATTCTCAGAGATTATGAGAATGTAGTCCACGTATTTATCTGGGCTGATTTGGAATTCCGTAAAGACAGGGCCATACATCTGTATCAGCTTCCGGAACATAAAGCGGAGGAAGAGATTATTAAGACAGATAAGCGCAGAGCAAATTATTATAACTATCATGCAAGTGATAAATGGGGAAGGGCGGAGAATTATCACCTATCCATCAAAAGTGATTATGTCGGTATTGATAATGCAGTCGACCTGATCGTAGAATTTCTGAATTATGGGGAAAGGGGACCGGCTGTTTAAGATGAAATGGAGAGATAAATTTAATTGGAAATACATGCAGATATCCCTGTATGTCATAATAACCTGTGTCATTATTTATTCACTAACTTTAATTGCGAAACATATTCCTGAGATAGCTCGCCAGTTCATGGAGATCATCGGGTGGATCCTGATCGTAATTAGGCCTGTCATCTTGGGTTTTGTGTTCGCGTATCTTATGGATCCTGCTGTCAGCTTCTTTGAAGGCAGGTTCCGTAAGTGGAAGCTGTTTCGAAGGTTGAAGAGGCCCAGAACCTGGGCTGCCTTACTATCCGTATTTTTATTGGTGATAGCCGTCACCGGATTGATCTCGTTGCTGGTTTACAGCGTAACGAAGGAGCTGAGGTTTGCCAGCTTTGATGATATCAGCAGCCTTGCCCAGAACTTTTTAGGCAGCCTGAATGCCTTCTATCAGTCTCTGCTTGACAAGATGAGAGCTCTTGATATCCGGTCGGAGGAGCTACAGCTATATGTGACGAATGCCACGGAGAATATCATGAGTTCGCTGATTAGCTTTGCAAAAGGGACAGTAGCTTCGATCACGAATATCTCAAGCTATCTGACAACCATTATCTTTAGCTTTATCATCGGCTTCTATTTTATGATTGATGGAAGGATGATTATGGATTATATGCAGAAGGTGTTCAAAGCCTTATTCTCAAGACAGGCGAACCTTAAGGCTTCTTCCTCACTCCGGGATATTGACCATGTATTTTCCGGATATATCAGAGGGCAGCTGACCGATGCTATAGTCATGATGATCTTAATCAGCCTGACCCTTTCGATCACCGGAGTAAAGTATGCAGTGTTAATCGGTATTTTTGCCGGAATTGGTAATATGATTCCTTACTTTGGCCCAATTGTTGCTTATTTCAGCACGACTCTGGTATGCGTGATTACCGGCGACACGAAGACATTATTCATATCACTTCTGGCGTTAGCCTTTATTCAATTTCTGGATGGCAATCTGATCGGTCCGAAGCTGCTCAGCCGTTCTATTAAAATACATCCGCTGATCATCATTATATCCTTGATCTTCGGCAGTGCAATCGGAGGCTTTCTTGGCATGCTTCTGGCAGTTCCGGTCGGGGCATATATTAAGCTGGTGTTTGTACGCTTTATTGATAACCGAACGAAACGCAGGGAAGAATTGGACAAGGTACAGAAGCAAAAGAAGTAGACAAGTACCCTTATCGGGGGGCTTGCTTTACAATTATGAAATATAGTTTAATAATAATTAACAAAATTTAAGAAAATCTTAAGAAAATATATAGTCATTAATTAAGATTTATAGTGTAGCATTAATAAGAGAATTTACCTGCAATTTACAGGGAAGGTGAAAAATGAATAATAAAGATGAGACTATTATTGAACTAAAAAATGTCAAGAAGATATATCGGATGGGAAATGAACGGATCAGTGCCGTGGATGATGTGAGCTTTACCATTAAAAAGGGCGAGTTCTGTTGTCTATACGGTGTCTCCGGTTCCGGTAAATCGACCCTGCTAAACTTGATGGCCGGAATTGAGAAGGTTTCCTCAGGACAGATTATCATAAAAGGTAAGAACGTACATAAAATGAGTGAGAAAAGCCTTGCAAAATTCCGACAGAATAATTTGGGGTTCGTATTCCAGTCCTATAACCTGATGAATTCCATGACAGCGCTTGAGAATGTAGAGCTGCCACTGACCTTTAAGCGGATGGCCTCCAAAAAGAGGAGAAAGATGGCGCGGGAAATGCTTAAGAAGGTCGGTCTGGGAGCAAGGCTGAAGCATAAGCCGAAGGAAATGAGCGGCGGACAGCAGCAGAGGGTAGGTATTGCAAGGGCCTTTGTCAGTAACCCGGAGATTGTATTTGCGGATGAACCAACCGGTAATCTGGATTCCAAGACCTCCAGAGAGGTAATGGACCTGATTAAGGAGATGGCAAATACCAATCACCAGACCATCGTCATGGTAACTCATGACAAAAGGCTGACGGAATATGCAGATCGGATTATTCATATCTTTGATGGTAAGATTGAAGAAATAGAGGTTCTTAAGAAGGAAAACGAACCTGAGGCAGAGGAGAAGCTGGAGCAGGAAATCTCATAAGCGTCAGGAAGCAACGGCAATAATAGAAATTAAAGGAAGACGAGGGAGCAAGAATGAGAATGAAAAGAGTAATTGTTGCGATTTTGACTATATGCTTACTTGCAAGCGGAATGTTAGGGAATGCTTACATAGCGAAGGCAGAGGGAGTCCAAGGCCCCAAATTAGTATCTGCAGATGAAAAAACCAGCTTTGTTGTAAAGCCCGGAGAAACGACACATCTGCATTTACCGATCAGAACGACCGGATATATTGTTCTTGATGCTTTGGCAAATATATCGGATAAGAATCCTGATTCACCGTTTATATTTTCTGAGCCTAAGCTGACAACCGAGAAAGGTGACAGCATAAGCCGTCTTGAAATCAGTGCCAATACCTATGTGGATTTTGATGTGACGGTAAAGGAGACGGCCGGAATAAAGTCATATCCGGTTTCTCTGCTGATTGACGGTATCTTTTATTCGTATAATGATCCACTAAATCCGACTACCTGCAATATGTCGTTGGATCTGGTTTTTAATATTCTGGAGGAGAAGGCACCCGCACAATTAACCATTGTTAATTTAAGTCATAAGGATGCTACTCCGGGCAGTAATCTCGACCTGAATTTTTCCATTAAAAATGAGGGAGAGATAAACGCACGTAATACTTACTTAAACATCACCTATGGTGATACCGGGATTAGCAAGAGATATACAGCAGATAATATGAAGATTGGTGATATCAAACCGGGTGATAGTAAGTCCGTTGTACTGCCGGTAACGATATCTCCTACGGTCGGCTCAGGTAAAAAAATGCTGACTGCGAACTTCAGCTATAAGGACATTGACGGTAATACGAAGACCTCAACCTACACGATAGGTATTAATATTGAAGCGAATGAGGAAGGACCTTATATTGATATCGACGACATCTCCTATCCCAAGGATTTAAAACAGGGTCAGGATTTTACACTTACAGCCATACTCCATAACTATGGAGAAGTAACAGCAGATGATGTTTTAGTGTCAATTGAGAATTCAGAGACAGACGGTATTGTTAAGAATTTCATTGCAGATGCAGTTAAGGCAGGGGCAGTGAAAAAAGACGGTACGAAAGAGATAAAGATACCTCTGACAGTGGGAGCGGCAGCGACCGGTAAATTAAATAAGCTGAATCTTAAATTTACCTATAAGGACAGCATGGGAGTTCCTTATACAAGAACAAAGACCCTGTACATAGAAGTGACCTCTCCTGAAGAAGCTAAGGAACCCATAATTATCGTTAGCAATGTCAGTCAGACACCTTCACAGCCGATAGCAGGCGGTGATTTAAAGGTTTCCTTTGATGTTCAGAATAAGGGGCCTGCAGATATCACGGGATTAAAAATCAGTCTGCCGAACCTGACCGGTGCGACCTTTATTCCGGTGAATTCCGAGCCGTATCTCTATATTGAGAAGCTGAGTGCCGGAGAAACCAAGAGAATAACGATCCCTCTTACCATATCCGAGGATATACCGGAGGGAGTTAATAATTTGAAGGTGCAATATGATTTCAAAGAAGGAGCAGGCGGCAGCTTTGATATTCCCGTCCTTGATGTAAAGAATGATATGGGCAGCAGCAGTATGCCTAAGCTGATTATCAGCAAGTATACTACTGATATTCCGGAGCTTAGAGCCGGCAGCACCTTTAACTTTACCTTTGATATCTATAATACCCACTCCTCCGTCAGTGCCAAGAATATTACGGTAACGGTTTCTCAGGCTGAAAATGTCTTCAATGTAACTCAGGGCAGCAACAGCTTCTTCATCGAGCGGATTAATCCCGGTGAGACGGTTCAGGAGACACTTGAGTTAAAGGTGAAATCCGATACGAAGACGGGAGCCTATAAATTACATATAGAATTAGAATATGAATATGACGGAATTAAGCCAAAGGAGAACGGAGATGTCGGCGTCACCAGACCCTATGACCTTAATCTGCAGGCAGTTGAGAATGCCAGACCCGTTGTCGATTATGTGAGTGTATACTCCATGGATGGTAATGTAGTTGTGCAGAGTCCGGCGATGCTTTCCTTTGAATTCTATAATATGGGCAAATCTGCGTTAAACAATGTGGTTGCTACAGTAGAAGGAGATTTCACCAAGTCTGACGGTAATATGTACTTTATCGGTAATGTTATGGAGGGCAGCTCCATGTATGCCGAATTTGAGGTGATACCGAATATGGAAGGTCAAGCGAAGGGAACATTGGTAGTTACCTATGAGGATAGCAACGGAGATCCGGTAGAATACAGGAAGGATTTCGAGTATCCGGTAAACAGTGCCCAGGTATTTGATCCCGGCATGATAGATGGCGGCATGGATGTATTCAATCCGACTGTGCCTGTTGCTAAGAAACCGATTGTTCCGTTGTGGTTATTCATCATCATTGAAGTTGTATTATTTGTTATTTTCCTTCCAATAACCAGGAAGGTAATCATCAGTTTATATAGGAAGAAGCTCCAGAAGAAGGAAGACGAGAAATATTAATAAGTCAGTTTTTAAATCTGTGCTGGCGCATAAATTCATGGTGCTTCGGCAGAATGGGAGGACTAAATGGGTAATATCATAATGGATACAAAAAGTGAAGCAGTTGCTGCATCCCAGGTCATGGTGAAGGGAATGAGCACCAAGGAGGTAGGCAGCAATACCGCTTCCAGTACAGCAGGAGCATCCACTTCAGTAGCTGTATCGGAAATATCGGTAAATACAACAGAGGCTGCGGCTCCGGTAGAGGCAACAACAGAGGAAGCAGTTACTGAAGGAGCTACGGATGCTGTGGTTGCAGACACCGCTGTTGATACTCCGGTAACGGACAATGCAACAGTTGAGGGAGAAGTTGGAGTAGGAAACGAAATGCCGGTGGATACCGGAGTGGTTGTTAATCCCGGATATGACGAAGGAATGTACACAGACCCTATGATGGAGACAGGGGTGGCTGAAGTAAAGGATCCGCTGTTATCCTCCTGGCCGTTTGTAATCGGAATCTCCTCGGCTGTTCTTCTGATTAGCATTGCCTTCGGATTTTTACTGGCTCGCAGAAAAATTAAAAAAGGGATTGAGCTCTATGAGGATTAGTGATCTGATTAAGATGGGCATTCGTAACCTGTTCCGAAGAAAGGTCAGGACCATCCTAACGATTTTGGGTGTAATCATCGGTTCATTATTTATCATTATTATGTTCTCCATCGGTCAGGGTATGGATTATTATTATGAAACCCAGGTAATGCAGCAGGGAAGTATGACTACGATTACTGTTAATACCTATGGAGATATATTTGACGATGACGGCCGCTATGTGGATAGTAAGCAACAGAAGCTGGATGAGAATCTTCTGGACCAGATAAAGCAGATTAAACATGTAAAAGCGGTAACTCCTGTAATTCAGAAGAATGCCACATTATATTCCGGAAGATATCAGGGATGGACCTATATCACGGCAATGGATTGGGAGGTTTTTGAGGCCTTCGACTTCCCGAAGCTTACCCAGGGTGTATATCCGAACGATGAGGATAACTCTGCGCTCATCTTCGGCTTCATGCAGCCCTATGAGTTCTATGATACGAGTTCCTGGAGGTGGACACCGGTTACGATCGACATCAATAAGGATAAGCTGGTTTTAAAATTCGAAGACTACCAGCCCAGCACCAAGAAGAAGAAATTCACTGTTCCCCTGACCAACATCGCTAAGATGGAGGAGACGAAAGCAGATTTTGATTATAATACTTATATGGATCTGGATTATTTCAAGGAGATCTATATGCAATATTGTAATACCTTAACACTGGAGGACCGTAAGAAAGCCATTAAGACGTTGACGGAGTATCAGCAGATACGACTGAATGTGGATAGTATGGAAAACGTTGAGGAGGTACAAGATAAGATACAGGAGCTTGGCTTCCTGTCCTCTAGCAATATGCAGTTTCTGAAACCGACGATTGAGGCTTCGAAGACGATACAGATGGTATTCCTGGTACTTGGAGCAGTATCCATGTTCATATCTGCAATCAGTATTGCCAATACCATGGTGATGGCGATCTATGAGAGAACGAAGGAAATCGGTATCATGAAGGTCCTCGGCTGTGTGATTAAGGATATTAAGAAGCTGTTCTTATTTGAAGCCGGTATGATTGGATTTTTTGGTGGAATTATCGGTATCGGACTTGGATACCTTGCCTCATTACTGATTAATAAGTACGGGCAGCCTTTATTCAACGCAATCATGTCCTCGCCCTATATGATGTCGGATACGGGGCAGACGAAGTATTCCATAATCCCTTTCTACCTGCCGTTTATTACCCTAGCTATATCAACGGGTGTTGGTATTGTCTTCGGATATTTCCCGGCAAGACGGGCTACGAAGATCAGCTCGATTGAAGCGATGAAGTCGGAAGGTTAGAATCGGTGTTAAAGAATCTGATTAAAATGATCCTAGGCCTTAGGCAGACTAGCTAGGGCAGGGATAGAATATAGGATAAGAGAGGAAGCCATGGGGCTGTTTAGACCCATGGCTTCCTCATTCATGATAAGTGATCCGATTTATTATTTCGGCTTATTTGCGACCGGCTGCCACCGGCAGAAAATCCGATTATTACGTGCACCCGACGAGTGCATGTTCCGATTAGCGATCGGCTGCCACCGGCAGAAAATCCGGTTAACCGGGGCTAATCATTGTAATGAGACAGGAGCCGGCACGCTCAAATCTATAATTTGATTTTTAATTAAGATGTGGTATAATGGGAAACAAATGTTAAGAAGAGGTGATTTTATGGTGTGCAATAATTGCGGAAGACAGGTACAAAACGAAGAAGCTAATTTTTGTGAATACTGCGGACATTCATTCCGTGAACATATAGAGCCACAGACTCATGAACAGGCTAAGCCCTACGAACAGGCTAAGCCCTATGAACAGCCACAGCCCTATGAACAGGCGAATGTACCCTTTAACCCTTTGCTGCCAAAGCTGACAGCACCGGTTAAGACAGAGGATGGGGATAAGCCGATTTCCTTCTTAAACTGGCTGGTCTCCTATGGGGTCTTCTTTATTCCCGTGATTGGTACGCTCCTCTTCCCAATTATGCTCCTGGTATGGTCATTTGGAAATAATGTATCTAGGACGAAGAAGAACTGGGCCAGAGCAACCTTGATTGTTAGTATAGTATTCTTTTTCTACTTGTCATTTCAATTGGCTATTTTTTTGACTAGTCCGGCATTAAAGGAGTTCGTAAACGGTAACATTGATATGTATGAGTTTCTTAGACAGCTTTCCGGATTAAAATAATAATATAGACTGATAATATAATTATAGATGTGAAAGGATGACAGATCATGAGTGATATTAGAACAAGATATGCACCGAGTCCCACCGGAAGGATGCATGTAGGTAATTTAAGAACGGCATTATACGAGTATTTAATCGCAAAGCATGAAGGCGGAACCTTCATTTTAAGAATAGAGGATACTGACCAGGAGCGTTATGTCGAGGGTGCGCTGGATATTATCTATCGGACCATGCAGGGTACGGGATTGATCCATGATGAGGGCCCTGATAAGGACGGAGGCTATGGCCCGTATGTCCAGAGTGAGCGTCAGGCTTCGGGGATCTACCTGGAGTATGCGAAGCAGCTGGTGGAGAAGGGAGCAGCTTATTATTGCTTCTGTACGAAGGAACGGCTGGCTACCTTAAAGAGCACGGTTGGAAATCCCGAGGAGGAGGAAGAGGAGGAGGTCAAGGCCATTACCCGGTATGACAAGCACTGCCTCCATCTGTCCAAAGAAGAGATTGAGGCGAAGCTGGCAGCCGGAGTACCCTATGTCATCCGCCAGAATAACCCCTCAGAGGGTTCAACTACCTTCCATGATGTGATTTTTGGAGACATTACCGTAGAGAACGAAGAACTGGATGATATGATCCTGATCAAATCTGACGGCTATCCTACCTATAATTTCGCAAACGTTGTGGATGATCATATGATGAAGATCACCCATGTGGTCAGAGGAAACGAGTATCTGTCCTCCACCCCCAAATATACCAGACTGTATCAGGATTTCGGTTGGGAGGAGCCCGTATATGTACATCTTCCGCTGATCACCAATGAGGAGCATAAAAAGCTCAGTAAGAGAAGCGGACATTCCTCCTTCGAGGATCTTCTGGAGCAGGGCTTTGTATCGGAGGCGATTGTAAACTTTGTAGCTTTGCTCGGCTGGAGCTCGCCGAATAACACAGAGATTATGTCCCTGGAGGAGCTGATCCGGGAGTTTGATTATCATCATATCAATAAAGCGCCGGCGGTCTTTGATATGGTTAAGCTTCGCTGGATGAACGGTGAATATCTGAAGGCTATGGAGGATGAGAAATTCTATGAGCTGGCTCTTCCTTATATCAAAGAGGTTGTAAAGAAGGATCTGGACTACAAGAAGATCGCACACTTAGTTAAGACCAGAATTGAGACGCTGGTTGATATCAAGGAGCTGGTGGATTTCTTTGAGGAGCTGCCGGATTATGATGTTCTGATGTATACCCATAAGAAAATGAAGACGGATTCAGAAAGCTCACTTGCAGTCTTAAAGGAGCTTCTGCCGCGTTTTGAGGAGCTTACGGATTATTCTGAGGGCTCCATAGAAGCCCTGTTAATGGCGTATATCCAGGAGAAGGGAATCAAAAACGGCCAGGGCTTATGGCCGGTAAGAACTGCAGTATCCGGTAAGCAGTCGACACCGGGTGGAGCCTATGAGATCATGAATATCCTTGGTAAGGAAGAGAGCTTACGCAGAATTAGAAAAGCAATAGAAATGCTGTCCATATAAGATATATCACGGAGGAAAGAAGCGGCAGGCTATAATGCCTGCCGGCTTTCAACCGGTATCCTTTCCCATCCATTCACGATTATCTTTTCATCTTTTTAATTTCCACTACTTTAAAATCAATCAGGAGCAGCTCAATCCTTCAAAATGCACACTGCCAGATATACCTGAGAACAGTGTGAGAAGCGTAGGATATATTTTTCTGTGAGAAAAACAGAGCAGTCCAATCAAGCTACTTTATAAACTCAGCAACAGTACGGGAGAGATCCGATATGCAGATGAACCATGTCCAGCAGCAGGCAGTCCTTCATAAGGATGGACCAATGCTGGTCCTTGCCGGTCCGGGCTCGGGCAAGACCCTGGTAATAACCGAGCGGACGAAATACTTAATTAACGAATACAAAATACCGGAGGAGAATATTCTGGTTATCACCTTTACCAAGGCAGCGGCAGCCGAGATGAAAGAGCGATTCCTAAAGGGCAGCGGCATCGACCGGAGCAGAGTCTGCTTCGGTACGTTCCATGCAATATTTTATATGATATTAAAGCATGCCTATCATCTGACTGCAGAGAATATCCTGCGGGAGGAGGAAAGGTTTCAATGCATGAAGGAAATCATCCATCGTCAGGCCCTGGAGTATGAGGATGAGAAGGATTTTATTATGGAGCTGCTGTCAGAAATCAGCCTTGTGAAGGGCAATCGGATGGATCTTGCAAATTATTACTCCATCAACTGCGCAGATGAGGTTTTCCGCTCCGTTTATAATGAATATAATCATAAGCTCAGGAGAGCTAACCGGATTGATTTCGATGATATGCTGCTGCTCTGCTATGAGCTGTTAGCCGAACGAAAGGATATACTAAAGCTGTGGCAGGATAAATTCCGTTATATCCTGATCGATGAATTTCAGGACATTAACCAGGTTCAATATGACATCATGAGGATGCTTTCAGCTCCCGAGAATAATATCTTTGCTGTCGGGGATGATGACCAGTCCATCTACCGGTTCCGGGGTGCCAAGCCTGAGATCCTGTTTCGCTTTCCCTCTGATTACTCCGGCTGTATCAAGCTGTACCTACCGGTTAATTACCGTTCTACAGCAGCAATTGTCAAGGCTTCCAACCGATTGATCGGACATAATGAGAACCGGTTTCCTAAGGAGCAGACGGCGGTGAAAGGAGAGGGTAGAGAGGTTAAGCTGCTGGAGTATGCAAACATGGCAGAGGAGAATCAGATGCTTGCGGTGGAATTGCTAAAGCTCAACCGGGAGGGCTTGAACTTCTCCGATATGGCGATATTGGTTCGAACGAATATGGGCTCCGGCTCCCTCCTTCATAAGCTGATGGAATATAATATCCCGTTTCGGATGAGGGACAGCCTGCCGAATTTATTTGAACACTGGATTGCATCCGATATCCTTGCCTATATTAAAATAGCTCTGGGCAGCAAGGAGAGGTCAGATTACCTTCAGATTATCAATAGGCCGAAGCGCTATGTCAGCCGGGAATGCTTTGATAACCCTGAGGTTGATTTTGATTCTGTTAAGGATTATTATGAGGATAAAAACTGGATGCTCGAGCGTCTGGATCAGCTGGAATATGACTTGGCACTCCTGTCCAATATGAGCCCCTTTGCTGCCGTGAATTATATCCGGAAAGGGATCGGATATGAGGAATACCTTAAGGAGTATGCTGACTTACGGAAAATGAAAGCGGAGGAGCTTTTTGATATCCTGGATGAACTTCAGGAAAGTGCAAAGGATTATAAAACCTATCAGGATTGGTTTCATCATATGGAGAAATATAAGGAGGAGCTTAAGCGACAGGCCTCCGACAGCAGGAGCCTGCTGCGCGACAGTGTTACGGTTGCTACGATGCACAGCTCCAAGGGACTGGAGTATCGAGCAGTATTTATAATGGATACAAGCGAAGGAATCATACCCCATAAGAAAGCCGTCCTGGCCTCCGACATCGAAGAAGAACGCCGCTTATTTTATGTGGCTATGACCAGGGCAAAGGAATATCTCTATCTATTTAACTCAAAGGAGCGCTACAATAAGATAATGACAAGGTCAAGGTTCCTCGATGAGCTGATAATGTCCGAGGAACCGAAGGCATAAGCCTGCCTCCCGCTTGAAATTATTCCTCAGATACTACGGAGAGGGACTGCTTGTCACTAATGCAGCTATACACGGTTAAGGCGTCTGATATATTAAATTGCTCTGTACTATGATTTCCATTTGCTCCCGCTGATACCATGATGTATTCCCTGTCACCGATCTGAGCCAAGCTTGCCAGACATAGACCTGCCTTACTGGTATAGCCTGTTTTACCGCCCAGCAGTTTACCACCCGGGAAGGTGTTATCGGAGAGGCTCTTAAACATAGTGCTGTTCAGTGTGATCCCATCCGGATGTTTATTAGTAGGGGAGGAAGAATAGCGTTCCGTGGTAAAAATCGTTCGGAAGAGATCATTCTTCAGAGAATATTGTAATAGCCGGGCAAGCTCCGATACGGTGGTATAATGGTTTTTATCATGAAGACCGGTGGAGTTCCGGAAATTAGTATTCTCGAGCTTAAGCTCTGATGCCATCTGATTCATAAGTGTAACAAAATCCTCCTCCGAGCCCGAGATATATTCAGCTAATCCGAGGCAGCATTCTGCCCCGGACGGAAGCATAACACCATAGAGAAGGTCGATTGCGGGAACCTCTTCTCCGGGAAGAAAGCCGGCCATGGAAGCGTTCGCTGTATATAGTTTACCAAAGATATCCTCGGATAGCAGGATTCTCTGGCTGTAATCCTCAAGTGCTTCGATAGCCACAATAGCTGTCATAATCTTGGTAAGGGAGGCCGGATAGATCCGTTCCGTGCTGCCTTTATCCAGTAACAGCTCCCCGCGATCTAAGTCCATGACGATTGCATGGGGGCTGCGTAATTCTACCAATGAATTCAAGCTAACGCTGACGGTTGGTGTAATACCGGGTGTAGGGAGCACCTTTGACAGCTTACTCCGTTCCGTTTCCGGCAGAAGCTTTGATCCCTGATACATTGTGATAATAATGATAGTAAACAGCAACAGTATATGAAATGATTTTCGTTTCTTCTTTTTTTTCATGGTCATAAAGATAACTCCTTTCCTTTATATTTTTACCAAAAGGAAAGGAGTTATGTTTAAAAAAAAACCTCATGATTTTCTTAATAATTTCTTACGTCTTATAATCAGCGGGCTTCGAATTGATTCGAAAAAATGCTGCAAAGAAAACTGTCTATAATAGTTTGGTCTTTGCAGCACTCACATTTCTTGTTTATAGGTTTTTCACTTAAGGGAGGTACCCGGTGATATTAGGGGCTTACTCCTCTTCATCCTCATCTACATCGTCATATTCTTCATCGAACATCTCATCATATTCCTGTGAATCAAGAATCTCCTCAAATGCGTCTGCAACTGCTTCGAATTCCTCATCATCATCAATGTTCAGAAGCTGGGGATCGCCGTCGTCCTCCTGAATGTAACGGTAAAGGAATACGTTATCGTCCTCTTCCTCACCTTCCTCAGGCTGAAGTGCGATATAATCCTTACCATCGACAGAGAAGATATCCAAAACAATACAATTTAACTCTGTGCCGTCATCTAATGATAATGTAATGGAATCATGCTCAAATTCATGATCATGTCCGCAGCCGCAGCTTCCGCTGTGATTGTGATCGCTCATAATACTACCTCGCTTTTATTTATTAAATACCTCCAGAAAATACATAGAGGAATATAACTAGAATGTATCAGATTGAGGAAAAAAATGCAAGCATAAAAACATAAATAAAAAATTTGTTAAAAATATTGACTTTATATATAAATGGAATAAAATAATACATGATAACTCAGAAACATTGCATATTCTGTACGATTATTGCACAGAGAGGGGTATATTGTGGTGGCTACTACCATTGCAAATGAGAGCAGAGCAAAGGATAATTGCCAGGGATATTCATCGGGTAATCATGTGACCGGAGAGAATTATTTCAAACCCGGTGAGAAGACAGTTAGGACGAATAATAATAACTACAAGCCGAGAGAAGCTGGTTATAGGCCAAACGAAAACAATTACAAGCCGAGAGAAGCTAATTATAGGCCAAACGAAAATAACTGCAAGCCGAGAGAAGCTAATTATAGGCCAAGCGAAGCCAATTACAAGCCGAGAGAAACCAGTCATAGGCAGGGTGAAAATTACGGTACAACCGGATATAGCGGTTATAAACCAAGAGAGAATAATTTCAGAGCAGGAGACAACAGCAATATTAAACCCAGGGAGAATAGCTCTCGCCCCGGCGATAACAGCGTAAAGTCGCGGGATAATTTCTTTAAAAACGGTGATAATAATTACAAGTACAAAGAAGGTAACCATAAGCAGAGTCCGGCACCTTACCAGCGAGGCAGCTTTAAGGACAAGGATGATGAAGAGGATAATCGGGTAATAAGAAGCCACAAAGCTACCGATACTAAGCCAAAGAGCCAGCTAGATCAGCAGATAGAGAAGCTTGAGACAATCAAACGGTTGGAACGTGAGAAAAAAGCGCTTCAGAAAAAGCTTCGGGATGAGGAAGCTGAGAAACAGAAACGACCGGTAAGTAAGCAGAGAAGAAGCTCAAAGTCTGATTGGACGAAGGATTATGTCTATGGACTGATTGATGAGGATGACTACATTGAGTATTAAAGCCAAACAGCTTGGCAGTCCTGTCGTGGTATGATATAATAAGTAAAGCTTAAGCATCTGAAATGATTATATTAATTTTAGATGCTTTTTTATTCATAATAAAAGTATCTGTAAAGCTGACGCTTTCCTATAGGACAATTGAATCGAGTGATCGTTTCATCCCATTTAGGACAAGTGTAACGGGAGATCGTTTCATCTTGTATATAGATGCATCTTATAACTATTCACACATTGTGATTCAAACGGAGGGACAGGATGGCTGAGAACTATCCCAACATCAGAATATCGGTGAGAAACCTGGTGGAATTCATTCTCCGTTCCGGGGATCTTGATAATACCAGAAACAGGAACGAGTTGGATGCCATGCAGGCCGGAGGCAGATTACATCGTAAGCTGCAGAAGCAGATGGGGGCGGAATATACGGCTGAGGTGCCGCTAAGTCTTACGGTTCCCATCTTAAGAGAGGGTGTCTCCTTTGACCTGACCATTGAGGGGAGAGCGGACGGTGTTATTGTAAATAACAGTATCCGGGAGGACTTCTCCGTTCTTGTGTTCGAGGAAGAGGAATTTAATCCCCCGGAAATCATCATTGATGAGATCAAAGGGGTATATCTGGAGCTGTCCCATCTTACAGAGCCCATCGGGGTACACCGGGCTCAGGCGATGTGCTATGCCTATATCTATGCAGTGAAATACGGTCATTCAAGAATCGGGATTCGTTTGACCTACTGCAATCTTGAGACGGAGAGCCTGAAATATTTTGATGAGACGCTGAGTCTGCAGGAGCTAACGGAATGGTTTCAGCATCTGACGGATGAATACGCCAAATGGGCGGTATGGCAGATCAAATGGACCGAAAAACGGAATACAGCTATAAAAGCCATGGAATTTCCCTTTCTGTACAGGGAGGGACAGAAGGAGCTGGTGACCGGAGTCTATAAAACTATTCTGCGGAAGAAGAAGCTGTTCATTGAAGCACCCACCGGAGTCGGTAAGACGATATCGACAGTGTTTCCCTCTGTCAAAGCCATGGGAGAAGGAATTACAGAGAAGATCTTCTACCTTACGGCGAAGACAATCACCCGAACCGTTGCGGAGGATACCTTCCGGATTTTGAAGGATAACGGACTGCCGCTGAAGGTGGTTACGATTACTGCCAAGGAAAAGGTCTGTATTCTGGATAAACCCGACTGTAATCCGGGTTCCTGCGAACGTGCCAAGGGCTATTTTGACCGAGTCAATGATGCAGTCCATGATCTGTTGACCCATGAAAATGATATTACCAGAGAGCTGATTGAAAATTATGCGGGGAAGCATTGTGTCTGTCCTTTTGAGATGTGTCTGGATGTAACGCTCTGGTCCGATGCAATTATCTGCGACTATAATTATGTGTTTGATCCGAATGTCTATCTCCGACGCTTCTTCTCGGACAACCGGCAAGGCGATTATGTATTTCTGATTGATGAAGCACATAATCTGGTTGAACGGGCCAGGGAGATGTATAGCGGAACCCTATATAAAGACAGCTTCCTTGAGGTTAAGAGGATTGTTAAGGATAAGAATGCCAAACTGGCGAAGCAGCTGGAGCTCTGTAATAAAGACCTTTTAAGGCTGAAGCAGGATTGTGATGAGTTTGAGGTAATTGAGAATATCGACGGCTTCTGTATGCATCTGATGGGCCTGATGGCGGAGCTGGAGCTGTTCCTACAGGAGGGCTTCCTGGCAGAGGGCCGAGATGAGGTTGTAGCTCTGTATCTGGATATCCGCCATTTCTTAAGTATTTATGAGATTCATGATGATAACTATACCATATATACTGACTATGAGGAGGGGGACCGTTTCCGGGTGAAGCTGCAGTGCATGGACCCGTCCAGGAATCTGATCACATGTCTGGAGAGGGGAAGAAGCGCAGTCATGTTCTCTGCGACGCTGCTTCCAATACAGTATTATATGGAACAGCTGGGGGGAAGAAAGGACGATTATGCAGTGTATGCACCCTCCACCTTTCTCCCGGAGAACCGCCTGATTATGATTGGGGCAGATGTCAGTACGAAGTATAACCGAAGAAATGAAAAGGAATATAGGAAAATTCTAAAATATATCAAGGAGTTTACCGGTGTAAGGACCGGTAATTATATGGTATTCTTTCCTTCCTACCAGATGCTTCAGGTAATCGCGGAGATGGCGGGGGATGAACTGGAAGGACTTGTGGTGCAGACGAATAGTATGACGGAAGCAGAGAAGGAGACATTTCTTGAGGAATTTGTCGATAATCCTACAACCAGCAGGATAGGCTTCTGTGTTATGGGTGGTATCTTCAGTGAGGGAATCGATCTTAAGAATAACCGCCTGATCGGAGCAGTCATCGTTGGCACAGGGCTTCCGATGGTATGTAATGAGAGGGAGTTGTTCCGGGGGTATTTTGACCAGAGGAACGGGAAGGGCTTTGATTATTCCTATCTGTATCAGGGCATGAATAAGGTCCTGCAGTCGGCTGGAAGAGTTATCCGGACGAAAGAGGACCGTGGAGCAATCCTGCTGCTGGATGAAAGATTCACTCAGCCTCAGTACTATAATTTATTTCCTAAGGAATGGTTTCCTTTCCTTACGGTTAACAACTACACCGTAAAGGAAGCCCTGGAGGAATTCTGGAGGAAGGCTTCTGTAGATTAAAAATGCAGAGAGCTCTTGGAATACCTGAAATCAGAATCCTTCGGAAGAAAGGTCTTGCCGGAGATGGTACGGAAGATCACATTATTCAGGTGGAACCATAAAGCACCGAGCAGGCCTCCCAGGAAAGCATATGTAACATCATCAATATCACATCGGGTCGGGTATAAGAAGAATTGTAGCGTCTCCAGGATTACCGGGAACAGCAGTAGCGCCAGGAATCGAACGAATCTGGGGCGTCTACGCAGCAGCAAGGTGCTGAAATACCCATAAGGGAGGAATAAGAGAATGCGGCTTGCCAGGTAAGTAAAGATATCGCTGAGCGGAAGCATGTGTTTCATATAATCTTCTATTTGTGTTGCAATTGACCAGAACGGTGTCCGGTTAAAATTCTCGGCAGCAACCCGGTACATCCAGGGGAAGGCAGCTTCTGCAAAGGAAGCATACAGGAGGATTCCCAGATAGATGATATTAAACAGGATACCGCTGTTACGAAAGAAGGCTTTAAAGTCATCTATCTTATTTCCATATTCAATCATATTCCGGATATAGCAATGAAGAGTAGGAACAAACCAATTGATTGCTATAATCCCTAACAGGACATCCGTATAAGGTAAGAAATAATAATCATTTCCGAAATAGGTCAGGATGGTTATTATAACGGAGATAAACATGATCAGTAAAGAAAAGATAAAACAGGATTCATAGGAAAGAGATTGCTCCAGAAGGAAATGGGAGCAAACGATGGTAGCCAGACAGGCAATTCCAAGAATCACATAAGAGGATGAAAATAAGTAATAGGCTGCAAATTGTACCAGGATCGTAAATATACTTAAAAATACAATTAATGCGGAGGTCTCGATATTGGAGCGTTTCTGCATCTTTGCACCTGCTTTCGCTATAGTATCATTCTAATCTGCCCCTGTATACAACGGACGATTATATGGGAACTGAACGCGGGAGTTTCTCCATCCACATGGACAGCAGCCTCCCGGTTGGATATAATTTCTATGGTACTGCATTGAAAGGAATCAATACCCTTAAAATTAACATGTTTACCAATTACTAAGGTTGGGAGCATCATTAATGCCCTGATATGGCTAAGTCCGTGGACCAGGCAGATACACAGCTTGCCATCCGTGGGATCGGCATCCGGAGCCATCTTGAGGCCGCCGCCTTCATATTTATGAATCATGTGGGACACCAGGAAAACTTTCTTGAAGGTGTCTTTTTTGATTCCATCCACAATTACGGTTGCATCCATCTGCTTGATCGTGAACAGCTGTTTTAATGCTATAATCAGGTAGACCAGCTTGCCTGCACCGAAGCGGTTAAACCTCTTCTTCATAGAGGAAGCCTGTACCTCTACACATACATTCGCATCATATCCAATACCGCTGGAGCAGCAGAATTTTCTTGCCTTTTCCTGCTTATCGCAAAAGGTCATGACCCCATAATCAAGATATTTGAATCTCGTGGGTTTTAATACGTTCTCCAGCGCCTTGATCGGGTCCTTTGGAATACCAAGGCTTCTGGCAAGATCATTGCTGGAGCCGGAGGGAATGTAACCAAGTAAAATCTGATCAAAGTCATCTATTCCGTTGATTACTTCATTAAGGGTGCCGTCCCCGCCTAGTACAACTATGTTCTTAATTCCGGAAAATCTGTCGCAAATCTGTTGGGCTAGCTCGGAGGCATGTCCCTCATGCTTTGTGAAATAGGCTGCATATATAATTTGTCGTGAATCCAGTTCGCTCTTAACAGACCACCAATAGCGAATTCCCTTGCCGGAACTGGATTTCGGATTAATAATAAAATGATACATTCTGTCTTCTCTCCCTTAGCCGCATTATCCAAATTACGGCTTTCCTATAGTTAAATATTATATTAATTTATTATTATTGTCAATCATTTGAAAAGGATAAATCCCTAATTCAACAAAATAATTAAATATTTGCATTTCGTTTATTCTCATACGGGAACAGGCACAGAATTGTCCTCAGTTCATAATATATATAGAACAACAAAATGCGTAAAATGTTGCTCGTGAAAACGTGAAAGGAGAGGCTGATATATGGATAGACGGATGTATCGCGGTAATATGGGAAATAACATGGGCTACAACAGAAATGTTTCACCATATAGAGCTAATAATCCCGTTTGTGATTGTAATGATGTTATGGGCAAGTATGAGCCGGAAGACATCTGCGAAAGAAAAGCCGATTATTGTGAGGACGAATTTGATCCCAAACGTTTCCCGATCGGAATGTGCTATGTTCCATGGCAATGCTTCAGGAATATCTATGAGAATGAATTTGTTGCACTGGCAAAAGGAACGATCTTTAAGGAACTGGATCTAGACTGGTATGGAAGGGGTTGCAAATAATGGACGGAAATAATAGGGAAAAATTAATGGCCTGTATTACTGCGACAAGCTTTGTACTAGATGACTTAAGACTTTTCCTGGATACCCATCCGACCGATCAGGCAGCTTTGGATTACTGGATGAAGGTTGAGAGAGTAAGAAACGAAGCCGTTGATGAATATACCAAGTGCTTTGGCCCGATTAATATGTATGATGTTAATGTGAAAAACAGGTGGACCTGGGTCGATGAGCCCTGGCCGTGGGAAGGTAGGTGCTAGTGTATGTGGAGTTATGAGAAAAGATTGCAACATCCAGTAAATATATCAGAATGTAATCCAAGACTGGCACAGGTTATCATGAGCCAATACGGCGGTCCGGATGGAGAAATAGGTGCTTCCTTACGTTATTTATCACAACGTTATGCTATGCCTAATAAAAAAGTCTGCGCAGTGTTAACGGATATCGGGACAGAAGAGCTGGCGCATATGGAAATGGTAGGCTCTATCGTTCATCAGTTAACCCGTAAACTAACACCGCAGGAAATCATGGATGGTGGATTTGAACAATACTATACTGATCATACCTTGGGCATATGGCCACAATCAGCAGGTGGGGTTCCATTTACCGCTATGTGCTTTGCAAGTAAGGGTGATCCGATTACTGACCTGGTAGAGGATATGGCAGCAGAACAAAAGGCAAGAACAACCTATGACAATATACTCCGTCTGATTCATGACCAGGAGGTTTGTGATCCAATCAAATTCTTAAGGAAAAGAGAAATCGTTCACTTCCAAAGGTTCGGTGAAGCTCTCCGAATCATTCAGGATGAGCTTGACGCAAAGAACTTCTATGCAATTAACCCTGCATTTCCTGCGGATTTATGCAAATAACCATAAAATGGTGATAGCCCCGAGGGACGTATTACGTTTTTTGGGGCTTTTAAATGACAAGAATAGAAACAAGCCATAGCTGTTAACATACCTTTCGGTTTTTTTGAACAACAAAAGTTAAGTCTCCGGGTGGACGTATTATATCTTTTGAGGAGTACTATCCGTAAAATTAATAGAGCTTATAAAATAGGCTCAAAAAATAGGGACAACACCTGCTTGACAAATTATGTGTATTGACATAAATTTGTGGTGGAACCAAAATATAGGAGATGTACTAAACCGAAAGGAGAATCGGAATGCCATTTATCGGTACGAAAACTAATATTGAGATAACAAAAGAGAAGGAAGCCGCCATCAAACAGAAGCTGGGAAAGGCAATCGAGCTGGTGCCGGGTAAAAGTGAAGCCTGGTTGATGCTGGCCTTTGAGGATAAGGTATCGATGTATTTTAAAGGTCAGGGGGACAAGCCCGTGGCCTTCGTTGAGGTGAAGCTATTCGGGGTGGCGAATGCGGGAGTATATGATAAATTGACCGCAGCTATCACAAAGATATGGAGTGAGGAGCTTCATATTCCAGCTTCACAGATCTATGTGAAATATGAAGAGGTTAAAACCTGGGGATGGAACGGATCTAATTTTTGAGCAATCAATCAGCAAATAATAATATCAACACAGCAGAGGAGATTTCTTCAGATTGGACATAATCAAACAGTTCAGTATATTGACGAACACTTCCTGTGCATGATAGAATGGGTAAATGTAAGATTATTCTAAGAGTGGAAATTTCGTAAGGAGGAAGAAAATGAAGAATTTATTAGTAGCACAGTCCGGGGGACCCACGGCTGCAATTAATGCTACCTTAGCCGGTGTATTACAGGGTGTTCGCGCCAGCGGTAAAGTGGACAAGGTATACGGTGCTAAAAATGGTATTGAAGGTGCAATCAAGGACAATCTGATTGATTTAAATGATCTGGTACGGGATACTCAGGCAATGGATACCCTGACTTATACTCCATCTTCAGCCCTTGGCTCGTGCAGGTATAAGATGAAGGATTGGCGCAAGGATGATGAGCCTTACAAGAAAATCATTGCTACCTTCAAGAAATATGAGATCAAATACTTTATCTATATTGGCGGTAACGATTCCATGGATACCGTGGATATGCTTTCCGAGTACTGTAAGCTGAACAATATTGATGATATTATGGTGATTGGGGCTCCGAAGACGGTGGATAATGATCTTAATCTTACCGATCACAGCCCCGGCTTCGGCTCCGCAGCGAAATATATCGCAACCACGATTGCCGAGCTGGAAAGAGATATCAATGTGTATGATATTCCCGCAGTAACCATCGTTGAGATTATGGGAAGAAATGCCGGATGGCTGACCGCAGCCGCTGCTCTGTCAAGAGTGAATGGCGGAACCGGTGCAGACTTGATTTATCTCTGCGAAAAGGAGTTTGACAAGGCAAGCTTTATTGAGGATATCAAAAAGGTTCAGGAAAAGAAGCCCGGTGTCCTGGTAGCAGTCAGTGAAGGTGTTAAGGACAGCACCGGTGCATATGTATCCGATTCCATGTCAAGCGGTGCGGTAGATAACTTCGGTCATAAATACATTGCGGGTGCAGCCCGTGCCTTAGAAGAGATGGTTCGTACAGAGATCGGCTGCAAGACCCGTTCCATAGAGCTAAATCTGATGCAGAGAGCAGCTGCCCATATCGCCAGCGAAACCGATATCATCGAATCCCTAATGCTGGGACAGAAGGCTCTGGGCCTTGCTCTGGACGGAGAGACCGGTAAGATGGCAGCGATTAAGAGATTAAGTGATAAGCCTTACCGTGTGGAATTCGTACCGGTACCGGTCAGTGAGGTTGCGAACCATGAGAAGATCGTTCCGATGGAATGGATCAATGAACGTGGTAATGATGTTACCCGGGAAATGATGGATTATCTGTATCCTCTGATTCAGGGTGAAACTAACTTAAAGTATGAGAACGGAATTCCAAAGCAGATTAAGCTATATTAAATTAAGACTCCTCGGAAACCTGACTAATATTAATTTTAGCAACCTGCTGCTTGCCGAAACAAGATGAAAGGATAAAGCATTGCACTTGCTTTGAATCAATAAGAGGATGTTGATCGGTTTATTCCGATTAACATCCTCTTTCTATGCAAGCAACAGTTGCATTCTTATACAATTCCCTACTTACCAGAACAACTGATCTTCCAGCTTAACGGCATTGCTCTTCTCGTCATAGCCCTTTCTTAAAGCCGATTTATAGGAATGGAAATAAAGACGATTGCCAATATTATTCGCACCCTCCAGTGCGGCTTTTGCGGCCTTGATGGATAGAAGCTGGGAGTTGGAAGAGTAGCATTCATAATTCTCCAACTGCTTGGATAAAGATCCGCTGCTTGCTACCGTGAACTGTCCCGGAGAGTAGATGACAGCCTTGATGGTATCAGGGAACTTACTGGATTTCACCCGGTTCAATACTATATTGGCAACAGCCAGTCGTCCTTCATAGCTTTGGTTCCCTGCCTCTGCATGAACCAGACATGCCAGCAGCTTAAGCTCTTCTTTGGAGTAATTTACTTCTTCACGGTATTTTACGGCAGTCTCCTTCTTGGCCCTTTCTTCTGCCTGCATCCTTAGGAGCTCCTGCTCTTCCTCCTTGGAAACTGCTTTCTTAAAGTCAACGATTAATTCAATAAATTCACGTTTGACATAACCGATCACCCTGTCATCCGTTATGTCAACCTTAACCCAATCGTCCTGAAGCTCTACCACAGGGTAACGTTCATTTTGATACACTACCGTAAGCCTATTCGATTCTGTATCAGGATCTTCACGTACATTCAAACCATCTACATTGACTGAGATTCTTAAGGTACCATATTTCTTAATTAGCTCTTCGTCCGGGATTCCGGTCTTAAGATATTCTGCCTTCACATAACCCCTGATACTGCCGGATTCGACATGACACCATTCTCCTTCGTGATCCAGTATCTCAGCTGCGGAACCGTTATGAAGCTTGCCAAGAATCTCACTGTCGGTATTGGCCTCCTTACGGACGTTAACGTAGGAAGCTGCAATAGAGATGGCAATATTGGAATATTTTGAGCTCTCCTTCGCAGCCGGAGCTTCTTCGGCAGCTTCGGTGATAGCAGTGAGAGTAATCTGGTTTTCGGGTGTGTTAGTCTCAGTAGGACTGATGCTTGTTACGGTATCACCCTCTGCAGGAGCAGTTTCTCCCTTGGGATCGGGTTGCTCTTCGGCAGGCGTAGCGACTGCGTTTACATTGTAAAGTTCTGTCTGACTTTCCTCCTCAGTATGATTCCCGTAAAGACGCTGATCTATGGAATCAGCGGTTTTACCGTTATCATAGGAAAAGGATGTAATGTCGGAGGAGACATCCTCCGTAGAGATGGAATCACTGACAGCCAATGTCTCCTTACCGACAGGTTTATGATCTACCTTGGCAGAGGAGCGGCTCTCTATATCGAATATAGCGGAAAACCAAAATACAGACAGAAATACAACCATAGAGAATATGGTTCTTTTCGTTCTCATTTATTCACCTTCCAAACGGAGTTGATTTGCATTGCAAGAGCTATTATAGCTTATGCTGCAGGGAAAATCAACTATTTTGGTATTTGTATGGAAATGAAAGTAAGATAATTACATAGAATGCCAAATTTAATGAGTGTAGAATACAAAAAAGGATAAAGAATCACAATATTCCTATTTAGCGGTATATTGCTTCTTTATCCATGGCTGCAAGACTAGCTTAAATTTTTCTCAATGGTATCCCGGATTAGGGAGGATACCAGCTCGGCGATCTCAGTGGATTTCATACCCTGATAATCTTCATAATAGAGAGGCTTCAGGTAATGAATCTGGACGGTCAGCTTTTTGATAGAATGAGTATCAAAGGCTTTAAAGGAGTCAATCAATGCCACAGGGACAATCGGACACTTCGCATTCATGGCGCTCTTAAAGCTGCCTCCTTTGAAATCACCGATGACATTCCCGTTCCTAGAACGGGTTCCCTCTGCGAATATAACAAAGTTCTCCTCTGCCTTCACCCGTCGGGTCATATTCATGATCACCTGCATAGACTGCCGTATATCTTCCCGGTCAATGATCTCTGCCTGGAGCAGCTTAATAATCTGTTTTAATAGGAAGATATCCTTTACTTCCTTCTTCATAACTGTTACAAAGGGTCTCTCGTGGGTCTCCAGAAATGCCAGAGCATCAAATAAGCCCTGATGATTAGGGAACATGATATAACCGTTCTTCTCAGGAAGATTCTCAATCCCATGGCATTCAATCGTTACTCTCCCCCGACGGTTGACAATCGGAGTGATCTTATGCAGGAAAGCATATCTTGTTGCAGCATCATACTTCTCAATATTACACAGCTGGAACAGACGGATCAGCCAGTAGGGTAGAATAAATATACTACGAACCGCCATTAATATAATACGCTTCATCGGGATGTCCTTTCTTATGATACATCTGCTTAATTATATGGAGGTTACAGGTAATTATATGATATCATAGCCCTTGAGCATCTTGGCTCTGCTGGGATGCCTCAGCTTCCTCAGTGCTTTCGCTTCGATCTGCCGGATTCGCTCCCGGGTAACATTAAATTCCTTACCCACTTCCTCCAGCGTGCGGCTTCTGCCATCATTTAAGCCGAAACGCAGAACGAGAACTCTCTGTTCACGTTCTGTCAGGGTGTTAAGAAGCTTAGAAATCTGATCTCTGAGAATAGCATAGGAGGCTGCATCTTCAGGCCCCATGATATTATCATCACGAATGAAATCACCAAGATGGCTGTCATCCTCTTCACCAATCGGCGTATCCAGAGAGATCGGATCCGTCGATACCTTCAGAATATCCCTGATTCGATCCACTGTCAGATTCATTGCATCTGCCAGCTCCTGTTCGCTGGGTTCTCTGCCCAGGACCTGGAGAAGGCCTCGCGAAACACGATAAGTCTTGTTGATTACTTCGGACATATGTACAGGAATCCGGATGGTTCTGGACTGATCTGCGATGGACCTTGTAATTGCCTGCCGGATCCACCAGGTTGCATAGGTACTGAATTTAAAACCCTTGGAATAATCATATTTTTCAACTGCTTTGATCAAACCTAAATTACCTTCCTGAATCAGGTCCAGGAACGATAAGCCTCTGCCAACATAACGCTTTGCAATACTGACTACAAGTCGCAGATTTGATTCGGCCAACAGCTGCTTGGCTGCTCCATCCCCCTGCTCAATCCGCTTTGACAGTTCAATCTCATCCGCCAGGGATAATAAGGGATAGTTGCCGATTTCCTTCAGATACATATGAACAGGATCATCCGACATAGAAGAAGCAGAGATTTGGGATAGAAGTGCTGCTTCGGAAGCTGCGTCCTCCGAATCATCCTCAAGCTCCATAAGCAGATTGTCATCAGGCTCCTCCTCTTCCTCAACAGAGCTCATAACGACGATGTTATATGCTTCCAGTCTTTCGTATATTTTATCAATCTGCTTATTGTCCAAATTCAATTCGCTAACCAAAGTATTTACCTTTTCGGCATCTAAAATACCCTTTTGCCGATTAGCAGTCACGATCAATTCCCTAAATTTATCTTCCAGGATGTCATGGATAGGTTGTTCGTTCATTACAGTACCTCCATCTTTCGGACTTATAAATAACACTGAGCAACATTATATCATAGGCCCTGCAATAATGAAATAAAAATCTCATTTTGCAAGGCGCACTTACCTCTTAATTGCTAATATATGGAACTGTCATCTTCCGAAAACAGTAAAAAGTTGACACAAACACTGCTGCAATGCTATATTGAAACAAAAAGGGCGGTGATACAATGAATGGTTTGTTGGATACGGGCCAATAACACCAATATGCTCGAGGTCCCCCGGCATTGACAAATAATGAATCATTTATTAATTAGCCGGAGGTAGATATGAATACAAGAAAATTTATAGCCAGACAAGTATTTGAGGATCTGATGCCGATATACCCCTTATATCTTTTGTTTTTTGAGGATAAGGGCATGTCGATGCAGCAAATCTCTGCATTACTTGTCATCTGGTGTCTGACGGTTGTGTTACTGGAGATCCCGACGGGGATTCTGGCAGATCGTTGGAGCAGAAAGAACATGGTTTTACTGGGAAGCCTATTCAAGGCTGCCTGCTATTTTTTATGGAGTTTTTCAAACCGATTTGAACTATTTGCCCTGGGATTTGTTCTGTGGGGTATTAGCTCGGCATTTATATCCGGGTCTGAGGAGGCTCTGCTTTATGATTCCTTAAAACAGGAGGAGCAGGAGCTGGCTTTCGAACGGATATTGGGGAAAGGAAGGTTTGCCTCCGGAGTGAGTGTCATCCTCGCCTCAGTCAGCGGCGGCTTGATCGGAACATATCTGGGAATCCATACAGTCCTTTACCTTTCAACGTTTTTCAGCCTGGTATCAGCCGGAATTGCCTTATCCTACAAAGAGATAAACCATTATAGAGCAAGGCTTGAGGAAGTGCAGACAGAAAAGAAGGATACATTGAAGGAAGCGATTGCCTTCATAGTTCATAATAAGGAGATACTGGTATTTTCCTTGCTAGCGATTATGGTGATCGGAACAGCAGAAGTGTTGGATGAATATGATTCCATGATTGCAAGAGATTATGGCCTTACCCTGGCAGGTATTGGGGTTTGGTCAGCAATCCGTCTAATATTGGTGTCGTCTGGCGGTATTCTCGCGAGTCGCCTTAGAAAATTCATCGAGAAAATCACCGGGAATAAGAGCCCGTTTCATACGGCAACCCTGATATGTATCATTGCAGCAGCTTGTCTTTCATTGTCGGGACTTCTAAGAGTTTTTGGCGTCATGGGATTGTACGGGATTTATTATTTGCTTATGTCAGCTGCCAACGTTCTTCAGGAGGCCTTCCTACAGCATAGGATAGAGGATGAGGGAAGATCCACGGTGCATTCCATAATATCACTGTCCTTCAACCTATATGGAATTCTGTGTATAGGGGTGATCGGACAGCTTCTTACCCGTACGGATCTACTCGGAATGTTGGTTTATGTTGCTGTTTATATCATAACGCTTACCCTGATTCTTAAGTTTATACTTCATTTTAAGAAGCATCGAGCCACATCATAACGTCAGATGAATCATCAGCAAGAAGGACCGGTTTCTACCGGTCCTTCACTATTATCTCGAGATGGCCGGAGAGAAATTATCTATCCGGAACCTTGGGCAGCTGTTCAAAGCCCTTTTGCAGATCCTCGTCGGTAGGGATATAGTCCGTCATGGATCCGTTTAAGTATGCATTATAAGCGGTCATATCAAAATATCCGGTACCGGTAAGCCCGAACAGAATAGTTTTGGCTTCTCCGGTTTCCTTGCATTTTAAAGCCTCATCGATGGCAGCGCGAATGGCGTGGGCTGATTCCGGAGCGGGCAGGATGGTTTCCTGCTTCGCAAAGAATACGGCTGCCTCAAACACCTTCGTCTGCTCAACTGCGGTTGCTTCCATATAGCCATCGTGATACAGCTTAGAAAGAATTGGTGACATACCGTGGTAACGAAGTCCGCCGGCATGATTCGCAGAGGGCATAAAGCTGCTTCCCAGGGTATACATCTTGGCCAGTGGTGTGACCCTACCGGTATCACAGAAATCATAAGCATATTTACCGCGGGTAAAGGACGGGCAGGAGGCCGGCTCTACTGCGACGATTCTGGGATTTGCCTTACCTGTCAGCTTATCCTGCATGAACGGTGCAATCAGTCCTCCGAGGTTGGAGCCACCTCCGGCGCAGCCGATTACAACATCCGGATATTCGTCCAGCAGCTCTAAAGCCTGCTTGGATTCAAGACCGATGATAGATTGATGGAGGAGTACCTGATTCAATACGGAGCCGAGTACATAACGACAGCCGGGCGTGGTAACTGCCTGCTCCACAGCTTCTGAGATGGCACAGCCTAAGCTTCCGCCGGTGTTCGGATCCTTCTCAAGGATCATGCGACCCACATTGGTGGTATTGCTGGGGCTGGGGATAATCTCTGCATCGAAGGTCTGCATTACGGATTTACGGAAGGGCTTCTGCTCATAGGAAACCTTAACCATATATACGGTAAGAGGAAGCTTATAATAGGAACAAGCCTCTGCCAGAGCGGTTCCCCATTGTCCGGCACCGGTCTCCGTCGTCAGACTGGTGAGTCCCTGCTCCTTCGCATAATAGGCCTGGGCAATTGCGGAATTCAGCTTATGGCTGCCGGAGGTGTTATTGCCCTCAAACTTGTAATAAATCTTCGCCGGTGTACCTAATGCTTTCTCCAGATTAAAAGCACGGATCAGCGGGGATGGGCGATACATCTTGTAGAAATCCAGGATCTCCTCCGGGATATCGATATATCTGGTGGTGTTATCCATTTCCTGCTGTGCCAGTTTCTCACAGAATACCGGGTAAAGCTCCTCAACTTTGGCAGGCTGTAAGGTTGCGGGGTTTAAAATAGGGTCCGGCAATTCCTTCATATCTGCTCTGAGGTTATACCATTGCTTCGGCATCTGATCCTCGGTTAAATATAGTCTGTGTGGGATTTTCTTTGACATAGTAATGCTCCTTTCAAATTTTAAATGGATTATTTCCGGTCTAACATATTCCGGTCTCTGAATGAGACACTGTATGTAACCCGGTAGGTTTTTAGGGTATAAAAAAAGCCCCTGCCTCAGTAATTCTACTGGGACAAAAGCTTAAGTTCCACTTCTGCGGTACCACCCGGTTTGGTGCAAAGCACCCTCTCATTCCTTATACATTCATATAGGCTCCTCTTGTTAACGGACGGAGTTTCCGTCAGGCATTACTTGGCCAGCTTGCTAGCCTTTCTTCCTGCCCTCGTAAGTCCATTCAATATCGCTGCTATTACTGCAATCGCACCGTCTGCAGCTCTCTGGGAATATATTGCCATATTTACTATTCTTACTCATCGGTTTTAAATATTAAATTGTATTCGAAATTACTATTTTTTACTAGTCTATGCTATTTATTACAATTTGTCAAATGAAATTTTATTATCACGACCTGAAATTTTACCTGAAATTTTATCCTGAAATTTTATTTTCACATTTGACCCTTTTTCACATTTACTTTTCTGTTATGCCATTTATCTATACCATTAATTTCACGTTAGATAGTAATCTATAGATAAAATGGATGCAGCTCTGATTATCCGGTTAGTCGTTTTCATATTGCTTCAGACTGTTTAAAAGCTCCTGCTTAATCTTATCCTTTAAGTGGGAGGGGTTTAAGACCTTAGCACCGCGACCGAATTGCAGGATCCAGCGAATCAGCTCCTCGGTTACCGCTGTATTGCGAATGAAGGTGATTCCCTCCTCTGTCTCCACAATCTCATCTGCCCGGTCTGCTTCATATTCTATAATGTATTTGGCAGTGGGCTTGTCAAAGGAGATGATAATCTGCTCTGTGACATTACCTGACAGATGAATGAACTTTTTTCGATCCTTCTTATGATAATAATCCTCCGGTACAGTGAACTTCTCCTCCAGCAAAGTGAGTGCTCTGATACGGGAGACGCGGAAATCCCTTAAGTCACCTCTCAACTCGCAGAAGCCGACGACACTTAAGGCACCGTCATTGATACACAGCTCATAGGGATGAATGATTCGGATGGTGTCCTCGTCACTTCCAAAGGAGTGATAGATAATACGGGCTTTTATCTTGTTCCGTATTGCCTCCTGCAGACGTACCTCGATCTCCGGATTCACATCATCATTTATGTAGTCATTGGAGTTTACGGTTACCAGTCCTTTGAAATGCTTTATAAATTCACGGTTCAGGTTTGTTGTATTATCCAGAAGCTTATGGATCAGCTCCTGTGAGGTGCGGCCCATGGTCATGTATTGGTAAGGCTTTAGAAGCTCCAATAAAAAGGCCAGAGAAATCAGCTCAGGAGAGGTGAAGGTAATATCTCTCAAACGGAATTTGTCGGCTGTATAATAAGTCTTTCCGTTACGTTCCTCCTCTGAGATAAAGCAGATGCCCGACAAGCTGTCAATATCCCGCATAATGGTTTTCTTATCCACGATGACATCCCACTTTTCCAGGGAGTCATGGATGTCGTTAATCGTATAACCGCGCTTATTCTCCGAAAGCAGCAGCAAGATAAAGATTTGCCGTTCCGTCTGCGCCATATCCTTCATGGCTTTCCCTCCTAAATTGTCTTCCGGACGCAATCCGGTATACTTAAGGCTCCGGCAGCGTATCACCTCATAAAGAAATTATGAAATCAGAGGCTTTATTGGAATCTTTTGTTATGGTTATATCTTACTATATGAGTTAGGATTAATCAAGCTTGTTATACCTGGTATGGCTGTTAATGTGATTTAGGATACGCTTGTTATACCTGGTATCGCTGCTAATGTGATGTAGGATACGCTTGTTACACTTGATATCGCTGTTAATATGAATTAGAACAAACCGGTTGCAGCTGAGGATTCACAAATACATATATTTACAGACTTGTAGGCATTACTGCCGACATAAAAAATCATAGACAGTACTACCGACGTAAAAAATTTCTTGACAATTTCTTATGAAAAAAGTATAATCATTTAGCGTGCAAATTTTTGCATGCTATGTATTTTTTATGCACATTTTGCTGATGCTTAAATAGTATCCAGGTGCGCTGTTAAAACCACAGAAAATAATAGTATTTATGAAAATTTTCAGGAGGTGAAAAATTAATGCCAACATTTAACCAGCTAGTAAGAAAAGGCAGAAAGACAGTAGAGTATAAATCAACATCACCTGCACTGCAGAAAGGATTTAACTCACTTAGTAAGAAATCTACGGATGTTTCATCACCGCAGAAGAGAGGCGTATGTACTGCAGTAAGAACTGCTACACCGAAGAAGCCTAACTCCGCTCTCCGTAAAATCGCCAGAGTACGTCTTTCCAACGGAATTGAAGTAACAAGCTATATTCCCGGTGAAGGTCATAATCTTCAGGAGCACAGTGTTGTTCTGATCAGAGGTGGTAGGGTTAAGGATTTACCCGGTACCAGATACCACATCGTAAGAGGTACACTTGATACAGCAGGCGTTGCCAAGAGAAGACAGGCACGTTCTAAGTACGGTGCTAAGAGACCTAAGGAAGCAAAGAAGTAATTTCTTGAGAAATTCATAATTTCCGGAGAAGTAATGAACAGCTTCTTATATTTATTAAGAATTAAACCGTAATTACTAGGTAACAATCATGAGTTAAGTGCCGGATTAATTTTTTATTTCCGTTTGAATTGTATTTCTGTGGTTACAGATTCACTTATGGAAAATGAAGTTAAACTGAGCACGAACACAATAAGCTGGTGAACCGCAGGATGGTTCCCATGCATGTGAGTACCGAGGAATTAATTGACTGGCGGATTATTTGATTCCGTCAAGTATCGTTAAGGAGGGAAGAAACGTGCCAAGAAAAGGACATATACAGAAAAGAGATGTATTGGCAGATCCGTTATACAACAATAAGGTTGTAACGAAACTTATTAATAACATTATGTTAGATGGCAAAAAGGGTACTGCCCAGAAAATCGTATACGGCGCTTTTGAAAAGGTAGCTGCCAAATCAGGCAAGGATGCTACAGAAGTATTTGAGGAGGCTATGAACAACATCATGCCCGTTCTCGAAGTAAAAGCTAGACGTATCGGTGGTGCAACCTATCAGGTACCGATCGAAGTAAGACCGGAGAGAAGGCAGGCACTCGCTCTGCGCTGGTTAACAATGTTCTCCCGTAAAAGAGGAGAAAAGACCATGCAGGATAAGCTGGCTAATGAAATTTTAGATGCTGCGAATAATACCGGTTCTGCAGTGAAGAGAAAAGAAGATATGCATAAGATGGCTGATGCAAATAAGGCATTTGCTCATTACAGGTGGTAAAGTAACATTATCATAGCATTTTCTTCTTTAATTCTTGATTAATAGTCTAATCATTTTATTGTTTGAAAGTGTTTTATTTAAAAGAAAGTGAATACACTGAGTATTCGCTTGTCATGAATTAAGGAGGAATTATCCTTGGCAGGAAGAGAATATCCGTTAGAGAGGACTAGAAATATCGGTATTATGGCGCATATCGATGCCGGTAAGACAACACTTACCGAACGTATCCTGTATTATACCGGTGTTAACTACAAAATCGGTGATACCCATGAGGGTACTGCAACCATGGACTGGATGGAGCAGGAACAGGAAAGAGGTATCACAATTACTTCAGCGGCTACAACATGTCATTGGACTCTGGAATTAGAACACAAGAAGGCTCCCGGTGCTTTAGAGCATCGTATCAATATCATTGATACACCGGGTCACGTTGACTTTACGGTTGAGGTTGAGCGTTCCTTACGTGTTCTGGATAGTGCAGTAGGTGTATTCTGCGCGAAGGGCGGCGTAGAGCCGCAGTCTGAGACAGTGTGGCGTCAGGCTGATAAATATGATGTACCGAGAATGGCATTTGTTAATAAGATGGACATCTCCGGTGCAGATTTCTTCAATGTTGTTAAAATGATCAGAACCAGATTGGGCAAAAACCCGGTTCCGATTCAGCTTCCGATCGGTAAAGAGGATACCTTCAAGGGTGTCATCGATTTATTCGAGATGAAGGCATATTATTATAATGATGATAAGGGTGAGGATATCTCGATCTCAGAAATTCCTGAAGATATGAAGGATCTGGCTGAGGAGTACAGAGCAGCTATGATCGAAGCTATCTGCGAGACAGATGATGATCTGATCGAGAAATTCCTTGAGGGTGAAGAGCCTACCAACGAAGAGCTGAAGACAGCTTTAAGAAAGGCTACCATAGCTGTTCAGATTATTCCGGTATGCTGTGGTTCTGCCTACAGGAATAAGGGCGTTCAGAAGCTTCTGGATGCTGTTATCGAATACCTTCCCGCTCCTACCGATATCCCTGATATCAAGGGTGTGGATGAAGAGGGCAATGAGATTCACAGAAGATCCTCCGATGAGGAGCCTTTCGCAGCACTGGCGTTCAAGATTATGGCCGATCCTTTCGTAGGTAAGCTGGCATTCTTTCGTGTATACTCCGGTACGTTAAATTCAGGTTCCTATGTTCTGAACTCTACAAAGAATAAGAAGGAACGTGTCGGACGTATCCTGCAGATGCATGCGAACAAGAGACTGGACCTTGAAAAGGTATATTCCGGTGATATTGCGGCAGCTGTTGGTTTGAAGATTACAACTACCGGTGATACTATCTGTGATGAGAAATCCCCTGTAGTTCTTGAATCCATGGAATTCCCTGAACCGGTTATCAACGTTGCGATTGAGCCCAAGACCAAGGCCGGCCAGGACAAGATGGGTGAGGCTTTAGCAAAGCTTGCTGAAGAAGATCCTACCTTCAGAACCTATACCAATGAAGAGACCGGACAGACCATTATTGCAGGTATGGGTGAGCTTCATCTGGAAATTATCGTAGACAGACTTCTCCGTGAGTATAAGGTAGAGGCTAATGTAGGTGCACCTCAGGTTGCTTACAAAGAATCCTTTACGAAAACCGTTGAAGTTGACAGCAAATATGCAAAGCAGTCCGGTGGACGCGGTCAATACGGTCACTGTAAAGTGCGCTTTGAGCCCATGGATGCCAATGCTGAGAAGACCTTTGAGTTCGTTTCTGCTATTGTCGGCGGTGCGATCCCCAAGGAATACATTCCGGCAGTCGGTGCAGGTATCGAAGAAGCTACTAAGGCAGGTGTACTTGGCGGATATCCGGTACTTGGTATCAGAGCTACTGTATACGATGGTTCCTACCATGAAGTTGACTCCAGTGAAATGGCCTTCAAGATCGCCGGCTCCATGGCGTTCAAGGATGCTATGGCTAAGGGCGGTGCAACACTGTTAGAGCCTATCATGAGAGTTGAAGTTACAGTACCCGAGGATTACATGGGTGATGTTATCGGCGATATCAGTTCCCGTCGCGGACGTATTGAAGGTACGGAGGATATCAATGGTACGAAGCTGATCAGAGGCTTTGTTCCGTTGTCCGAGATGTTCGGATACTCAACAACCTTACGTTCCAAGACTCAGGGGCGTGGAGCTTACTCCATGTTCTTCCACTCCTACGAACAGGTTCCTAAGAACGTTCAGGAGAAGGTACTGGCAGCAAAAGGTAAGAACTAATTATAAAAGATCTAAAAAAGTTATTATATCAATTGTTTGTGCTTGAAAATATTTCTAAGTTGAAATATAATAGGGCATATGAGGCAATATATAAACAAGCCCTGTACGAACGGGGAATTTGAAAACATTTGCTTACAAGCATTAATTTAAAGGAGGACGTTGTAAAAATGGCTAAGGCAAAATTTAACAGATCGAAAACGCACTGTAATATCGGAACCATTGGTCACGTTGACCATGGTAAGACAACTCTTACAGCAGCTATCACAAAGACTCTTCATGAAAGACTTGGTACCGGTGAGGTCGTAGCATTCGACCAGATCGACAAGGCTCCGGAAGAGAAGGCAAGAGGAATAACAATATCTACCGCTCACGTAGAGTATGAGTCCAAGAACAGACACTATGCACATGTTGACTGCCCTGGACATGCTGACTACGTTAAGAACATGATCACCGGTGCTGCTCAGATGGATGGTGCTATCCTCGTAGTAGCTGCTACTGACGGTGTTATGGCTCAGACTAAGGAGCATATCTTACTTTCCCGTCAGGTTGGTGTTCCTTATATCGTAGTATTTATGAACAAGTGCGACATGGTTGATGACGAAGAGCTTCTTGACTTAGTTGAGATGGAAGTAAGAGACCTGTTAAACGAGTATGAGTTCCCTGGCGATGACACTCCGATTATCCGTGGCTCCGCTCTGAAAGCTCTGGAAGATCCTCAGGGTCCTTGGGGCGAGAAGATCATCGAGTTATTCGATGCAGTTGACACCTGGATTCCGGATCCTCAGAGAGATAAGGATAAGCCTTTCCTTATGCCTGTCGAGGATGTATTCTCCATCACTGGCCGTGGTACAGTTGCTACCGGCCGTGTAGAGCGTGGTACTCTTAAGGTTTCTGAGGAAGTTGAAATCGTTGGTATTAAGGAAGAGACTCGTAAGGTTGTATGTACCGGTATCGAGATGTTCAGAAAGCTTCTTGATGAGGCTCAGGCTGGTGATAACATCGGTGCACTGCTTCGTGGTGTTCAGAGAAACGAAATCGAAAGAGGTCAGGTTCTTGTTAAGCCCGGTTCCATCAAGTGCCACAAGAAATTCACCGCTCAGGTTTACGTTTTAACAAAAGAAGAAGGTGGACGTCATACTCCTTTCTTCAACAACTACAGACCTCAGTTCTATTTCAGAACAACAGACGTTACCGGTGTTTGTAACTTACCGGAAGGCGTTGAGATGTGCATGCCTGGTGATAACATCGAGATGAGCATCGAATTAATCCATCCTATCGCTATGGAGCAGGGCTTAGGCTTCGCTATCCGTGAAGGTGGAAGAACTGTAGGATCCGGTAAGGTTGCTACAATTATCGAGTAGGCTATTAAGCCCGGCACGAGTATAAATAAAGCTCCCAGAGTAAGCTTGCTTACTCATGGGAGCTTTTTTATACTCGTAGCGGGCGCCAGCCCGCGTCCGAGGATTTGCGAAGCAAATACGAGGGAGGGATTAATAGCCGTAACATAAGAAAGAGATGGTACGCGTCCGAGGATTTGCGAAGCAAATACGAGGGAGGGCTTAATAGCCGTAACATAAGAAAGAGATGGTCCGCGTCCGAGGATTTGCGAAGCAAACTACTAAAGTTATGATATAGATATTCCGATAATAACGGTAGAAATCGGAAATTCCAGCGATTCGTCTGGCAGAGCTGTTATTATGTGTAGACTTTTGACGATAATCAAAAGTTTTTAAAATTTCCTTTGAATATTACTGGAAAAGAAGATATAATATTAATAAGTATGTTTAAGTTACCGAGTATTGGAAGAAAATATAGAAAGACATTGATAAACCCAAACAGAAAGAAAGCTCAGAGACTATATTAGAACAGTTTATAGAATGTTACTTTATGATGCAAACAGTTATAATCGGTTAGCAATAATCATATTAATGACATCAGGTATTTAACGTAAAGATATATTATAACAGGTAGATCCGTTCATTACACGGAAGGGAAAGGAGTTTCAAGATGTTGGGAAGTGACATTGGAATTGATTTGGGAACAGCAAGCGTATTAGTTTATATAAAAGGCAAAGGCGTAGTTTTAAAGGAGCCCTCGGTAGTAGCCTTTGACAGGGATACGAATAAGATTAAGGCAATCGGTGAAGAAGCCAGACTGATGTTAGGAAGAACACCGGGTAATATTGTTGCTGTGAGACCCTTAAGACAGGGTGTTATTTCAGATTATACGGTTACGGAGAAGATGTTAAAGTATTTCATTCAGAAGGCTGTGGGTAAGCAGAGGTTCAGAAAACCCAGAATTAGTGTCTGTGTTCCCAGCGGTGTAACCGAGGTTGAAAAGAAAGCGGTTGAGGATGCTACCTACCAGGCTGGTGCAAGAGAGGTAGCCATCATCGAAGAACCGATCGCTGCTGCAATCGGAGCAGGCATCGACATTTCCAGACCCTGCGGTAACATGATCGTAGATATCGGCGGTGGAACTACGGATATCGCAGTTATCTCTCTGGGTGGCACTGTTGTCAGCACCTCCGTTAAGATTGCCGGAGATGATTTTGATGATGCCATCGTAAGATACATGAGAAAGAAGCACAATCTTCTGATTGGTGAAAGAACCGCAGAGGATATTAAGATAAAGATTGGCTCTGCTTATCGCAGACCGGAATCCGTCAGCATGGAGGTTAGAGGACGTAACCTGGTTACCGGCCTTCCCAAGACCATTGCGGTTACCTCGGAGGAGACGGAGGAAGCACTGAAGGAGACTACCTCCCAAATTGTTGAAGCAGTTCACAGTGTACTTGAGAAGACTCCTCCGGAACTGGCAGCGGATATTGCCGATCGAGGTATTGTATTAACCGGCGGTGGATGCTTATTATACGGTCTGGAAGAATTGATAGAAGAGAAGACCGGAATTACTACGATGACAGCCGAGGATCCTATGACTGCCGTAGCAATCGGTACCGGTAAGTTCGTTGAGTTTTTAAGTGGGAAAAGGGATTAAAGAAATTTGAAAAAGCCAAAATTCTTTGAAATAAACCTAAAGAATTTTAAAATGCTAAGGATTAAGTTTAAGAAAAGGGGCAGACAGTATGGTAAAAGGATTATATACAGCTTATACAGGTATGGTTAATGAGCAGAAAAGGCTGGATATTATCGCTAATAATCTGGCAAACTCTGCTACCGTAGGCTATAAAGAGGATAATGTTACTAATCAGTCCTTTGACAATCTGTTAACACTGAAAATCAGGGACGAATCCGAGGCATATAATGACAGACCGATTGGGCAGATGAGTCTCGGAGTTAAGTTGGGAGAAGTATATACCAGCTATAATCAGGGTTCCCTAAGGCAGACAGATAATACCTATGATCTTGCTTTGGAGGGAAAGGGCTTCTTTACCCTGTCAGTTACGGACAGAGCAGGAAATGAAAGTATAAAATACACACGAAATGGTTCTTTTACCATGACTAAGGATGGTCATATCGTGGATGCAGATGGAAATCACCTGATGGGTGAGGCAGGAGAAATCATGGTTCCGACTGATGCGGCAGAGGTTAAGGTTGATGAGACCGGCGGTATCTATGCGGATGGAGTCTACATTGATAACCTACTGCTCACAGATTTTGAGGATTATGATTACCTTACAAAAACAGGTGACACAATGTATCAAGCTATTAACGGAGCCACAGAGATTCCTGCCGGGGCATCAGTACGGCAGGGCTTCACAGAGCAGTCCAATGTGAATGTCGTATCCGAGATGGTCGAGATGATTACGGTAACCAGGGCTTATGAGGCCAATCAGAAGGTTATCAAGTCTGTCGACCAGACCCTGGAGCTTGCAGCTAATTCCGTTGGAAAGGTATAAGAATTACTCGGCATAATATCATATGCCGAGGCTCATGACTGTCAAGTGTTTTCTTTGTGACCGGATGATTAGGAGGGAAATGATATGATGAGATCCTTATGGACGGCAGCGTCCGGTATGATTTCACAGCAAACTAATGTTGATACGATTTCCAATAACCTTGCCAACATTAATACGACGGGCTATAAGAAGGAATCGGCAGAATTTAAATCTTTATTGTATCAGACAATACAGGAACAGGCCTATGATAATAACGGAGACCCGAAACCCTCCGGAATCCAGGTTGGACTTGGTGTACGCAATTCTGCAATCACCTCCCAGTATACCCAGGGAATCCTACAGGAGACCGGTAATGATTATGATTTCGCAATTGTAGGAAAGGGTTTCTTTATGGTGCAGACACAGGATGGAGGCACCGCATATACACGTAACGGCTCTTTTGGTCTCGCGGTCGGAGCGGAAGGTATGACAATCGCAACCTCAGACGGTAATCCGCTGCTTGATGATAACGGAACACCGATTGTAATTGATAATCGATACAATGCTTCTGATATAACCGTCAATGAGAACGGTGAGCTATGTTATCCCGATGAGTCGGGGTCAGCAGTACCCATCGGAATCAAGATCGGTATTGCCCAATTCAATAATCCGAGCGGACTTGAAAAGATAGCAAACAGTCTTTTAAGGGAATCGGATGCATCCGGTACCGCAAGACTTGAGGGGACGGATGCGACACTTACTCAGAGCAAGCTTCGTCAGGGATATCTGGAAGGTTCCAATGTTAAAGCGGTGGACGAGATGGTTAATCTGATTGTGGCACAGCGTGCTTATGAGATGAATTCCAAGATTATCACAGCGACGGACGAGATGCTTCAGCAAGCCAATAATTTACGATAGACTTTTTATTTACATGTAGCATCCGACATATAACAAGCAATAAAGTCTTAAGATGGCATTCTGTCCTATGACAGAAGGAGGGTTATTATGAGTATATCAATCGGCTCCGGTCCCTTATATTCAGCTAATGCAGCCGGAGAAACAGCGAAGACGGATAAACTGAAAGAAAAGCTTCAGAACAACAGTGCTACGGATGAGGAGCTTTTGGATGTCTGCAAGAGCTTTGAAGCGTATTTACTGGAACAGGTTATGAAGGAAATGCAGAAATCAGTTGATAGCGAAGAGAAGAAGAACGATTACCTGGAGCAGTTCGGTGATATGCTTTATGAGGAATATTCCAAGAAAGCTACGGAAGGACAAGGTTTAGGCGTTGCACAGATGCTATTTGATGCCATGAAGAGGAATTCATAAGTGCTTCACCTATAGATAGGCATTGATGTCAGACCGGTATCAAAGGTACATAATTGAACAGCTAGGATTAGTAAGCTATTTCAATGTCATTTTGAACATTACGCCATCCATAGGCGACGTTCGGAATGACATTTTCTTTACGCTATGTTCCCTTGGATGGAGGTGATAAGTATGGCCGAGGTGGTCGAGGGCTATGTTGAGAGAATTGTTTTTCGTAATATAGAGAACGGGTATACCGTATTAAGTCTCAGGGTGGAGGAGGAAGAGCTCACCTGCGTCGGTTATTTTACCCTGATCAGTGAAGGAGAATTCCTTCAGGCAAGCGGAAGCTACTCGGAGCATCCGGTTTACGGCGAGCAATTTATTATGGAAAGCTATGAAATGAAGGAACCGGAGGATCAGTATTCGATTGAGCGGTACTTAAGCTCAGGTGCAATTAAGGGAATCGGGAATGCTCTGGCAGCCAGGATAGTGAAGAAGTTCGGTGAGGGCACCTTCCGAATCATCGTAGAGGAACCCAATCGTCTTGCTGAGGTCAAGGGTATCAGTGAGCGAATGGCGATTGAGATCTATCGCCAATTTGAAGATAAAAGAGATATGCGTTCAGCCATGATGTTCCTACAGAAATATAATATCAGCGGAAATCTGGCCGTCCGAATCTATCAGGAATACGGACAGAGGATGTATGACATCATCCGGGAGAATCCCTACCGTCTGGCAGAGGACATTACCGGAGTCGGCTTTAAAACGGCCGATGAGATAGCGAAACGTGTGGGAATTGCAATAGAATCCGATTACCGGGTTAAGGCAGGTATTCTGTATACCTTATTACAGGCAAGTAACGAAGGGCATGTATATCTGCCCGAGCAGGAGTTGCTTCAGAGAGCTAAGGTCATGCTGGTGATTGACGAAGACAATTTACGAAGACAGATCACAGCACTTAATATAGAGAAAAAGCTGATGATAAAGGAGACTGAGTACGGTAACCATATCTATTCCTCCTTATTTTATTATATGGAGCTTAATGTGGCAAGGATGCTTCATGATCTTAACATCCGTCATGAATTCAGGGAGGACTATGTAAATAACCGTTTAAAACGGATAGAAGAACAGTTTCAGATTGAGCTGGATGAACACCAGAGAATTGCGGTGAAGGAAGCGATCAGCAACGGACTTCTGGTTATTACAGGTGGCCCCGGAACAGGAAAAACAACCACGATTAATGCGATTATCAAGCTTTTTGAAGCCGAGGGAATGGAGCTTTTGCTAGCTGCACCTACCGGAAGAGCAGCCAAAAGAATGACGGAGACCACCGGTTACGAAGCGAAGACGATTCATAGACTTCTGGAGCTTTCAAGAATGACGGAGGAGCAGGAAAACAAATATACCTTTGAACGTAACGAAAACAATCCGCTGGAAACGGATGTATTGATCATAGATGAGATGTCCATGGTGGACATCAGCTTGATGAATGCTTTACTGAAGGCAATCTCTGTTGGAACCAGACTGATCCTTGTAGGAGATGTAAATCAGCTCCCCAGTGTCGGTCCCGGCAACGTACTGAAGGACATCATAGATTCCCACAGCTTTAATGTTGTTAAGCTGACCAGAATCTTCCGTCAGGCGGCAGGCAGCGATATTATTGTAAATGCCCATAAAATAAACGACGGTGAACAGATTAATCTGGATAATAAAAGCAAGGATTTTTTCTTTCTAAAAAGGGAGGATTCCAATATCATAACTGCCGTTATGATTAATCTTATCAAAAACAAGCTTCCGAACTATGTGAAGGCAACACCCTTTGACATACAGGTGCTGACACCGATGCGCAAGGGTGAGCTTGGAGTGGAACGGCTGAATACCGTACTACAGCAGGCACTCAACCCACCCTCGCCTGATAAGAAGGAGAAAGAATATCATCAGAATATTTACCGCGAAGGTGATAAGGTAATGCAGGTAAAGAATAACTATCAGCTTACCTGGGAGATTAAGAGTCGGTACGGAATTATAACCCAGTCAGGTACCGGTGTATTTAACGGGGATGCCGGTATTATAAAGGAGATTAACCTTTACTCAGAGCATTTGATTGTGGAATTTGATGATAGCCGTCTTGTGGATTACAGCTTCAGTCAGCTGGAGGAGCTGGAGCTTGCTTATGCAGTAACGATTCATAAATCTCAGGGCAGTGAATATCCGGCAGTCATACTTCCGATCCTGGATGGGCCGAGGCTTCTGTTTAATCGTAATCTTCTATATACAGCTGTCACCAGAGCGAAGAGCTGTGTTACGATAGTCGGCAGTGACCATATGGTACAATTTATGATTGATAATAAGAATGAACAGAACCGTTATTCCGGCCTGTGTGAACGGATCAGGGAGCTGCGGTAGCTTCTGTATCAGCGAGTAATCGGCAGGGAGAATGGGAGTTGATTTCCTTACAGCTTCCGAGGCGGGTGTGTCAGATACAGGTGTAATTAAGTTAAAAGGATTCGTTATTATAGGAGCGATATAAAAAAGTAGTGCATTATATTGGAAATTAGGGTATAATAATGTGTACAAATATAAGCTTATTGATTATTGTTGAAATGGAGGAGAACATTTTGTCAGATACATCATTGGTTATTATGGCAGCAGGGATGGGTAGCAGATATGGGGGCATTAAGCAGCTGGAGCCGGTAGGTCCCAGTGGCGAGATTATCATGGATTATTCCATATATGATGCAATCTTAGCAGGCTTTAACAAGGTTGTTTTCATCATTCGCAGGGATCTTGAGAAGGATTTTAAAGAAATTATCGGAAGCCGGATTGAGAAGCAGGTGAAGGTTGAATATGTTTTCCAGGAGCTGGATGCTCTGCCGGCAGGCTTTCATAAACCGGAGGAAAGAACTAAGCCCTGGGGTACAGGGCAAGCAGTGCTATGTTGTAAGGACGTCGTTAAGGAACCCTTTGCCGTTATTAATGCAGATGATTATTATGGTAAGGAAGGCTTTAAGAAAATATATGAATTCCTGAATTCAGATACGAGTAACAATACTTATTGTATGGCCGGCTTTATCCTTGGAAATACCTTGAGTGAAAATGGAGCTGTGACCAGAGGAGTCTGCAGGGTAGATGAAACAGGAACCCTGAAGGAAATCGTTGAGACCTCCGGTATTATTCCGGAAGGGGACCATGCAGCTGCAAAGGATGCCTCAGGAGCTATGATCCGAATTGAACTTGATAGTCCGGTTTCCATGAACATGTGGGGCTTTAAAACAGGACTGTTTGATGAGCTTCAGAAGGGATTTGTTGAGTTCTTATCAAGTCTGCCTGAGAATGAGCTGAAGAAGGAGTATCTGCTCCCCGAAGCTGTAGGAAAGCTGATTCAGAATCATAAGGCCACGGTTAAGGTTTTAAAAACCTCTGACCGATGGTTTGGAGTAACCTATAAGGAAGATAAAGAGGTTGTCGTAAAGTCCATCCGTTCGCTGGTGGATCAGGGAGCTTATCCTGTGAAGCTTTTTTCTTAAGGATTGGCAGGTGAGATAAGTTGCTGCAACAGCTGCTTGACATTCTGTATCCGGTGAGATGTCCTGTATGCCGGGAAATAGTCATTCCCAAGGGGGAGCGGATCTGCAGGACCTGTAGGGATAAGTTCAAAATAATCCTTGAACCACGCTGTATGAAATGTGGAAAACCGGTTGAGTATGAGGAACAGGAATATTGCAGGGATTGTGAACACAAGGAATTGCATTTTATCAGAGGCTGGTCGGTATGGGTATACGATGCGGTTATGAAGAAATCCATCTCTGATTTTAAATATCAGAGCAGGAAGGAAAATGCGAAGTTCTATATTGAGGAGCTGCTCCGGTTATATGGGGATAGCCTTCGTAGGCTGGCACCGGATGCTCTGGTACCGGTACCGGTTCATAAATCTAAGTATAGGGAGAGAGGCTTTAACCAAGCGGATATTCTGGCTCGTGGAATCGGAAAACAGCTGAATATCCCGGTTCTGTCAAACCTGTTGATCCGAAGCAAGAAGACCCTTCCTCAGAAGCAGCTGAATGATAAAGAGAGACTACGCAATCTGAAGGAGGCGTTCTGCTTTAATCGCAGAGAAGAGGAAAGCTTCCGGAAGAAGATTAACAGAGTACTGTTGGTGGATGATATCTTTACTACAGGCAGTACAGTGGAAGCCTGTTCTAACATTCTTATGGAGAATGGAATAGATGAAATATATTTTATTACTTTATGCATAGGTAAGGGATACTAAGGAGGAGTGAAAATGGAAGTTAGGAATTGTAAAGGCTGCGGGAAATTATTTAATTATTTATCCGGACCACCCTTATGTCCGACCTGCGCGAAAGCGTTGGATTTAAAATTCGAAGAGGTTAAGGAATATGTATACGACCATCCACGGTGTGATATGCAGCAGGTTTCCGAAGAGATGGAGGTTTCCATTTCCCAGATTAAGCAATGGATACGTGAGGAAAGGCTATCCTTTGCCGATGATTCCATGATTGGTATTGATTGTGAGAGCTGCGGTGTTACGATTAAGACGGGACGTTTTTGTAAGGCTTGTAAGGATAAGCTGTCAAAGGGCCTGTCCGATCTCTACCCGAAGGATGCACCGGTACAAAAAAAGAGGGATCCCCGAGAGAATCCCAAAATGCGTTTCTTAGATCAATAAAAATACAAATTATATTGGCAGGTACTATTTCAGTGACCGTATTCCTTCTTCGGTGATTGAGATGGCTCCTGCCTTATATAATCTACCGATTGCCCGTTTAAAGGCGTTCTTACTGATATAAAACTCTGCCTTAATGGTTTCGGCATCTGTTCCGTCATGGAAGGGAAGGAAACCACCGGCTGCTTTCAGTCGATCCAGTATCATGGCAGAATCGGAGTCCATCTGAAGATGTGATTTTTCCCGCAGGCTTAAGGTAAGCTTACCATCCTCACGGACGTTTGCGACACGGGCTTGAACGGACTCACCGATTTGAATGGGGCGGAAGAGCTCGTTCTTTGGTATCATTGCGGAATACTGATGATCCACCGCTACAAAAACTCCAAAATTATCGATGATTTCATATATGATACCGGTGACGGTATCGCCCTTTTGATAGGGAGAAGACGTGGACAAAAGCTCATAAATCTTCATGGTAGCACACAGACGGCTACTTTTGTCAACATATAAGGTGACCAGTACTTCATCGCCGGCCTGAACAGGGGCAGTCTGTTCCTTAAAGGGCAGAAGCAGATCCTTCATCAGACCCCAATCCAGAAAAGCGCCAATCTTAGTTACTTCCTTCACCTTCAGCACCGCCAGGCTTCCAACGGTAATCGGCACCCTGGTAGTGGTTGCGATCTCCCTGTCCTCCGAATCCTTATAGAGGAAGACCTCTAAACGATCACTGACCTTAGTACCCTCCGGGGCCTCCTTCAGAGGAAGCAGTACGGTGTGCTTTCCGTCAGATTCCGTTTCACCAAGATAGAAACCAAAATCAGTTTTTTTCATAACCTCCAGGGTCTGGTATTTTCCTAAAGCTATCATATCTTAATCCTTTCTTTTACGAATAATCTATTAGTAATCAATCTAATACCATAGCTCCTTATCGCTTGCTGCAAAACTCCATTATGGTATAAGGCTTTCCGGCTTCATCGGATAATACAATGCAACAACAGGACTCCTGACAGGAGATCTGCGGGTAGATCATATTTCCCAATACAGCCTGTTGACGGTATTCTACACGCAGGACGGATACATTAAAATCCTCAGGAAGGAATTCCTCGGCCATCTTAATGTATTGCCCATTATTTACATGATGATACGAATCAATATTTGACTTTATAACAGGGAAAGGAGGGTAGGAGGTCAACTTCCCTGATATCTTAATCTTTCGATCGGCATGCTCCATTGGATAAGGAGGCTCCAGTACATAGCCGGATTGCTCCTCCGAAACACGGATGGGTGTACCGGTCTGAGTATCCATATGAGCCCAGATGGAATCTGCTACAGCAAGCAGCTCACCGGCTTTATTCTTCATGACGAAGTTACGGTAGCCGTAAAAGCCCTTGAAGGCATAGGGCCAGGTTCCGATTGTTACATACTCTCCCAGGTCTGCAGGCTTAAGGATTTGCAGCTGCCAGCTGGTGAGTATCCATATTCGGTTCTTTTCCTGCAGATAGGCCAAACCTATATTTAGATCCTCCGACTGGAAGGTACTGCAATCCTGAAAATAATTAATGATGGAAGATGGTCTCAGGGCCTTCTTACGGTGGTCTAGTTCGGTATAACGGATTCTGCTGTCAAAGGTATACATTCTGGTGCCAGCCTTTCTTAGATAGGAAATCAATTAACTAGTATTATAACACTGTTAAAATATTTTATATAGTTTTTTTTCCAGTCCGCCTTATTTTCATTACAATAATGAAAAATACTGGTATTTCCATTGGGGATTTGTTATAATAGGCTTGTTCGAAGGGAGGAATATAGTTGGACTCGACGGAGTATTACAATAGGAACGCTGCGGAGTTCTTTGACAAGACAGTTAACCTTAACATGTTTATGTATCTGAATCGATTTCTGGAGATGATTCCGGAAGGAGGCAGTATACTGGATTTAGGCTGTGGTTCAGGCCGGGACAGCGAATATTTTATATCCATGGGATATGACGTAACAGCGCTGGATGGTTCCGAAGAGATGTGCAGTCTTGCAAGCGTTCATATTGGTCAGGAAGTTTTAAACATGTCATTTTCTGAGATGGATTTTGATGACGTATTTGACGGAGTATGGGCAAATGCTTCTTTGCTCCATGTACCAAGAAGCGAAATGGAGAATATTCTCTCTAAAATCATATGTAGTTTAAAACGAGGAGGAGTATTATATATGACCTTCCGTTATGGTGATTTTGAGGGAGTGGACGGGGATCGCTATTTTACGGAATACCGAACAAGAGACTTAAAGGAACTGGTTGCCGGTTTTGAAGAACTGGAACTGATTGATATAAAGAAATACGAGGATGTCAGGTCGGATATGGATCGGATATGGATCCATGTTCTGGTGAGAAAATTGTAAGCTCATACGGTCCTAACTGCCTGCTAGATTTTATAGTCGATATTTTTTCCTAGTCCGGGCTGAACAGACTGCTCCATCATTTTAATCAGACTCTGTCCGGATTGGTCAAGCGTATCTAGGTTTTTGGCCAGAACAGCAACACCGACGGTCAAGCTGTTTACAGGTTGCTCTGTCTGTACTGGTAGGGAATTGATCTTCATATTAGGACTCCTTTCTTCCCGGCAGGGAATGAATAGAATATTGTAATTAAGTAATAATGTTAATATTCCTTAAAGAGCAAACATGTCATTTCTCCGGTATTATCAGAGATTGCCATGTTTTCTGTTACTATAAGACCAGCTGTCTGCGTAACAAAGTAACAGCTTTTCTAATCAAAGTATAGCATAATTTATTCCGGTTGGAAATAGACATTTTCGGTAAGCATTTTATTAACAAAAGGAGGAATGGATATGATTTATGATGTCATTATTATCGGTTCAGGGCCTGCCGGACTGGCAGCAGCAATATATGCAAAAAGGGCAGAACTGGAATGTATTGTAATAGAGAAGGCGGGTCTTAGCGGAGGCCAAATAATAAACACCTATGAAGTGGATAATTATCCGGGGACTCCGGGAATCAGCGGTTTTGATCTTAGCCAGAAATTCAGGGAGCATTGTGATAAACTCAATACAACTTTTATTAATGGTGAAGTGAAGGAATTCTCCCTGGAAGGAAATACAAAGGTTATTAAGCTTGATGATGATACGGAATACCGCTCTAAGACCCTTGTAATAGCTACCGGTGGGGCACCTCGTCACTTAGGTGTTGAAGGGGAAGAGAAGCTTTCCGGTATGGGTGTATCCTATTGTGCGACCTGCGATGGAGCTTTCTTTAAGAAGAAGACAGTTGCAGTAGTGGGAGGCGGAGATGTGGCAGTTGAAGATGCCATCTTTCTTGCCAGAATATGTGAGAAGGTATATGTAATCCATAGAAGGGACCAATTCCGGGCATCCAAAAGCATAAGCTCACGACTCCTCGCAATGGAGAATGTGACTATACTTTGGGATAGTGTTGTAGAACGAATCAACGGGGAGGAAGCCGTAGAGTCCATCGAGGTTAAGAATCTCAAAACCAACGATAGCAAAAAGCTTGATTTATCAGGTGTGTTCATAGCGGTCGGATACCTCCCGAACTCAGAAACCTATAAGAATATTGTTGCTACAGACGCTGGTGGGTATATTATTGCCGGAGAAAACTGTGAGACAAATATACCCGGTATATTTGCAGCCGGTGATGTTAGAACCAAGGAGCTTAGACAGATTATTACGGCCGCTTCCGATGGTGCGAACGCAATTACAGCAGTAGAAAAGTATTTGAATAATTTATAATAACGAAAAACCTTAGAAAACGATATAAACGACTGATTTATTGGTTAATTTCCAATTTTCAGTCGTTTTTATTATGTTTATGCGTTGACAGTACTGAACATATTTGTTATAATTATGAAGTAAGTTGTAATAAATTTGTAACAATTAAGCTGATACAGAAAACTAGCCTTATTTCGATATGACTGAAGACAAAAGCGATAGTGCTTGCTACACTTGGAGGATTAGATACATGAGAAAAAGTGAGGCATTCAAGTCCGTAATATTTGCAGCATCGACTGCATTCTTAATATCAATTCCGGTATCGGTTGCACAGGCACAGCCCGAAGAGGGAGTTGCCGGAATTGCCGTACCCTTGAATAACATATGTGAAGAAACAGAAGAGTACATAAATCAGATTTATAAAACTGAGATATTATCACCGCTTGAGGATAAGGGTGTATCCAATGCCACTACCTTTGTAAATATCCGAAGTAAGCCCTCCACGGACAGTGAAGTTGTCGGTAAGCTTTACCGTGGCTGTGCAGCTGATATTCTGGAACGGCTGGAAGGTGATTGGGTAAAGATAAAATCCGGTGATGTGGAAGGCTATATTGCATCTAATTATTTAGTTACCGGTAAGGATGCAGAGAAGATGGCTGATGAATATGCCACTAAGTATGCGACAGTGTGCAATACGGCTACCTTGAGGGTGCGTGAGGAACAGAGCACAGATTCCAGAACCCTGGAATTAATTCCCGAGGGTGAAACCTATATCGTATTGAAGGAGTATGATGAGTGGGCGAAGATTCTACTTGGCTCCGATGATAATGGTAATGACTTCACGGGTTATGTTTCCAAGGAATATGTTACGATAGTGATTGATTTTAAAGAAGCTATTTCCATTGAGGAAGAGCAGAGACAGATCAGATTGCAGCAGGAGGCAGAACGGGCTGAGGCAGAGAGAAAACAGAAGCTGGCTGAAGCAGAAGCCAGAAGAAAAGCGGAAGAGGAAGCAGAGAGAAAAGCAGCTCAGGCGGCTAAAGATAATAAAAAGAACGAAAGCAAAGAAAGCAAACCTTCCACGCAATCATCAGGCAGCCTCTCCGGCTTGAGAAATGATATCGTGTCCTATGCCAAGAAGTTTGTTGGCGGATCTTATGTATGGGGCGGTACAAGTCTAACAGGAGGCGCTGACTGCTCAGGCTTTGTTTGGAGGATATATGGAGACTTTGGGTATTCAATCCCCAGAACCTCCTATGACCAGTCCAGGAGTGCAGGTATCAGAGTTGATTTAAGTGATCGCCAGCCGGGAGACCTGATCTTCTACGCTAACAACAGCGGAACAGTAAATCATGTAGCGATGTACATTGGCAATGACCAGATTGTGCAGGCTGCTAATTCCCGACAGGGTATCATAATATCAAAATACAATTACCGTAAGGTGGTTGGAATCAGAAGAATAGTATATTAAGAAGTTCTTATAGCTTTACAATAAAAAATACATTATAGAGGTTATTCCAAACTAAGGCTGCGTGAGACCATGCACTTAAAGTTCGGAATAACCTTTTTCATTTATGGCAAGTAAAACTATCTATAATACCACTGTGGATGGTCCTCTTGTTGGTGGTTGGCTGCCATAGGTCAAATAATTCAGTTAGAACTGTAAAACTGCAAGGAATCTACAAGGAATTATTGAGATTATATTGGAAAAAAATACAATGTATGGTAGAATGTAGTTAGAAACATAAAGGAGTACATAATATGGATGAGAAGGCAAAGCAGGAGAGAAGAAGATTTAAAAGGCTTCCAATCGAACTTTGTTTGGAAGTGGATGAGATTTTTAAGCAGAACAATGTCATAATTAAGAATATCGGCGCTTCTATATCTGTATTTGATATTTCCAGAAGCGGTATTGGCTTTGTCAGTGAGGCAAGTCTGCCGGTGGGATATTATTTCCGAGGAACGATTGATTTTGGTAACGGAGATTTCTTCCGGGTTGTAATTCAGATTGTAAGGACCACCGGCTTAGATGATAAGACGAAGGTTTATGGTGCGGAATTTGTAGGCTTAGCTCCCTTTCTGGCCGACAAGGTTGATAAATACGAGAAATCACTTATGAAGGACCATTCGATGGAATAAAAAGTAGTAAAGAGTTTAATATATTTTGACTAAATACAGGACTATTGGAGTATATTATCTATTAATGATAAGGTATTTCCTTTAGTCCTTTTATATCGATGTTTTTTGAATATTGAATCAATAATATAATCGAACTTTCATAAAGTTTTGAAAATTGATTAAATTAGAGTAATTTTTATTTTTGGATTGTCATGAGCAAATTAGCATAAGGACCTATTGACAAAGACCAATATGTACAAATTGCACAAATTATTTATGTAAACCCCCATAAAATGGGAATTAACCGGAGGGTTGATAAGATTTATCAAGTATTTATCCACAGGTTAGAACCCTTAATTTTGAGTAAAAAGAAGTTATACACGGTTTTATCCACATTATCCACAACAATTATCTACTCTTGTCGCATACCCTAACAAGTGTCAATAACGAAAATGCGTTTTGTAACTTATGATAAATCGTCATTTCTTGACGGAAACCTTCGTTTTAGGACTTGACTTTTTAATTGTCGGATAATATAAAAATGAAGTCTGAATTGGCTAAAACTTATTGCATTTTAAGGAATAATTGTGGAATATGTAAATATTGGGCAAAAAATATGTAAAATCATGACAGCTACCTACAATATGAAAAATTCCGGTTGCTTCCAATATTACCAAAGTAGCTTGTCACTTTTTTAGCCTTATGATATAATAAACTTAGCATAGAACATAAATGCTATAGAAAGTAAAAAGGAGTTGGGCGATATGCGTTATATTATCAGCGGAAAGAATATCGATGTAACAGAAGGCTTAAAAACAGCAGTTTATGAGAAAATCGGAAAACTGGAACGATACTTCACTCCTGATACAGAAATCCATGTAACTCTTAGCGTTGAGAAAGAAAGGCAGAAAATCGAGGTTACCATACCGGTTAAGGGAAATATCATCAGAGCAGAGCAGGTTAGCAATGACATGTATGTATCCATTGATCTGGTAGAAGAGATTATTGAACGTCAATTAAGGAAATACAAGAATAAGTTGATAGATCATAAACAGGCAGCTTCCAATTTTAATCAAGCCTTCATGGAGGATGATTATTTTGAAGACGATGCAATTCAGATCGTCAAGACGAAGCGGTTTGCGATAAAGCCTATGGATGCAGAGGAAGCATGTGTACAGATGGAGCTGTTGGGACATAGCTTTTATGTATTCCGCAATGCTCAGACGAATGAGGTCAATGTGGTGTACAAACGGAAGGGTAACACCTATGGTTTGATTGAACCGGAATACTAGGATCATAGAATTAGTAAAAGGCATTTAAACGGATTAAGCTCGCAAGACAAGCTTTTTTATCAGAAGAATAATGGACGTCCCATTGTGCAAGCACATGGGACGTCCATTTTCTTCTGATTAATCCGTTTAAATAAAATTAAGTTGAATAACCTAATTGTAAATGTTACAATATTAGGTGAACTATCAATCAAGGTGAGAAATATCAGAGAATGATAATATAGGAGTGAATAAGAATGGGATTGCTAGACAAGATTTTTGGAACACATAGCGAAAGGGAAGTAAAACGTTTACAGCCAATTGTGGATAGGATAGAAGCCTTAGAACCTGAGTATGAAAAATTGTCCGATGATGCCTTGAGAGGTAAAACAGTTGAGTTTAAGAACAGACTTAAAAATGGTGAAACTTTAGATGATATATTACCGGAAGCATATGCCGCAGTAAGAGAAGCTGCAAAAAGAACAATCGGTATGAGACATTATCGCGTGCAGCTGATTGGTGGAGTTATCCTACACCAGGGACGTATTACGGAAATGCGTACCGGTGAAGGTAAAACTCTTGTTGCAACCTTACCTGCATATTTAAATGCGTTGGAGGGAAAGGGTGTACATGTTGTAACCGTTAACGATTACCTGGCAAAGCGTGATGCTGAGTGGATGGGTAAAATTCATGAATTTCTGGGACTGAAGGTCGGCGTTATTCTGAACAGCATGGAGAAGGAAGAACGCCGTGCTGCTTATGCCTGCGATATTACCTATGCAACGAATAATGAACTCGGCTTTGATTACCTCAGGGATAATATGGTGATTTATAAGGAGCAGCTGGTACAGCGTGAGCTGCATTATGCCATCATCGATGAGGTGGACTCCATCTTAATCGATGAAGCAAGAACGCCGCTGATTATTTCCGGACAGAGCGGTAAATCCACAGAGCTGTACCGGGTATGCGACATTCTCGCCAGACAGCTGAAGAAGGGTAAGGAAAGCGCAGAGCTGACAAAGATGGCTGCCCTCATGAAGGAAGAGATTACTGAGGAAGGCGACTTTATCGTAAATGAGAAGGAGAAGAATGTTCATCTTACTGACGAAGGTGTTAAGAAGGTGGAACGTTTCTTTAGCATTGAGAATCTGGCTGATCCGGAGAACCTTGAGATTCAGCACAACATCATCCTCGCCCTAAGGGCTCATAACCTGATGTTCAGGGATAAGGATTATGTGGTTAAGGAGGATGAAGTACTGATCGTTGATGAGTTTACCGGACGTATTATGCCCGGAAGACGTTACAGCGATGGTTTGCATCAGGCAATTGAAGCGAAGGAGAATGTTAAGGTGAAGAGGGAAAGTAAAACCCTGGCTACCATCACCTTCCAGAACTTCTTCAACAAATATAAGAAGAAGAGCGGTATGACCGGTACAGCCCTGACTGAAGAGCAGGAGTTCAGGGAAATCTACGGAATGGACGTAATCGAGGTTCCGACCAATGTTCCCGTAGCTCGTATTGATCGTCAGGATGCTGTTTATAAGACAAGGAAAGATAAGCTGAACGCAATCATCCGCGAGGTAATCGAATCCCATAAAAAAGGACAGCCGGTTCTTGTCGGTACAATTACAATTGAAGCATCCGAAGAGATCAGCGGCATGCTGAAAAAGCATAATATCCCCCATAAGGTTCTGAATGCGAAATTCCACGAGCTGGAGGCTGAAATTGTTGCAGATGCAGGTCAGTACGGCGCTGTTACAATTGCAACCAACATGGCAGGTCGTGGTACCGATATTAAGCTTGGTGAAGGCGTGAAGGAAGCCGGAGGCCTCAAGATTATCGGTACAGAGCGTCATGAAGCAAGACGTATTGATAACCAGCTGCGCGGACGTTCCGGTAGACAGGGTGACCCCGGTGAATCCCGTTTCTTCATTTCCCTGGAGGATGATCTGATGCGGTTGTTCGGTTCCGAACGGCTGATGGGAATCTTTAACTCTCTGGGTATGCCGGACGGTGAGCAGATCGAACATAAGATGCTATCCAATGCCATAGAGAAAGCTCAGAAGAGAATCGAGGGTAATAACTACGGCATCAGAAAGAATCTGCTGGAATATGATCAGGTTAATAATGAGCAAAGAGAAATCATCTATGCGGAGAGAAGAAGAGTTCTGGACGGCGAAAGCATGAGAGATACCATCTACCGTATGATAACCGATACCGTAGAGGATTGTGTAAACACCAGCATCAGCGAAGATCAGCTTCCGGAAGAATGGGATCTTGAGGAACTGAATGAACTTCTGCTTCCGATTATTCCCCTCGAGAGGATTGAGATTTCCAAGGATCCAACGAAGGAGATCAGGAAGGATGATCTGATCCAGCAGCTGAAGGAAGAGGCTGTTAAGCTGTATGAAGCGAAAGAAGCAGAATTTCCTGAGGCTGAGCACCTGAGAGAAATTGAACGTGTCATCCTGCTTAAGGTGATTGACCGTAAGTGGATGGATCACATTGATGATATGGACCAGCTGCGCCAAGGCATCGGCCTTCAGGCATATGGTCAGCGCCAGCCGATCGTAGAGTATAAATTCCAGGGCTTTGAGATGTTTGATTCCATGACAGCAGCCATCCGCGAGGATACTGTGAAGGCGCTCATGCATGTCCGTATCGAGCAGAAGGTTGAGAGAGAGCAGGTTGCTAAGGTAACCGGTACCAACAGAGATGATTCCGTAGCAAATGCTCCGGTCAGAAGAGCCAACAAGAAGGTAATGCCGAATGAACTCTGCCCTTGCGGAAGCGGCAAGAAATATAAATTCTGCTGTGGCAGAAATGCATAAGGATTAGTGAAAACTAATAAAAATATGAATAAAAATACATTGCATTAATATACAATTGATATTGCATTATTATAAATAGTAGTATATAATACTGAAAGAGGTGATTTGGTGGTTCAATTAGATCAATTTAAATATACACTTGGAACCTATGAAAAACCGCTGATAGAAGTGGGGGATTCACTTTGACCTCGCTAGGAAGGAACAGCGGGTAAGTGAAATTAACCAGCATATGGAGCAACCGGGCTTCTGGGATGATGCGGACAAAGCACAGAATCTAATGAGGGAGTTAAAAAACCTCAAGGATACCATGGATGAATTTGCTCATCTGAAAATGAGATTTGAGGATGTCCAGACCCTGATTGAGATGGGATATGAGGAGAATGATGAATCTCTGATCCCTGAGATTGAAGAAGCACTGGAATTGTTTATTAATGATTTTGAAACTCTCCGGTTACAGACCTTACTGTCCGGAGAATATGATAAGGATAATGCGATTCTTACTCTCCACGCAGGTGCGGGAGGAACTGAGAGCTGTGACTGGGCTAACATGTTAAGTCGTATGTACCAGAGATGGGCTGATAAGAAGGGCTTTTCTGTGGATATCCTGGATTTTCTAGACGGAGAAGAAGCGGGACTGAAGTCAATTACAATGCAGATTAACGGGTTAAATGCCTTTGGCTACCTGAAGTCCGAACGAGGCGTTCACCGGCTCGTCCGTATTTCACCCTTCAATGCGGCAGGTAAGAGACAGACCTCCTTCGTATCCTGTGACGTAATGCCGGATATTGAAGAAAATATTGACATTGAGATTGATGATAAGGATCTTCGGATTGATACCTATCACTCCAGCGGAGCGGGCGGGCAGAATGTCAACAAAACCTCCTCTGCAGTTCGTATCACACATTTGCCCACGAATATAGTAGTACAGTGCCAGAATGAACGATCTCAGCTTCAGAATAAGGATAAGGCAATGCAGATGTTAAAGGCGAAGCTCTTTCTGATCAAGCAACAGGAGAATCAGGAGAAGATTACCGGCATCCGCGGTGAAGTTAAGGAAATCGGCTGGGGCAGCCAGATTAGATCCTATGTCCTGCAGCCGTATACTTTGGTGAAGGATCACAGAACGAATGAGGAAGTAGGCAATGCGGCAAACGTTTTGGATGGTAATCTGGATCCGTTTATCAATGCATATTTAAAATGGAATGCACAGAATAACCAACAGACTTAGTAGGTTGTGCCGCTTATGGCGGCGGATTGGAGATAAGAATGGCGGCTACGAAGCAGGCAGTATTCCAGCTCGGTGAAGAAGAATATGGACTGGATATCATGGAGGTTAATACCGTTGAGAAGCTTACCGGCCTTGAGAAGGTAGCAAATTCACCGAAAAACGTTAAGGGAATTATTCGACTGCGTGGAGATGTCATCCCTGTATACAGTTTAAGGAGTAAATTCGGTCTTGAGGAGAAGGAGCCGGATCATGACACCAGATTGATTATCACGAATTCTAATGGGACACTGATTGCCTATGAGGTGGACAAAATGCGTGGTATCGAAAATGTGGAACAGGAGCAGCTTTATGAGGTGCCTTCGGTTGTAAAAAGCAAGGACACATCCTATATGAAGCAGGTTACAAGTCTCAACGGACAGCTGATTATCCTGATGGATCACAATGGAATTTTGACCCTTGAGGAACTGGAGGGCTTAAAGAATTTAGCTAAGAAGTAACGGCTAAAGCGTCTGAGTTTAATTGTAGGAAACATATGCGAAGGGTATCGAAAGAGGGGATAGCTGCGATTAAACAGGGATTGTTTACTGGATACAGAACGTCTGCTTAAACTGACGGTTTGGATAGAGGGAGGAATTTGTATGATGAAAAGAATCATTAGCTTATTAGCAGTAACCGTAATGATTACAGGATTATTTGTCGGTTGCGGTACGAAAGATGAAGCCGAGAAGGAAAAAACACCGGATACAGCAGCTCAACAGGAAAGTAAGGGAGCAGCTGAAACCGGCGGAACACTGATTGTTGGCACCGAAGCAGGCTTTGCACCTTATGAATATATGGTTGGTGACGAAGTAGTCGGAATCGATATGGATATTGCGAAAGCGATTGCCGATAGTATGGGCAAGAAGCTTGAGATTAAGAATATGGATTTTGACGGTGCGCTGATGGCAGTACAGAACGGTACCGTAGATTTAGTAGCTGCGGGTGTATCCGTTGATGAAGAGCGTAAGAAGGTTATGGATTTCTCTGTTGATTATGTTAACTCAACCGAGGTGGTTGTTGTGAATAAGGAGACACCTGCGGTTGCAAGCGTAGAAGACCTGGCAGGTAAGATCGTCGGCGTACAGCAGGGTAATATTGCTGATTTCTATGTAGAAGAGAATATCGAAGCAAAGGAAATTAAACGTTATACGAAGTTTGCTCAGGCAGCAGAGGATTTAAAGAATAATAAGATTGACTGCATCGTTATGGACCAGATGCCTGCACAGGATATGGTTGCAGCCAACCCTCAGCTCAGCATCCTTGACGGTGCTTTATTTGAAGACAAATACGCAATTGCAGTGAAAAAAGGTAATACAGAATTATTAGACAAAATTAACGAGGTAATAGAGCAGTTAAAAGCAGACGGTAAGATTGAAGAATTTACTGCAAACCATACAACGAAAAAGTAGGATGCAGATTCAATGTACTGAAAATTATCCAGGGGCTGTTATCTTTTCAGAGACAGCCCCATATTATTTTAAGAGACAGGAGGCAGGAAGGTGGACTGGTTAAAGGATATGATGCAAGGCATTGGAGACTGGGGTTTTAACGTATATGAATCCTTTTATAATGCACTAATACCGGATCAGAGATACATAGGGTATCTGAAGGGCCTGAAAGTAACAATTCTGATTTCATTGATGGCAATCGTCCTGGGTATTACAATCGGTATCGTAGTGGCAGTTATAAAGGTTACATCCAACAATTATAAGAAGCGTTGGCTGGCAGGCATTTGCAATATATATATTAATATCATCCGTGGTACTCCACTGATGGTACAGCTGCTGATTATCTATAATTTGATTTTCCAATCCAGGAACACGAACGAGCTGATTGTCGGCGCCGTATGCTTCGGTATTAATTCCGGCGCTTATGTTGCGGAGATTATCCGTGCGGGTATCGAATCCATTGATAAGGGACAGATGGAAGCAGGACGTTCTCTCGGACTGAACTATATTAAGACGATGAGAATGATTATTCTTCCACAGGCGATTAAAAATATACTGCCTGCACTGGGCAATGAGTTTATTACCTTGATAAAGGAAACAAGTATTGCCGGTGTAATCGCTGTAACAGATTTAACAAAATATGCTCAATATGTGGGCTCACGAACCTGGGTTATCCTCCCGCCTCTGGTCATAACGGCAGTCTGTTATCTGATTATGGTTATGGGATTATCAAAGGTATTATCCATATTTGAAAGGAGGCTGGCTAAAGGTGATCGTCACTAAGAACTTAAAAAAAGCCTTTGGGGACCATATGGTCCTGAACGGTATTGATGAAAATATTAAAAAGGGCGAGAAGGTGGTAGTTATCGGTCCCTCCGGTTCCGGCAAGTCAACCTTCTTAAGATGTCTTAACCTGCTAGAGGTTCCCACAGAGGGTGAAATCTGGTTTGAAGGAAATCTGATTACGGACAAGAAGGCGAATATTAACCTGATCCGCCGCAAGATGGGAATGGTGTTCCAACAGTTTAACCTGTTTCCGCATCTTACGGTCAGAGATAATATCACACTGGCACCTGTGAAGCTGGGAATTATGAATAAGGCGGAAGCAGATGCGAAGGCGATGGAGCTTCTGAAACGAATCGGATTAACAGAAAAGTCAGAGGCTTACCCCAACCAGTTATCCGGAGGCCAGAAGCAGCGTATCGCAATTATTCGTTCCCTGGCTATGAATCCGGATGTGATGCTGTTTGATGAACCTACCTCAGCATTGGACCCCGAGATGGTAGGGGAGGTACTCGATCTGATGGCACAGCTGGCTGAGGAAGGAATGACGATGGTAGTTGTAACCCACGAGATGAGATTTGCGAAGAGGGTTGGAACCAGAGTCCTGTTTATGGACGAGGGGAGAATCGTGGAGCAGAATACCCCGGTGGAGTTCTTTGAGCATCCCACTCATCCTCGCTTGCAGGAATTCCTATCTAAGATTCTGTAATAATGATAAAAATATTACGAGGTTGCCCTATGGCAGCCTCGTGTTTGTATAGACAAGGACTTACAAAAAAATATAACTTTATTTTTATACAAATCAATTCATAATTAGGGTGATTTGGTAAAGCATAAGTTACAAATCGATTTAAATGTAGGGAAGCTAAGGTAATTAGGTGTTGCATTATGCATAAATATGTGGTAAGATTTCTTTCTATCAAAGACAGTTGTATTTGTATTACATACAGTAGGGATTGTTTTATGATACGAGCTTACCTTTGAATAATCAGGAGGTGTGAAGCATGAATGGAGAACAGTATTTTATCGTTAAGAAGAAGGCAGTGCCCGAGGTACTATTAAAGGTAGTTGAGGCAAAGAGGCTACTGGATTCGGAGAGAGTCATGACAGTTCAGGAAGCAACCGATGCTGTGGAAATCAGCAGAAGTTCATTTTATAAATACAGGGACGACATCTTTCCTTTTTATGAAAACACAAGGGGAAAGACAATTACCTTTATGCTTCAGATGGATGACCGCCCCGGCCTGTTATCTAA
>JAEYQV010000036.1 GCA_023409835.1 Bacillota bacterium
TTCATTTCAAGTAGTACCTTCGCCAATTGTATCCCCTCCATAATCTAACCTATTTTAATCATCGCACAACGCTCTGACGTAATAATCCGAATGCAGTTAAGTCTGCTTTTGTCTGTTTAATATAACAGGCAGGATGAAATCCTGCCTGTATAATAAGACATAAATATACCAAAGCTTACTGTAACTGATCTGCTGTGTAGTATCCAGAATCGATTAAGAGCTCTTTATAATTATTTACATCTGCAAAAACGGGCTCGCAAAGGTAGGAAGGAATGATACCTGTACCGTTGTCATAGCTCTCATTATCATTAACAGGGGCTTCTCCGCCCTTCATGATAGCATCAACCATTGCAACAACCTGAGTAGCTAAGGTACGAGTATCCTTGAAGATTGACATGGACTGCTTGCCAGCGATCATGTTCTTAACGTTAGCGATATCACAATCCTGACCGGTGATGATTGGCCATTTGCCTGTGTAGGATGCTGTTAAAGCGTTTACTGTACCAAGAGCGGTTGAATCGTTGGAAGCAAGAACTGCATCCAGCTGTGTTCCGTCAGCATAGAAGGAAGCAATAATGTTTTCCATTCTGGTCTGCGCATTCTCTGTTTTCCAGCCTGCTGTTGCAACAGTAGCAAAATCAACCTGACCGGACTTAACAACTAATTTACCTGCTTCAATGTATGGCTTCAGAACATCCATAGCACCGTTGTAGAAGTATTTTGCATTGTTATCACCAGGGTCACCGGTAATGATCTCAATGTTGAAGGGACCTGCTGCATTCTTAAGATCCAATGCATTTTCAATATACTGACCCTGCTTAGTACCAACCATATAGTTATCAAAGGTTGCATAATAGGAAACAGCGTCTGTGTTCATGATTAAACGGTCATAAGCGATAACCGGAATGCTCTTCTCCTTTGCCTGAGCAAGAACTGTTCCAAGGGAATCACCTTCGATGGAAGCGATTACTAACAGGTTAACTCCATTTGCAATCATGTTCTCAATCTGGGAAACCTGAGTCGGGATATCATCATCTGCATACTGCAGATCAACCTTATATCCTGCTGCCTCTAATTCCTTCTTCATGTTAGCACCATCCTGGTTCCAACGCTGTAAAGTCTTGGTAGGCATGCATACGCCGATGGTCTTTGTATCAGCTGCAGGCTCATCCTTCGCAGGCTCAGAAGCCTTTGTAGGCTCGGGTTTCGTATCATCTTTCTTATCTTCTGTTACAGCCTTATCACCGGTGCTGACATTCGTGTCGTCTTTCTTACCGCAAGCTACTAACATTGTTCCGATCATAGCAATACAAAGTAAAACGGCAACTAATTTTTTCTTCATATCTTGAATCCTCCCTTATATTGATGTGATTAAATCACTACTTCTCCAATATACCATATAACAAATAGGACTTCCTTGTTAAGTACCGTACATTTTTACAAGGGACAGGCTATGTCATGGCAAGAGGATGATTATCATAACAATAAAATGCTATATGTGTGACAATTTATTACTATCATTCTTATTCCTTCCTCTTAGAAGGTACATTCAGATATACCTCCTCCTTACTCTGGAAACCGCCCTCAATGATAACCTCATCCATATTATCCTTCGTTACTGCAATTGGCTCCAGTTTAACATAGGGAACCTCCTTTGAACCATCATTGATGGTTGTGGTTACATCAATCTCTTCGCCTTTGGCAAGCTTCACCGCATATTCCGCTGCTGCCTTAGCAAGCTTATCCACCGGCTTGTAAACCGTCATCGTCTGTGTTCCTTCCACAATCCTCTGACAGGCTGCCAGCTCTGCATCCTGACCGGTTACAATGACATTACCGGCCATCCGGTTCTCAGACAGTGCCCTTACTGCCTCTGTGGCTAAGTTATCATTACCGCAAAATACACCGTCGATATCCTCTGTGATTTTCAGTGCTGTATTGACCGCATCATAAGCTTCCTCTGCCAGCCATCCCACTGCATTCACGGAATAGACAACCTTCAGTTTGCTGTCCTCCATCACATCCTGAAAGCCCTGCTTCACCAGCTGTACATTATTGTCCGTTGTCGGACCGAAGATAGCGATAATCTTACCGTTATCCGGTATATTAGAAACCAGGGTCTGTGCCATCAGCCTTCCTACCTCCTCGTTATCAAAGGAGATATACAGATCTACATTGGAATGCTTCAGCAGCCGGTCATAAGCCACAATAATGATCCCAGCATCCTTTGCTTTCTTGAGCACCTCACTGCAGGCCTCCGAATCAACCGCTACCACCACGATGACATCCATCTTCTTATCAATAAAGTATTGAATCTGGGATATCTGCTTCTCCACGTCCCCGTTTGCATTTTGTACATTAACATCTGCACCAAGCTCCTCTGCTGTAAACACAAAGACATCTCTGTCCCTCTGCCATCTCTCAATAACAAAGGAATCAAAGGAAAGCCCGATTTGAATTTTCTTCTCGGTTATACCGGTCTCATTGGTCTGCTTCCCCTTGCTCCTGCAACCGGTAAGTCCGGGCAGACAGACAATGCAGATGAACAGGATCATACCCCATTTCTTCATGTTAACACCTGTCCTTTCTCAATCATTGATAAAGCTAACACAGCTTCTCCCTGTATTCCGTAGGAGTTACTCCAACCTGTTTCTTAAATATCCTGCTGAAATAATTTGGGTCACTGTAGCCTGTGTCCACACAGATGTTCTTTATGCTTAGTTCTCTATTCTGCAGAAGCTTCTTCGCTTTCTCGATCCTGATATTCGTCAGGTATTCAATGAAGTTCTCCCCTGTTTCTTCTTTAAATAGCTTACTGAAGTAATAGGAACTGATATCCACACTTCTCGAAACATCCTCCAGTGAGATATCCTTATGGTAATTCTCTTCAATATACATCCTTGCCCTTTTTATTACACCGCTGGCCTGTTCCTCCCGCTTGGACATAATATTCCTGCAGGCTTCGGTTACCTTATCGATAAACCATTTCCTAAGCTGTTCGTAGCTGTCCGTCTGGATTACCGTATTAAGATAATCCTTCCGGTATCGGAAATAGTAGGTCATACCACCGCTTAGGAAGGCTTTCTGCTCTGCAAAGAGGATAAATTCCAAAACCTTCAGCTTAATATCCATTTCACAGTCCGGATAATGTTCAATCATCCAATCAAAGAAAATATTTGCCTCTGTTTTTGTTCCTTCCAGATCGCCCTTCTCAATCTTATCAAATAATGCACTTTCCGTATCGATCGGGTAGTCCCCTTCATACTCACAGCCGATCGGCATATCCTTCACATGTGCTACCCGGTTCTTGCTGCTTCTGGCCGCATTAATTGCTTCCTTATAGGAGTCTCCCAGCTTATGCAGAGGAGTTACGGAGCCAATTCCGATCTTAAACTGAACCTCAATTCTCTTGGACAAATCCCGTATCAGCTGTCTTGCTTTCTCTATCAGCTTTGTACGGTCATCATATTCCAGCTGGGCTTTCTCACAGGGCAGGAAAGCAACAATCTTATTCACCATAATTGGTCCGACGATGCAATTCAACTCCTCCTTCAGACTCTCCCGAACCGTAGGATAGAAGGTTTGAGCCTTTACGCTGATCCCCACAGGATTCGTAAGATTTCCCTCAATCAGAGAATCTCCGAATTCCAATACCATCATCATACCAAACTCTTCCTTAATACCCAGCAGATTACAGAAATTATCCTTCTCCCTGCTAAAGTCCTCTCCCGACAATACCGCATAGATAAAATCGCTCTCAATAATCGGGATGACAATCTCCAGCTTCTCCCGAATCAACAGATCATTGCTCCTCTTGCTCCGTTCTTCTTTGATAATATCCATCGCTTTCTGAAGCACCCGTATGATAACCGACTGGTTCACCGGCTTCGTAAGATATTCCAGTACTCCGAGATTAATCGCCTCCTTAGCATAATTGAACTTATCAAAAGCGGTCATGATGATGAAAATGATGGAGCTGTTCGTCTTCCGAATCTCCTTCATTGCTTCAATTCCGTTAATTCCCGGCATCTGGATATCCATAACGGCAATATCCGGCTTGAACTTTTCGGCCAGCTCAATCACACTTCTTCCGGAGGTAGCATATTCAATGGAACAGCTATCACCGAAATTCTTCTCTATGATGAATTTTAAGGAATCAATCACAATCCCCTCGTCATCTGCCAACATTATCTTATACATAGTCCTCTCCTATCTCCGGTATCTATAACAGAACAGCATTCCTATTTCCCCTCACTCATATGTTAGTCATATTCACCGGAACACCGTCCACATCCTCCGGGCTCATAGCCTCTGCCTTTTTGGGAATATGTATTATTACCTTAGTTCCCAGAAATTGGCCGTCACTGTGAATTTCAAAAACCTCCTCCGTATTATAATACAGCTTCAGGCGGTTAATCACATTTCCCAAACCGATACCGTTCGAATCCCTCGTAATATTTACTTCCCGGACCGGAGTACCGCCGTTTAGGCTGGCCTTCATAATACGGTCAATGGTGCTCTGTTCCATCCCGGCGCCGTTATCGGCAATCGTGATGTTAATCTTGTTCTCCTCCTGCTCGACCGTAAGACGGATCTCCCCTTCATATTCAATATCCCTGATACCGTAATTCACGGCATTTTCAACGACCGGCTGAAGAATCATACTGGGCACCCGAACCTCCAGAACCCTCTCATCAATTTCTTTATAGAAATGAATTCCTCCGGAGAACCTTACATTCAGTATATAGATATAGCTGTCCACCAGCTTAAGCTCTTCGCGGATTGTGGAATCCTGGTCAAAGCTCTTCATATTAAATCGGAAGAAATCCGCCATATTCTCTATGAACAGGCAGGTCTTATCCGCTCCCTCCATCATAGCAAGCTGAGCACCGGCATTTAAGGTGTTGAACAGAAAATGGGGATTGATCTGAGCCTGAAGATATTTTAACTGAGCATCCTTCAAATGATTGGTCATCATCAGCTCCCTCTCCTTCATACGGCTCTCCAGCTCCATGCTCTCCTTCGTCTTTATGATGTACTGATGGATGTTAACTATCATGGTATTAAAGGCTTTTGTAACAATCTCAACCTCATCCGAGGAATCCACATGAACCAGATCCACCTCGAAGTTACCTGCGGCAACCTCATTCGCCGCTTCCGTCAGATTCATCAGCGGTCCGGTGATACTCCTGGTAACAATAATGATCAGAACCACATTAAATACCGTTATGACCAGAAGTACGGAGGTGCTGACCACCTCCAGGTAGCTTAAGGACATCCGGAGCAGCTCATAATTATTGGAGTTATATTTAAACTGCTCATTGTTCAGGTTGCTGATATAGGTTCTGATATAATCATACATTTTCGTGGCTTCTTCATACTCGACCATGTATTTCTCGATATTTCTACCACGCTTTGCATCCACGGTCCGATCCAGCAGATCGATATAGGTTTCTGACATACTTTTGATGTTCTTCTGCATGATCAGCATATCATTATCCGTGATATCTCCCTTAAGATCATCGACTAAGCTTCGGTAATTCTGCTCACTTCGATAATAGTTCTCAAGGGACTCGGTACTTTTCGTATTCAGATATTCATATACATAATCCTGCAGCATGGTAAGGGAATCCAACAGCTCATTCAATCCGACATTGCTGACATAGACCTCATCAATCGTGCTGATTGATTTATTGATATTAAAGTACATGAACATATTAGCAAAGAAAATAACACCCGTGGTAAATGCAAATACCAGCACAAGCCGTAAACGGATGGTACCCTTTCTCACTTTCTTTCCCATAAGCTACCTCACTAACGTATAAAAAAATACTATGGCTGTAGTTTTTCCTCTTCCAGTTTACGACTTCTGATATATTCATTTACATTAGTATCATTAATGACACTGATATCAACAGAGAAATAATCACTGACCTGTCCTGTCTGGCGGTATTCCGTCAAGGCCTCCACACAGTAGGCTCCCATCTGCTTTGCATCAATCGTCATTGTAGAATGAATGTTGTTCATCGAAATTGCATTTAGAATCAGGTCAGAATCATAATATCCGATGATGTCAATATCTCCGACCTTATTATAATCAACTAATGCCTTATAGGCACAACGGGTATCAACTGCGGTAAGGCACACCAGAACCTCCGGCGGATCCTCTGTATCCATGATAATATTGCGGATATCCTCCTCCGAGCTGAAGGTGCTCTTCGTATTAACAGTAGCAGATTTTACCTCCACATCCATGCCTGCCACCATTTCCGAAATATTAGAGTAAATCGTGTTCTGGCTGGTGTCCGTATTATCGGAGTTTAGCAGCACAGTAACCTTACGTCTGCCCTCCTTAACTACTTCCAGAACCTGTTTGCCATAGGTCAGTCCTTCGTTATAGCTGTTAATTCCGATAAAGCTCTTCCGGCTGCTTTCCGGTGCATCACGAAGCACAGTAACAACCGGTATTCCCATACGTTCGGCTTTATTAATGAGCTCTATAATATCCTTCTCGCCGTTTGGCTCTAGAATGATGCCATTCACCTTAGAAGCAATTGCAATCTGCATCAGATCCTTAAGCGTATAGGAAACAGAGATGTTGCTTCCAATCTTCTCGACATAGATATCCTGATTCTTCCCAGTCTCCGATGCTCCCTGATAGATCGCTTCCCAGAAAGAGGTATCTGTTTCCTCCGAAATAATATCCTCCGACAGAATATCCTCCGAGATGATGGCATAATGATATTGGTATTCATGATAATTAACCGTATCTGCAGAAGCAATCCCTGCAATCCGGCTTTTATAAAAGGTCATTCCGATCAAAAGAATCACACAGCCCACTGCTATACTGCTGATAAATGAGATTGAAATTACTCTATTCTTCTTTAATCCCCTTAATAATCTTCCCATATTAACCTCCGGGCTGCCTGAGCACCTTATGTACAGACATTGCATCCTATTCCTTTACGAAACAGACCGTTTATATCATAGACATTTTTATACTTTTCCTTGGTAAAATTTACAATTGTTACGAACAGTATAGCATAGTAATCAACTATTTGCCATATTCTTTCTGTTAATTCCTTTTAATGTAACAAATGACTCGGAACCGAATAAGATAATAATAGTATAATGGAAAGGGAGTGCTCCTTTGGCTATTAAGATTTTTATAGATCAGGGCCACAATCCTACCGGCTTTCATAATGCCGGTGCAACAGGCAACGGTTTATTCGAGCAGGATATAACCTATCAGGTGGGGGTATATCTTGCTGATATGTTAAATGAAGACCCGCGGTTTGATGTCCGCTTATCCAGGCCGACCGAAACCACCGTATTAGGAACTACAAATGCCACCAGCCTGGCAGAAAGAGTAAGGATGGCCAACGAATGGCCTGCAAATTACTTTATCAGTATCCATGTGAATTCCAATCCGAACCCGGCGATTAATGGTACAGAAATCTATCTCTACGAGTTTGGTACCCAGGCCAACTGGATGGCACAGCAAATTATGGCGGGAATTACAAAATACGCAGGTACCAGGAATAACGGAATTCGTTTGAACAAATCCCTTTATGTATTAAGAAGAACTACAATGCCTGCTTTATTGGTGGAGCTGGGATATATCTCCAACGCCTCCGATGCAGAGATATTAAGAAACAATCAGTATCAATTTGCTTATGGCATGTATGTCGGTATTATGCACTATTTTGGATTTACACCGGCTTAATCGCTCGCCTAAGGTTGTCCCGCCGCTATAACTAAGCGGCGGGAAATAATCCTGATTGAAAGGAATAGCTATGTTTATATAATGCTCAAATTACCCGGAGAGTGATTTATCTTTATTTTTTTCAGTAACATTTGAAAAAAGACTTTACAAATACATCTATATATGCTATATTTGATTTGTATTTCAGATGTCATGTATGAACTCACATATTTTTGTAAGTCATTATAACGTTTAATGATTTACAAAAATATGTGATTTTTTAATGGACTATAATACAATAATAAAACAGGAGGTATCTTTCATGAACAAAGGTACAGTAAAATGGTTTAACGCACAAAAGGGTTTTGGTTTCATCACTAACGATAACGGCGGCGAGGATGTATTTGTACATTTCTCCGGTATCGCTTCCAGCGGATTCAAGTCATTAGAAGAAGGCCAGAAGGTTACTTTTGACTTAGAGCGCGGCCAGCGTGGTATGCAGGCAGTTAATGTTACAGTAGCATAACTTGTCTGTCCATCAGGATAGCGAAATTGTCCAGATAGCTTTCAATATCAGCCTCGGATAATAACCAGGAACTTAGAAAAGCACCTCCAGCAGCCGGAAGCATACCGGCTTGGAGGTGTATTTTTTTTGAGCTGCTCTCCCACCCCGGCCATGTGACAGGTTATATATGAAGTCTAAATAACTGCTGCTGCAATAGTAACAGAATAGTGATAACGTCATATTAAGAAAGGAGAATTTTATGGGCAGATACGTTAAGAATGCATAGCAGGGGCTATTGCATTTATCATATGACAAACCAGTCATTATAATTCAATAGCCTTTGCTCATCCGGATTAATCATATTAGGAGGAGCATTATGAGCTATGTGAAGGCAGACTACGTGTTACCCCGTGACCTTCTGGAAATGGTCCAGGAATATGCGGATGGTCAGTATTTATATATTCCCAAGAAGATCTGCAACCGTAAGGAATGGGGTTCAAACACCAATATAAGAAATGAAGTAAGACAGAGAGATCAGGAAATCTTCGAGAAATACAGGGACGGCAGGTGTACCTCAGAGCTTGCCGAAGAGTATTTCCTTTCCGTGAAAAGTATCCAGCGAATCCTTTTACAGGAGAAAAGAAATCGTGGGATTATGGATTAAACACCATGTGAATGGGCTGAAGTATGTGTTCTATCAGCTGATATCCCCTATGCATCTAAAATTATGTATTTGTCCTCCGTATCATAAAGGCCTTACATAATTGGATGCATAGGGGATTTTTATATCTTACTATTAGGTTGGGGCAAAGCTCTACTTACAATTATTGTAACCTTAATGATCTTTCAGAAATAAGTCTTAGGTTCTTTCTAATGCCTCTTTATGTTATCTTATTGTTATTAAAACAGGAGGATATTTCATATGGCGACACCCGTTCATTGTTAATTAAGAATTCATGGTCTATGGAGGCTATCCATAATAGCACTCCATGCTAGAAGCTGCTTTGTTATTCTGCTTGCTGTAAATCAGCATAGAAAACAGGGCTGTTTGCAATGTCTTAATTAATGAAACGGAGAATATGCTATGTTAAATTATATATGGAGGGTCAAACCTACCTCCCTTCCTACCGTACTCAGAAACTGTCCGAAATGCGGAGTCCGGTCTGAGTATGAATGCAGCAGGAATTTCAGAGTAAATGCGAACCGAAACCGAATTGATGTATGGTTGATTTATCAATGTAAAAAATGTAAAGCAACTTGGAATATGGAGATATTGTCCCGCACAGATGTCCGTGCTATCGATAAGGAGCTTTATCAAAGATTTCTTCAGAACGACCGTGAGCTGGCAGCTCACTACGCCTTTGATGTGAATCTCCATCAGAGAAACAGGGCGGCGATGGAATACAGTAATTTGGAATACGATATCCACGGAGACAATATCTGCCTCCATAAAAGCACGGAGTCAAGTCTCCATAAAAGCATGGACGCAAGCCTCCATAAAAACATGGAGTCAAGCCTCCCTAACAGAACGGAGGCAAGCCTCCCTAACAGAATGGAGGCAAGCCCCCCTAACAGAATGGAGGCAACCCCCCATAATAGAACGGAGGCAAGCCTCCCTAACAGAATGGAGGCAAGCCCCCATTCTGTTAGGGAGGCTGTACAGATTGAGATTATATGTGCTTATCCTATCGACCTGCGGCTGGATAAGCTTTTGAGCCAAAAGCTGATGGTACCCCGAGAAACCGTGAAAAGAATGTTAGAGCAGCGAATCATCAATGTAGAGAGCTGCATAAACTGGCGAAAAGAAAAAGTGAAAAACGGTATGGTGATTAATATTCGTCCCTGATACCGAATTCTGCGGATTCTACCCATTCCTCCGGACGCAGTAATAATATTACCAGATTATCAAACAGGTTAAGGTGCTCTTTCTCCTGTAAAATCAGGAAATCAAAGAGCTCCTTATCCTTCTCCATAGATGCCTCGGACTTCATCTTCTGATAGAGTTCAATACTCTTCTCTTCCTGTTCCGCTGCCAAGCGATATACATCCCTCTGCTTTGCTGCTCTCTCATCACCTGGCTGAAAATGAGGTTGTCCGCGGAAGATAGATTTCAGCTCCGGTGTACTGTTTTTCTCTTTAAGCTCATAGGGCTCCTGCTTCTTTATCTTTGTCAGAAGAGCCGCATGCTCCTTCTCTGCATCCGCGAGATACCGGAATACCGTGCTAAGTTCACTGTCTCTGTAAATCTCAGCCTGTTCCAGGTAATACTTCTGTCCATCAAGCTCCATTTGAATAGCAAAATCCAAATTGTTCAATGAAATCCCTCCTTCTGCTGAGTCATCGAAAATATGTACGTCAGCATAATCTTATTTGTGGTACGGCTGGTTATTGATAATCCGGTATGCCCGGTAAACCTGCTCCAGAAGAATTACCCTCATTAGCTGATGGGGAAAGGTCAGCTTCGAAAAGCTAAGCTTATAATCCGCCCGGTTAAGTACCTCCCGGGATAGCCCAAGAGAGCCTCCGATTACAAAGCTGATGTGACTGGTTCCGTTAATCCCCAGATTATTCATCTTCTCAGCAAGCTCCACGGAAGTCAGCTGTATTCCTTCGATAGCAAGGGCAATACAGTAGGAATCCTCCTTCAGTGCCTTTAGGATCCGTTCCCCTTCCTTCTTCTTAATCATCTCCTCCAGAGCCTCACCGGCTTTATCCGGGGTCTTCTCATCCTGAAGCTCCAGAATCTCCAGGGTACAATAGCTGCCAAGGCGCTTCGCATATTCCTCCACTCCCGCTGACAGATACTTCTCCTTTAATTTACCTACACAGATTAGTGAGATTCTCATCCGGTACCCCATCCTTTTCTTCCTGTCTCACATATTCATATAAAACACCGTTCTTTACAAGCTTCAGCTTCTCTCCTTCAAAACCACGCTTACGAAGCTCCTTTTGAAAATTGTATAGCATGAAGCCATGGAAAACAATCAGGATGTTTTCCTTAGACCAGTCGATCCGATCAAGGAACTGATGAATTCTCTTTCTTGTACCTTCAATTGTCTCCGGCTGGCTCTTCGACTTAAAATACCAGGCCAGTCTTCCGCATACATGCCACACCGCAAAGGGTAGCTTTATCCGTTCCGTATGTATAAAGGGTGCATTGTCTACCTCTCTAAGAAGCTTATCAATCATAATATTACCGCTGTATACCTCTTTCGCTGTAGTAATTGCTCTGGGGAGGTCACTGACATAGCAGACATCCCATTCAATGCCGTACATCTCCACCTTTTTCTTAATAACCCTGGAAACCTCATATTTTTCAGACCATTCTCTGAATTCCTGAGAGGTCATCCATTTCTTATGAGGGCAATTCACCTTAAAGTGCCTTAATAATCCAATCCGCATTTTATTCTCCAACTCATTAAATCATTCACTGATTTATTTCATGTCACAAACTTATGTAATATAAGTTTACAATTAATCACTCTATATTTCAAGCAAAAAGGTGAAAAACCATCCCCCTCCTCCCTTCAACAATGAAAGAATACACATGAGCAGCCGGATATTTGATCCATCTCAGCTCTAGTAGGGTAAATACGATCAATTTATTATGATATATTCAATTTTATTAATTTTTAGTAATAGTAGTTGGTTGCGTTTATCGGTCATTTATTAGTATAATAGTAATGTGAATTTCCGGATTTTAGTAAGGAATAGGAGAATACAATGATTGATTGCCATATTCATCTTGAAAGAGGACCTTATACAATTGAGTGGTTAAACAGATTCATTCACAAAGCTACTGATTGTGGGCTTGATGATATCTATTTGCTGGAACATAGTCATCGATTTACAGAGTTTGTACCGATGTATGAACCTGTATGCAGCTACAGTGAATATCAAAAGGAGTGGTTTCAACGCAATAACAATGGTAACCTATCGATAAAAAGCTATACCGATTTTATACAAGAAGCAAAACAGATTCCATTTCCAATCAAAGTAAAATTCGGATTGGAGGTCTGTTATTTTGAAGAATACGAGCAATTCATAAGGGATGTGATTAATTGTTATCCCTTCGATTTTGCCACAGGTTCGGTTCATTGGATTGATGGATTTGGCTTTGACCATAAGAGAGAGCTTTGGTGTAACATTAATGTAGATAAAGCATATCAGAGATATTATGAAATAATGGAAAAGCTGATTGAAAGTAATCTGTTTACTGGAGTTGCTCATCCGGATAGTATTAAGGCTTTTGGATATAAACCATCCTATGACCTAAGAAATACGTATATTAAGTTAGCAGACTTGTTAGGTAAGAATCATATGTATGCTGAACAGAGCGGAGGATTATATCTAAATTATAGTAAAGACTGTGAGCTTGGTATGAATCAGACTATGCTAAGGGTATTTCTAGAGAAGGGAGTAACAGTACTCACTGCTTCAGATGCTCACAGTCCGATGGATGTGGGATCTAATATCATAGAATTACAAAGCATTATAAATAAACATAGAGGGGGTTCGCAAAATCCACTTGGTGCTTAATGCCGGATCATAATTTTCATTAGCCATACAAACGGCAGGAACTTAATGACCTTGTAATCGAGCGATCGCGTGTCTCCGATGGAATAATAATCACGTGCAATCACCATTTAAGAGGGCGCCGTACATTTGTAGTACGACGCCCTTATTTCTTACACTTATAGTCGGATGTAAGTGATTCGAATACACATACCGGTACCTAAGTCCATAGTAGTAAGCGAAGCTTACCACCGAAATCTTTGTTAAAACAAACTATAATAATCTGTGATTATTCCTTAACACCACCGATGGTCAAACCGGTTACAAAGTATCTCTGCAGGAACGGATATAAACATACGATCGGGAATGCAGTAACGATCGTAGCTGCTGCACGAACCGATTCCGGAGTTACCATGCTGGCCGAATGCTTCGCTGTATTAGGATCACCGGCTTGGGACGATACGGATGAGAGAAGCTTCATCAATTCATACTGCAGGGTAGTCAGATCCGGTCTTCCTGAGTTATACAGCATAACATCAAACCAGGAGTTCCACTGTCCTACTGCGATAAACAAGGCAACCGTAGCCAATACCGGCTTACACAGAGGTAAAATAATTCTTACAAAGATTTTCAAATGCCCGGCTCCGTCAACCTGCGCTGATTCTACCAGGCTATCCGGAAGTCCGTTCATATAGGTTCTGACAACAATCATATTGTAGGCATAAACCAGACCGGGTATGACATATACCCAGAAATTATTGGTTAATCCAAGACTTTTATTTAACAATAAGGTTGGGATCATACCACCGCCGACATACATAGAAAGTACATAAAACTTGGATACCTGTTTATTAAACAGAAATTCCTTTCTGGTTAATACATATGACACCAGGGAAGTGGTAAGCATCTGAACTACCGTTGCTATTACGGTTCTGAGAACTGAGATATAGGCACCTCTTACCAGTGAATCCGTACGGAATACTGTCTTATAATTCTCCAAGGTGAATTTCCTCGGTAACAGAGTAATGCCACCTTTCAGGGTATCCGCCGCCTCATTGGCAGAAATTGCCAGGGTATTCAGGATGGGATATAAGGTAATAACACAAAATAATGTTAATAATATCGTATTAAAGATAACAAATGATATGTTTGCTGCACTTTTCTTTTTTCTGCTCTTCTTCATGCTTATTCCCCTCCTTCTTAGTATAATCTTTCCTGATCAAAAGCTTTTGCTGTACGATTCGCTACGGAAACCAGCAAAATACTGATAGCACTCCTAAAGATACCTGCCGCGGTACCAATGGACCAGTCCGCACCCTGGTTCCAGGACTTATTCAGGACATAGGTATCGATAACCTCTGCTGTGTCTTTAATTAGGTCATTTTTCAACTGGTATTGTGCTTCAAAGCCCGAATTCATAATCATACCAAGATTAATGATTAAGAGAACGAAAATCGTAGCTTTAATACCCGGAAGGGTAATATGTAACATCTTCTTAAATCTGCCGGCACCATCAATGGAGGCCGCTTCATACAGATCCGGATTGATGGAGGTTATGGATGCCAGATAAATAATACTGTTCCAACCGGTTTCCTTCCATACAACTGCCGCACCGACAATCCACCAGAAATACTTACTGTTCGCAAAGAAGTTAATCGGCGAATCGAGTATATTCAGCTTTACGAGTAATTCATTGATCATACCGCCATCCAGGGATAACATATTACGTACGATGGCTGCAACGATAATCCAGGATAGGAAGTGAGGAAGATAGGATACTGTCTGAACCAGCTTTTTACCCTTTATATTAACAACCTCATTCAACAGGAGCGCAAAACCAATCGCAAACACAAAGCTGAAGACCAGGTTAATTACGCTCATCGCAATTGTATTACGGAAAGCCATAAGAAAATCATTATCGCCAAGCAACTGAGTGAATTTATTCCAGCCTATCCAAACCTGGCCTGCCTTTGCACCCGGCTTATAATTCTGGAAGGCCATCGTCCATCCAACTAAGGGTAAGTAATAGAAAATAACACCATAAATCAAGAAGGGCAGTGACAGCAGGATTAACTCCTTCTGTTTCATAATCATCTTCCAGGTTACCAGGCCCTCATACTTCTCGTGTAGGTATCCGATATATGCGACAATGAAAACAATTGCATTGATTCCAGCGATTGCAAAGAAACCAATTCCCCAAGTCGCTTTCCTAAACTCCTCTACCTGTAAGGCACCGATACTAACCGCATTAATAGCTATCAGTCCTAAAAGGGATAATAATATATTTGTAAAGGATAGAATCTTTACTATCCGGTAAGACTTTATTGTTTTTGAAAATAATGCCTTAAGACCGGCTAAGAGAGAAAATATCACCGTCATAATCAGCGTAAATATAACTAAACAAGCACTGATAACATCCTGTTCTATATGTGTAATAACGGAAGCTGACAGCTTAATCATTCCGAAGAAAGAAAATTCTCTTTCCGGCAGATGTCCGATTTCCTCCAACTCCGCTACCTTAGCATTCATTTTTTCAGTTAAAATGTCAATAATGTAATACTCATTTTCCTTCAGTCGTTTCTCAACGTCTGCCCGGTCCTTACCGTTCACAATATTCTTTGCAGCGTTGTATACAATTTTCTTATCGATGCCGGAATCCTTTGCTACTTTACTTATAATATTACTTTCTAATGCTGATTTTCTATAATCAATGTTATATCCTTCTTCAACGCCTTTCTGCGCGGGAAGATGCAGGTAAGGCAGAAACATACTAACAATAATTGCTGCAAAGCTTAATACAGCTATAATAATTTTATAGGGTTTCCGCTTCTTCATACAAGTGCCTCCAGTCTCACTATATTTCTATTAATTCTTCCTTCATTTTATTATTGGACTTTCGTAAGCCCTTGCTTTTTCCTTTATAATGGGGTGCCTTAAACAGTCGTTGACCGCCTGATTTAAGACACCCCCATAATGATAGGTAAGACCTATCTTAATACCTTTGTATTATAGCTGCATCGTATGCTTCCATCTACAAACGTATTGATAATAAAGAGACTTACTGACCGAGAGCGATTGCCTGTCTTCTACGAGCCTCAGCTGTTAACTCATCGAGGTATGCATCGATATCAACTTCGGTTCTGTAGGTTTCCATGTACTGATCCCAAACGGTATCAAACTGGTCTGCAGGAGCCATCATAGCCTTCGGTAACCACTCATGCTTCAGCTCGGTGATCTTTGCTCTAGCTGCGCCGTAATCGGTCTCAGTGGTCCAGTTATTGGTGTAAGACCACATCGGATACCAAGGCTCGTTATCAACAACGTCATTACCCAAGAAATCCAAGAAGGTCTTGTAGCCATAACCATCGAGAAGCTGCTTCTCTACATCATATAATGTTAAGTAGAATTCGTTCGGCTGATTCTTAGGATCCTGAGCATTCTTGCCATCAGCTAACATTCCTTCGAAGTGAGGGAAGTAAGCATATGCACCGGTAACAAGGTTCTGGGTAACCCAGTCTTTGTTATCATAGTTTGCTCTCTGCTCATCTGTTCTGGAGAATACACCATTCTCATCAACCTGGTAGTCAACGCCTTCTTCACCCCAAGATCTTAAGGTCATAACTTCAGGAGAAAGAAGATCATTAATGAACTTCATAGCGCCTTCAACGTCTTTACAGCTCTTTGTGATTGATAAACCGTTGGAAACGTCAAGAGCGGAAGGACTATGCCATCTGTCAGGTCTCTGTCCGTCAATGGTAATCGGCAACGGAACATAGGTTTTGCCAACCTTACCATCGGTAATAAGAGCTTCCTGTGCAGTGTTGAAGTTCCACATCTGGTCTAAGGTACCTAATACTCTACCTGTGGATAACAGGGAGATGTACTGGTCATAGGACATAGTAAAGGTTTCAGGATGTACTAAGCCATCGTTGAATGCCTTATTAATTCTCTGGTAATACATTTTTGCTTCAGGGAAGGTGTTGTAGTCAAGAGCAGTAACTGTCTCAGGATCAACAGCACAAGCACCATCGTTAGGATAGCCAGCTAAGAACAACGGAGGATTCTCAACGCCGAAGTATCTCCAGTCCTCGGAGCTCATAGAGAAACCAACGGTATCCTGTCCGTCTTCTGTCTTCGGATGAGCATCCTTATAAGCCTTGATTACATCAAAGTACTGATCCATAGTCTTGATTACAGGGAAATTAGCCCAGATCAGAACGTCCTTCTGAATCCAGAATGCTTCATCCCAGTGATATGTAGCCATATCCTTACCCTGGATAATACCGAACTGAGGAATCAGGTAGATGTGACCATCCTCTGCTCTAACTCTGTTCCAATCTGACTCGGATAAGTAGTTCTTGATGTTAGGATAGTTATCCCAATACTCATCAATTGCATATAAAGCATCTACTTCTAATAAAGCAGCTGTACCTGTGGAACCGGTAATGAAGTCGGGATATTCTCCGCCTGCAACCATAACACCGATTCTCTCATCTGCTGTCTGACCGGTTAACCAGGTAACCTTAGCCCAAGCACCGGTAACCTCAGCGATCTTCTTTAATAATCTGTTGTCATCCGGAACTTCGGTTCCAGATACTGCATTGAACATCGTAAATTGCTTGATTTCTGCAGGTGCGGTTGTAGCAGCAGGTTCTGTATCTTTTTTATCTCCGCTGGTATCAGCCGGTGCCTGTGTCGGTGTAGTAGTAGCAGGCTTATCATCTTTCTTACAGCCAACTGCAAGTACGCCGAACATTGTGATTACCAACATAACGGCAATCAATGATCTGAATCTTTTCATGATATTTCCTCCCTATATTTATTTGCTAAATCTGCATATACATGCGGATATCAGCTACGATTATTTTATCATTATTGCACAATTTGGGCAACGTACAAAGTATAGCTTAAATATAAAAAATTATATTTTTGGAAATTTTATATCCCTCAATTTGTAGAATTGCATAAAAAGAACCATGAAAGTAAATGAGATCTTTTCATGGTTCTATGTGCCATATTGCTTAATAGGAATCCGGTTTGTTTTTTACTTTCGTGACATCAGCTGTTTTCGGTATTGCAGCGGAGTAATTCCCTTTAATTGTACAAATTTACTGATAAAATAATCCGTATTATTAAAGCCCACCGCATTCGCCACAAGATAGATTTTCTCATCAGAACGGATTAAAAGCTCCGCCGCTCTGTCAATTCTGTAGTTATTCAGATAATCCTTAAAGGATATTCCATACTGCTTCTTAAATATCTGACCCAGATAAGCACTGTTAATAAAATACTTTTCACTTAAGGATTTTAAACTGAGGTTATCCATATAATGCTCGGTTATTTCCTTTTCAATATCCGTTAAAACGCCGCCGAAGGCATGATGCCTGATCTGGCATAAATAATTTGCGAAGTCTAGGGCAAATTCCTTAAAATGCTTCACACTTCCCCTGACGGCAATCTGGTCATAGCCGCCCTGGCTGATCATCTTATAAACCTCCTCCTGTTCAAAATCAGGATCCAGAGACTTGGCCAGACTGATTAGGTTAAATAGCAGGTAGTCCAGATTAATCTTTATGATACCCGGTTCTGTTACCAGCTCCTTAAAATAGTTGTAAATGACTTCGATCTTCTTGCAGATTCCCTCGGTATCATTCTCTTCAATCGACCGGATCAGCTCATCCATCATCTCTTTATCCACCGGCTTCTTATTGGTGGAGCTGCTCTTAATCTCGTCATAGTAAGCTATATTCTGTTCATTCGAAAATTGTTGGAAGCTCTTTGCGATTTCCGCCGATTTATAGGAATCGGAAATCTGACTGATATCCTCCACCCGCTGACCGATGTAGATAATAATTTTATAGGAAAGACTAGTACTGATGGAATCGTAGAGCTTAGACATGTATTCCTTCTCGCTGACCTCCGACAGATCAGCCAGCTTTTTCACATAGATGAAGCCCACCGAAGGTATGTTCTCAATTCTTCCCTCCTCCGTATAAGCATGATACCAGTTATTACCCAGATAGTCCTTCAGAGAGTCAAACAGAAGGGTTTTTGCTTTAAGCTTGTCTGAGCTGGTCAGCTGCCTGAATTGCTCATTCATTAAATCGTATTCCAGACTGATATATCTGACATTTTGCGTATCTACCAAATACCGGCTGACATAATCCAGAGCTTCTTTATTCTGCTGACCGAAAATCAACTGGGAGAGATGCCGGTCTAATACAATCTTTTCAGAGAAATCCAGCTTTTTCTGTTTCTCCACTTGCCGGTAAAACTGTTCTTTATAATCCATAAGCACACGGATCAGCTCCTCCCTCTGTACGGGCTTCAGAACATAATCGGCAACATCATATTTAATTGCTTTCTTAGCATATTCGAACTCATAAAAGCCGCTCAATATAATAAATCTGATTTTATTCGAAATATGCTCCCAGGTATATGAAATCAGCTCCAATCCATCCATCCTGGGCATCTTAATATCAGTAATTACTAAATCAAATTCCGTATTCTTCATCAGCTCGACTGCTTCTACTCCGTTGGAGGCCTCTCCACAGATCTCAAAGCCGTATTGTTCCCAATTAATCAGTATTCTGATACCCTGACGGATATATGGCTCGTCATCCACAATTAAAACCCTAATCATCCCCGTTAACCTCCTTATTAAAATCGATTTTCTGCAGCTTTTCACTATCGACATAGGATAACGGAATACGAATTGTAATATCGGTTCCGTTATCTATTTTGCTGTCAATATCGAACAGAATATTGCCGTCACAAAACATTTTTAACCGGAGAAAAGCATTTAATATTCCTGTGCTTTTGGATTCATTCAGCATTTTGCTGTCCGCATGCTCCAGCATCCATAACAGCTTATCCAGCTTCTCCTTCTCAATACCTCCGCCGTTATCAGAAATCTCAATGAACAGATACTCCATGTTTTTTGTAATTGTCAGTGAAATTACCCCATCATTGACTGTAGTTTCAATCCCATGAATACAGGCATTTTCTACAAAGGTGACGATTGCAAGCTTCGGAACCTTATATTTTTCGCACCCCTCCATAATATAATGATAAAACTTGATTTTATCCCCGAAGCGATATCTCTGGATATTGATATACTTCTCTACAAAGTTCAGCTCCTCTTCTATGGTAATTGTATCGGAGCCCCAGTTCATGCTCTTACGGAATAATATGGCAAGCTCACCGATGATATCCGCCGTTTCGTTTTCTCCTTTTAGTAAGCTCCTCATGCGGATACTCTCCAAGGTATTAAACAGAAAGTGCGGATTGACCTGACTCTGGATTGCCTTCAGCTCTGCCTGCTTCTTGGAGAGCTCCAATACCTGCTTCTCGGCATTACCCTTAAACACCACTTCAATTAAATTTCTTATTTTTTGTACCATTAGGTTATAGCTGATGATCAGCTTACCTATCTCATCATCCCCTTCGGCAATACCGATTTCCTCGAATTGCTCCTTTTTCACCTTATCCATATAGGTAGCTACTAAGGTAAGTCTCTTACTGATTGATCTTCCTACAAAAAATATCAATAGAGAGGGGATTATAACATTCATTAAAACCAGTAACAGCAATCCTTTATTCTCTATTATTACTGTCCAGAAGGCAGGAATCTTTGAAAAGACAAGAATTTCCCATTCCTCATTACCTGCCCGGAAGGTCTTTGACATGGTGGTTGCCCGTGATTCGATGGATTCGGACGATGCATACTCACTCATACTATTTTCCTTCGGAAGATTTGAGAATAAAATATAGTCGCCATTTCTTATATATATTTCCGCATCTACCTTCTCGTTCAAAACATCCCTCAGCATCAGATTATAATCAATATCGATCTTCAGGAGCTTTTCCATTCCGCGGTATCCGAAATTATCCAGATTGCGAATGATACTGATCGTCCTTGAGGAACCGCTTCCAATGGCATAACGTTTTGCCTCATCAAAATAGGTATATACGAAGATATCCGCGTTATGTTCCTTATATGCTTTATACCAGGATGTATTCTGTATCAGTTCCACTTTAGCTATCTTGCCGCCGTTCAATATCGTATCATTGTCCGCATAGATCTGGATTGTACTTACGATTCCATTATTGTAATTGTAGCTGAAATTATTGTTTCTTAACAGTTTTATATAATCATCATAATAAGTCATATAGCTGCTGTAGCTTTTACTAAGAAACTTATTAAGGTTTTGATCCATATAGAGATTATTGGTAAACAGGATACAGCCGTTCACTGTCTCCGTCAGGTTATACTCAATACGCTCCATCGTGTATTGCAATTCCTTCTCCCGATCTCTGACTGAGCTGATGTTTACTGTATGTAATATGATAGCATCTGTTACGATTATCGGGATAAAAACACAGAAGGCATAGATAAGCAGCAGCTTATTCCTGATCTTAAAATTATTAAACGTTAATTTCATATGATCTATCCTCTCACCTTAAATTTCCTTATCGAATGGTGATACAGCCGGCAAATTCCTATTACTCCTATAATTGTACACAATAAAGCAAATTATAGCAAGTAAATCATCATTAGTCCCGTTTGGTTTAGTGTTAATAACCAAACACTTCGTTCTCCTGGAAAGCAGTGAAATACCTGAATCCAAAACCTATCCGAAATGACATAAAATTGAACTAAATTGTTAACAAAATGTCTTTATTCTATCCATATTTTAATCATAAATAGTGTTTATACTATAGATAGAAAGTGATTGAATTCAATTTTTCACTCTCCTCCTCCCTACTTTATAGATATGATGAGAGGGTGTCTGTAAGCATCAGCTTCAGGCACCCTGATTCTTGTCCATAGAATCTCACTGAATTATTTTATTTTTTTATTAAATATTTATAATGCCTTCACAAAGTAGTCACAGATTGCATTTATAATAAGCTCATAGATCGTGATAAAACACTTTCTACTCCCACCCTATTATACGCTAAGGTATATCAACACCCCAGTTGTATACCAAAAAATGAGCTGTTACACCAGCAGTAATTAACTGTCAGTGTACAGCTCATTTTTTAGTTATTCTTTTCGAAGTAATATCATGAATCGGCCTGTTGTGTCCCATCCTTACTTGGACACTTTGAGATCCGGACCTGTTCAATCATCTTATTCCTGGTTTCCAGAATATCGAACTGATATCCCCCATATTCCAGGGTGGCTTTTTCCCCGTCGGCAGGGATTCTATCCAGTAGGGAGATTAAAAGGCCGTTCAGAGTATCAAAATCCTCATGGTCAATCACAATCTGCAGCTCATCCTCCAGCTCTTCCAGGCTGATGTAGCCTTTCACAACAAAGGTATCCCTGTCAGAGGAAAGGATCAGCTTCTCATCCTCATCGTACTCATCCTGAATGTTACCGACAATCTCCTCCAGGAAGTCCTCCATCGCCACAATGCCTGCCGTCTGTCCGTATTCATCAATTACGATTGCCATATGAATATTCTTTGCCTGCATCTCCTGGAACAGAATGTTAATGTTCTGTGTATCCGGTACAAAATAGGGCTCTCTGGCGATTTCACCGAGGGGCTTATCCCGTAGCTCCTCTGATAGGTAAGCTACGATCACATCCTTTAGGTGAAGTATACCTATGATATTGTCCCTATTACCTTCATAGAGGGGATATCTGGAGTAATTCTCCGAAACCATGAAGTGCAGTGCTTCCTTTACGGTCATATCGGAGCTTACTGCAATAATCTTCTTCTTATGAGTCATAATATCCTGAGCTTCTTTCTCATCCAGCTCAATAATATTGGAAATCATCTCTGCTTCCCCTGCGTCGAATACACCCTGCTCATGGCCTTCATTTATCATGGAAATCAGTTCTTCCTCCGTAACATTATCCTCAAGCTCGGAGGGCTTCACCCCAAATAGACGCAGGAGAGCATCCATGGTCTTTTGTAGGGTCCAGGTAATCGGTCGCAGCAGGAAGCTCAGAAGCTTCACCAATCCCAGGGTATGATAAACGGTTCCCTCGGCATGCTTTGCTGCGAATTTCTTCGGCAGTACCGATCCAAGCATAGTAATTAAGAAGACCACCGGTACTATGGAAAGAAAATAATAAACGGGCTTTATGTAGGCTATATCCGGTCTGTAGCTATTGCCGATGTTCTCAATCCAATCCAAGAAATGTGAGGCATAGATAATTC
>JAEYQV010000068.1 GCA_023409835.1 Bacillota bacterium
TTATCCTCTGCAGAGAAAGTCTCTAAGAAGGCTCTCCAGTCAAATACCGCATCCACTGATTGGATTGCCACCTCGATCATGGAATCATCGGGCTCCTTTGTTGTAAGGGCCTGCATCCACATCCCCGGCTGGCTTAAGATATGAATCAGCTTACTGTTGCTTCTGCCTGCAACACGGATAAATTCGTAGGAAGCACCTGCGATAATAGGAACCAGAAGAATACGGGTTACAATTCTCCACACCAGCGTACTCGGCTGTATAATAATAAAGAAGACAACACTGATCAGCATTACCAGAAGCATGAAGCTTGTACCGCAGCGTTTATGCTGTTTGGACTGCCACTTCACGTTCTCTAAGGTCAGTTCAAATCCGTTTTCAAGACAATTGATGGTTTTATGCTCTGCGCCATGGTACATGAACACTCTCTTAATATCCGACATCTGGGATACGGCAACAATATATCCGATAAATATGACGATTCGTAATACACCTTCCAGCAGAGAGAGCCAGAAACGGCTGTCAATGACCTTAGCAAACAGATTGGATATCAGTACAGGAAGAATCATAAAAAACGTTATTGATATTGCAAGGGATACCACTACGGCCCCTGCCATCAAAAGCGTATTAGAGCTGCCATCCTTCTCACTGTCGGCAGATGTTTCCTTCTCCTGCGCTGCTTTATTTTTATTCTTATCCTTTTTTACTTCTTTTTGAGCTTTATGATTCGGATCAGCCTTTTCCGCTTTTTTGTTTTTCTTGTTTGCTTTTGTCTGCTCCTCCTCCTCTTCAAAGAAGCTGGATGCAAAATTTAAAGCCTTCACACCGATTACCATGGAGTCGACAAATGCCAGCATCCCCCTGAAAATCGGCAGCTTAAACAGTTTCACCTTCTCAGCAAAATCCTTATGAGCCTTCTTCTCCACTGCAATTTCATTATTTGGCTTACGTACTGCTATGGCGTATTCATCCTTGTTTTTCATCATTACGCCTTCAATAACAGCCATGCCCCCAATACCAGATGGCTTCATTCAAACACCCAAACCTTTCTAATGGCCTGATATTTTCTCAAACCATATCATATAATGATACTAGGTTAATTTACTTCTTATTTAAAAATAGGCTGAGGAAGTGAACCTCAACCCAATTTTTAACGCTTTATCAGTACTACTCTATTTATCCTGACTCATACCATATCTGCGGTTAAATTTCTCAATTGCACCACGAGCTGCAGATGCCTTCTGCTGTCCAGTGTAGAATGAATGGCACTTGGAACAGATTTCAACATGGATATCTTCCTTTGTTGAACCGGTTACAAATTCATTACCACAGTTGCAAACAACCTTTGCCTGGAAATACTTCGGATGGATTCCTTCTTTCATGATTTCACCTCTTCACAATCAAATAGTTCTTATATTGGTCTATATAATAATTCCAATTTAATAAACAGCTTGTTAATTATAGCACAGGTTAAATGGTTATGCAATACCTAAAAGACAATTTTGGTCTTCTTGATCGTTTCAATGAATTCTGCATTGGATTTTGTTCTCAGAAACATATCAATAATTCTCTCCAGTGCTTCCTCTGCTTTCATACCTCCCAGGGCCTTACGCATCAGATAGGTTGCTTCCAGCTCCGGCTGGGTAAGGAGAAGATCCTCTCTTCTCGTGCTGGATCTCGGAAGGTCAATCGCCGGGAATATTCTCTTCTCGGACAGATTACGATCCAGAACTAGCTCCATATTACCGGTACCCTTAAATTCTTCGAATACGACATCATCCATTCTGCTGCCGGTATCCACCAACGCTGTTGCCAGTATGGTCAAGCTTCCGCCCTCTCTCATATTCCTCGCGGCACCGAAAAATTTCTTCGGCATGTGAAGAGCTGCAGGGTCCAGACCGCCGGACAAGGTCCTTCCGCTCGGCTGTACGGTCAGGTTATAGGCTCTTGCAAGTCTTGTGATACTATCCAACAGAATGATAACATCCTGCTTATGTTCAACCAGACGTTTCGCCCGTTCGATTACCATCTCAGATACGCGCTTATGATTTTCGGGCAGCTCATCAAAGGTGGAGTAGATAACCTCAACATTCTTCCCCTCGATAGATTCCTTAATATCGGTTACCTCCTCAGGACGCTCATCAATCAATAAAATGATCAGCTTCATATCGGGGTGGTTCTTCGTAACTGCCTTGGCAATCTGTTTTAACAGAGTGGTTTTACCGGTCTTCGGCTGAGAAACAATCATGCCTCTCTGGCCTTTACCGATTGGAGAGATCAGGTCCACCATTCTCATCGACACACCGGCTCCCGGGGTCTCCAAATGAATCCTCTCATTCGGAAAGATCGGTGTCAGATCCTCGAATTTCTTTCTCTTCTGGGCTTCGCTCGGATGGAAGCCATTCACTGACTTGATATAGAGAAGAGCAGAGAACTTCTCTCCCTGATTCCGTATCCGGGTATTACCGGAAACAATATCACCGGTTTTTAGGTTGAATCTTCTGATCTGCGCCGGTGAAACATAAACATCACTTTCTCCGGGGAGATAATTATCGCACCGAATAAAACCATAGCCATCCGGAAGAACCTCCAGAATGCCCTCCTTAGTCTCACCACTGTCCAGCTGCTCCATATTCTCATTACCGCTTCCGGGTGATCGTCTGTCATCTCTAACCGTCTGAACCGGTCTGGGCGGAGCCTGCTCCTCAGGTGGCTGTTCCTCCCGGTTAACCCCCTGATTGCTCCGGAGCTCTTCTGTTCCAAGGGTTACCCGTGTCTCTTCCTGGTTTTCCTGGCTGTTTTCCATGTCATAGTTCTTTAGTACTTCAATCAATTCATTCTTTTTTAATGCAGTAATATTTTTTAGTCCTCTTTCCTTCGCTTGCTCCCTAAGATTAATCAGGGTCATAGCTTCATAATGCATTTCCATATACTCAGCTCCTTTGGTCTTTAATTTGATTTTTATGGGGATTTTGTGGTAGAGATGATTTAGAATAAACCCGTGAGGGATACTAGCCGTAGAAATCATAATTATGCGTTATTATTATACACCTTGTCCATAAGAAATGGAAGTACTTTCTTACGACAAAGAATCGAACGCCAAGTAAACCAGGTATTTCTTATATGAATTGCTTGCTTTGAGAAATCCATAGTGTTATGATAACTTTAAAATATTTTTTGGGAGATAATACATAATTAATCAAAATTAAAACAAAGAGTAATATTTAAGTGCCGGAATACTCAATAATAGTAATTAACGGCATATGATAAGATATATAGAGTAAGGTGGAGAAAAAATGGACATCAATGAAAAAGCTTTGTTAATGCACGAAAAATGGAAGGGCAAATTAGAGATTACCTCAAAGTGCGAGGTTAACTCCAAGGAAGATCTGGCTGTTGCTTACACCCCCGGTGTTGCAGAGCCCTGTCGGGTAATTGCAGAGGATAAGGCTGCTGCCTACCGTTATACGATGAAGGCAAATACTATAGCCGTAATATCGGACGGAAGTGCCGTACTTGGACTTGGTAATATCGGTCCTTATGCAGCAATGCCCGTTATGGAGGGTAAAGCTGTATTATTCAAGGAATTCGGCGGTGTTAATGCTATTCCGATCTGTCTGGAAACTCAGGATACGGAAGAAATTATCCGGACTATCGTAAATATTGCTCCTGCCTTTGGTGGAATTAATCTGGAGGATATATCTGCTCCGAGATGCTTTGAGATTGAAGAGCGCCTAAAGGAGCTGTTGGATATCCCTGTATTTCATGACGATCAGCATGGTACTGCTATTGTCGTGCTTGCCGGCGCAATCAATGCTTTAAAGGTTACTAATAAGAAGAAGGAGACTTGCAGGGTAGTCATCAATGGTGCCGGCTCTGCAGGAATTGCCATCGCTAAGCTGCTATTATCCTATGGTTTCCTTCATGTTATTCTCTGCGACAGGGAGGGAATTCTACATTCCGAATATAAGAATTTGAATTGGATGCAGAAACAGATGCTATCCGTAACAAATCCGGAGAATAAAAAGGGTACTCTTGCTGATGCCTTGAAGGGTGCCGACCTATTTGTCGGAGTCTCGGCTCCGAATATCGTTACCAAGGAAATGGTTGCTTCCATGAATCAGGATGCCATCATCTTCGCGATGGCAAACCCCGTCCCCGAGATTATGCCGGACCTTGCAAAGGAGGCCGGTGCTAAGGTAGTTGCAACCGGTAGATCCGATTTCCCGAACCAGGTAAATAATGTGGTTGCCTTCCCCGGTATCTTTAAGGGAGCTTTAGAGGGCCGAGCTGTGCAGATTACCGAAGAAATGAAGCTGGCTGCAGCGATAGCGATTGCCGGACTGGTGGAGGATGCCGACCTGAACGAGAATAATATTATGCCACAGCCCTTTGATCCCAGAGTTTGCAGTGTGGTGAGCAATTCCGTAAAAGAATATATTCATCATAAATAGAAAGGCAGCCAATGGTACATGCTTATGGAGGAG
>JAEYQV010000084.1 GCA_023409835.1 Bacillota bacterium
GCTCTTCCCAATATCTCGATCACACCGAGAAGAATACCTCCGATCATGGCTCCGGGAATAGAACCGATTCCTCCGAATACTGCTGCGACGAAGGCCTTAATACCGGGCATCGCACCTGAGGTTGAGGTCAGGCTCGGATATGCGGAAAACATCAGGACACTGGCTATCGCTGCAAGAGCCGAGCCGATGGCAAAGGTGGTAGCAATGGTTTTATTCACATTAACACCCATCAGGACTGCCGCATCCTTATCCTCGGATACTGCCACCATACCACGGCCGGTCTTAGATTTCTTAACAAAGGTGGTTAATGCGATCATGATAATGATGCATACCGGAATCGTAACCAAGGCCTCACCGGAGATTGTAAGTCTTCCATCCGCAAGCTTTAAAGCGGGCACGGAGATTACCGAGGTGAAGGATTTCGTATTTGCCCCGAATATCAGAAGGGCAATATTCTGGAGCAGGTAGCTGACACCGATTGCCGTGATCAATACCGCCAGAGACGAAGCTTTTCGCAGCGGTTTATATGCAATGCGTTCAATTGTAATTCCCAATATCGTGCAGAATAATATCGATATTAACACGGCAAGGATCGGATTCAGACCCATCGTACTCATTACGGTAAAGGTGACATATCCACCGACCATAATGACATCTCCGTGTGCGAAGTTCAGCATCTTCGCTATTCCGTAAACCATCGTATATCCAAGTGCTATAATGGAATATACACTTCCTAAGCTGATACCATTTACTAAATAGTTAATAAAACTCATATTTACCCCCGTCTGCATGCTGCCGCATGCACTGCTTTCGAGTTAGTTCTGTTGCCATATCACGGGCAAGTGTGCGCTGCCCGCCTACGCTTCCTATTGTATCATATCGGCATTTCCGTTACAACCACAATCAACAGCTTGTCATAATTTTACTTTAGCTTGAATAAATAAGAAACATACAGAGGGACAATATTGTCCCTTCTGTATGCTTCGGGTTTATCACTACATTATATTACATTTATATTCCCGGCAGGTAAGGCCCGGTAAGAATACTATTCTGCTGCTACGTAAGCACCGTTCTTGATAACAACAGCTCTGGGAGCCTTGTTAACCTCACCGGTTGCTGCCCAGGTCATACCGGCACCGGTCATACCATCAACTGTAATCTGGGTCATAGCTGCTTTCATTGCATCACACATATCGGAAACGCTCATAGCCGGAGTAACTCCACCCTTTTCCATAGCAGCCTTGATGATGTAGATAGCATCATAAGCATCTGCTGCAAACTGGTTCGGAGTGTCTGTATAAGCTGCCTTGTAGTCAGCTACAAACTTCTGGGTAGCTGCGTCCTGTGCATCTGCTGCGAAAGGTGTCAGAAGCATAACGCCCTCTGCTAATGCTGTATTAAAGTTTTCAACACCAAGGATACCGTCAAGACCGTCGCAACCGAAGAAGATCGGCTTAAAGTCAAGAGAAGCAGCCTGCGTCAGGATTAAAGTAGCTTCTGTATAGTAAATCGGAAGGAATACAAGCTCTGCACCAGCATCCTTAGCCTTCTGAAGCTGTACGGAGAAGTCTGACTTACTGTCAGCAGTAAAGGCTTCTGCTGCCACGATTTCAAAGCTCTGGTTCTTAGCTTCTTCTGCGAATTTCTCATAAATACCGGAGGAGTAAATATCGGAGCTGTCATAGATTACAGCGACCTTAGTTGCAAGTCCCTTAGATCCGATGTACTGTGCGGAGGCAATACCCTGGTTAGGGTCGCTGAAGCAAACCTGGAATGCATTGTCATTCTTGATTGTTTCAGGAGAGGAACCGGAGGGAGTCAGCTGGTACATATTATCATTCACTGTCTCTGCAGCAACAGCAACGCAGGGTGTGGAGGTAACGGTTCCCATGAGAACCTGCATTCCCCAGTCCTTTAAGCTGTTATAAGCATTCACAGCCTTCTCTGCATCATGCTCATCATCTTCAAACTTAAAATCGATCTGAGTTCCGTTGATACCGCCGGCCGCATTGATTTCCTTCACTGCCAGTTCGGCACCATTCATAACGCTCTGTCCATATACGGCAGCTCCGCCGGTTACAGGGCCGATACCACCAATTAAAAATTTACCGGTATTGGAGGTCGCATCACCTGCATCGGTTTTACTACCTTTATCAGAGGTATCTTTTTTATCACTTGTTTCGTTCGTTCCGCTGGTTTTACCGCCATCCTTTTCATCGGATGCTTTTGTTCCGCAGGCTGACAAGCTGGCAACCAGCATAGCCATTACAATCATAAGGCTAAATAATCTCTTTTTCATAATAACCCTCCCGTAAAATTTAGGACTTGGATTAATATAACACTTTAAAGCACAACACTTTAACGTATTAATTTGGTGTCCTGTTAATGGTATAAATAAGACGTTCCTTATGGATTAACAGCAAAAATTCTGTCATGCATTACGAACGTCTTTATTCTGCATCTATCATATACTCGAATATATCTTTTGTCAATAAAAAATATTAAGCCAAAAACTACAATTCACCACCGCATTTATCACAAAAATCCAGTCCTTCCAGGGTGATCCCCCCGCAGTCGGGGCAGATGATCTTCGCAGGAAGTATCTCTCTTTCGACAACCTCATATTCCTCTTCTTCCGTCTGAAGCTCCTCCGATCCCTTCTGTTCCCTATCTTCCTGAATTTCCTCCTGCTCCTGCTTAGGATCAAAAAATGACATGATGCTCCTGTCTCCTTTCCTCCGATTCATAACAGTTGTGATTAGATATTTGCAGTCCTCTGAGTAATCAGATTGTGCTTTTCGGCGCCTCTCATCTCAATGACCGGCCCTCCCTTACCTTCAATATAATCCCTGGTAATAATAACACGTCCGATATTATCATCCTTTGGAATCTCATACATGATATCCAGCATGATATCCTCAAGAATAGCTCTGAGTGCTCTTGCTCCGGTCTTCTTCTCCATCGCTTTCTCAGAAATTGCTTCCAAAGCCTCCGGTGCAAACTGCAGATCCACCTCATCCATCGCCAACAGACTCTGGTATTGTTTCAGGATTGCGTTCTTCGGCTCCTGTAATACCTTAACCAGCATCTCCTTCGTCAAGCCCTCCAGGGAGAACAATATGGGAAGCCTGCCTAAGAATTCCGGAATCATTCCATATTCACGGAGATCCTCTACGGTTGCCTTCTCCATAATATTCATATCGTCATCATATTTATCCTTTAAGTCGGCCTTAAATCCGATGGAGGATTGTTTATTCAGTCTGGCTTTAATAATCTTATCAAGCTCCGGGAAGGCTCCGCCGCAGATGAACAGAATATTCTCCGTGTTTACCGTTGTTAAGGGCACCATGGCATTCTTGGAGGAAGCTCCGACCGGAACCTCCACATCACTGCCTTCCAGCAGCTTCAGCAGTCCCTGCTGTACGGATTCGCCGCTGACATCCCTGCTGTTTGTATTTCGCTTCTTGGCAATCTTATCAATCTCATCAATAAATACGATACCGCGCTCCGCTTTCTCCACATCATTACCGGCGGCTTGCAAAAGCTTAGAGATAACACTCTCCACATCATCACCGATATAACCCGCTTCTGTCAGTGAGGTTGCATCCGTGATTGCCAGCGGAACATTTAACAGCTTTGCCAGGGTCTTCACCAGTAAGGTCTTGCCGCTGCCGGTTGGACCGATCATCAGCATATTGGATTTCTCAATCTCGACTTCATTCCCCTGCTTGGAGGCAATCCTCTTATAATGGTTATATACTGCAACTGAAATCACCTTCTTGGCACGCTCCTGCCCGATGATAAAATCATCGAGCTTTGCCTTAATTATATGGGGGGAAGGAACGTTCTTACGGTCAAAGCCTTCCTGCGAATTCTTGTCTTCCTCCGGCTTCTTTTTCTTCAGCTTCTGTGCATCAGGAATATCCCCCAGGGATAAACTCCCCAAGGGAAAATTGCCCTTAATGCCGGTGGTCTTAAAAAGCTCCGGAGGTATCCCCATCATATTCAAGTAAGGATTATCCCCCTTGTTGATGGTATCAAAGGTCTTCTGCATACAATCGGAGCATATATTGATATTGTTCGGAATATGTACCATCTTTCCCGCAACACCTTCCGGTCTTCTGCATAGATAGCAGATCTCCTCATAGTCATCATGGTCATCATGATCCTTATGATTTGTTTTGTATTTATCCATATCAATCCGATTAAAATCATCGTTATTCTTCATTATTACCTCATTTCTAAGCAGCCTTCAGAGCTCTAAAAGCTTGTGTCCACTGCATAAATACTCCTGGCTAATTGATTATCTGATTACTTCCTATAAAAAATATAATCCTTATTATAGCTTATCTGATTGGAACGTACAATAGTGGATTTAAGGGCCACCCCCCTCTTATTAAGATAACCTGCTAAGGAAACCTATGGGTTAGTATCATATATATGCCAACTACTAAACGACGAATACGGGATCTTTGAATCTTTATTCAAAGGTCCCGTATTCCGTATCTTTACAGTAATACAATAGCCAGTACTTACTTCTATCTTAATTCGGATGCTTTATTGTGCGAGATTCGCAGGTCTCGCCCCAAGGGTTACCGTAAGTGTCATTTCCTTATAGCCGCCGTCCGTTCCACGCATGAAGGTAACAGAAATATCGGTTCCTGCCTTGATGCTGGATACCAGTTCTCGCAGCTGGGTGCTGGAGGTTATCTCCGTAGTATTAATCTTAGTAATAATATCCCCTTGTAGAATACCTGCCTTTGCTGCAGCACCATCTTTCATAACATCGGACATGAATACTCCGATAGGGATATTGTACATCTTGGAAATCTCCTCTGTTACATCAGTCGGGGTAACTCCGAGGAAGCCCTGCTCTTCCTCCTTAAGGATTTCACGGCTCATCAGATCATTGATGATTGGAATTGCTTTGGAGATTGGAATCGCATATCCCATACCCTCTACTTCGTTGGAAGCATACTTCACCGTATTGATGCCGATTACCTCACCGGCCACATTCAATAGGGCTCCTCCGCTGTTACCGGGATTAATTGCAGCATCCGTCTGGAGAAGCTCCATCGTCTTGTAGCTGTAATTGTCGGATACTTCAATCTTCCTATCCTTCGCACTGATATAACCCACAGTTACCGATTGGCCATAGCCCAGTGCATTACCGATTGCAACTGCCATCTCACCAACCTTAACATCGTCCGAATTACCAAGCTTAGCAACCTTGATGGCCTTTAAAGTACTCTCTTCCATATCGGATATATTAACGGAGATTACCGCCAGATCCGCCACAGAATCAGTTCCCTTAATAACCGCATCCACTTTCTTACCATCGATAAAGGTTACCGTAATCTGATCCGTTCCTTCTACAACATGATTATTGGTAGCAATCAGAAGCTCCTTGTTATCTTTTCCTACAATAATACCGGAACCGCTTCCCTCACTGTTGAATTCCTGGCCAAACCATATATCTTTCTGGGTAGAAATACTGGTAATAGATACAATGGCCGACATCGTATCATCCACCATATCGCTTACCGCTCCCTTCGAGGTTAACTGAATATTACCCTGACCGGTGCTTCCAATGGTTAGCTTTACATCGGAAGACTCTGAGGACTCCTTCCCACTGCCCAGGATAAATCTCTCCTTCTCCCCAGCTTCCGGATTGATTCTATTATAAAGGGTTAGGATTCCGATGAAGCTGGCACCTGCCAATACTCCGAAGCATGCAGCTTTTGCAATAAATTTTAAGACTCTGCGTTTCTTCTTCGGGGGGATACCTTCCGGGTTGGTCTTGGGAGCTTCTGTGTATCCATAGCTTGGTCCGGGGTTGATACCCTGATAATTATTCCTGTCGGACATCTGCTCAGCCCAAAAGCTGTACTCCGGTACTCTGTTATCCTGTTGCGGCTGATTATCATTCATATTCGAATTTAACTGATTGTTTTCATTGCTTTCAAATTCATCCATAAGAACTCTCCTTTCATCCTTTTATTGTTTCCTTCGGTTTATAATAAGAGTGTAACAGTATTTTGTGTTTAGATTGTGAAAAATCATTTAAAAAAGTGTGCACCGGTAATCCGTTCTCACCTCATATATAATCAGTCTTCGGGATGTCCCCCGAAATCCTATGCCAGGAAGCTCCTACTAAAAACTTTGTAGGTTTGTCAGGAAGCTCCTACGAAAAACTTGTTGTTGAAAACATGAGAATCATGTATTATAGTAGATAAGTTGACAATATTCAATCTACGAAAGGCGGCATCTCCTATGATAAAAGACAACCAGAAAATGCTGAACAGGGTTCATGTCCTTATGGATGCCTGTATTGTAGCGATTGCTTATCTGATTGCATATTATTTGCGATTTTATAGTCCTTTAACCAAGCTGAAGCTTTTTCGGGCTGAAACGGGTAAATTCCTGCACCTGTCTGTATACGCCCAATATCTGATTTTTACTGTACCATTATTCATTATAATCTACTCATTTATGAAGCTGTATACGCCTAAGCGCGGCAAGAAAAAGCTGGCCGAGGTATTGAACATAACAACCTCCACGATCTTTGGGGCAGTATTCTACTTTGCTTTGCTGTATATGCTGAGGCAGCGGGATATTTCCCGTTTATTTGTATTTTTATTCTCTGCCACTAATGTCATCCTCAGCTCAGGCGCCAGGCTGCTGCTTGCCTATTCCTTAAGAATTGCAAGACGCAAGGGTTATAATCTGAAGCATGTCATCCTGGTCGGATACAGTCATGCGGCAGAAAGCTA
>JAEYQV010000129.1 GCA_023409835.1 Bacillota bacterium
GCAGCTGTGTATCCATCTTGAACAAATCGAAAACCGAATTGATATTATAGATCGTAAAATCCGAGTACTTCAATACTGCCAGAATACCAAAATTGAACAACAGACACAGGATCAGCCATTTTCTCTGCTTCCCCTTCATCTTGGCCTTATAAGCCTTCCGTTCTTCCCTGGATAGCTCCTCCTTCTTCTCCTTCAGATAAACCGCCTGACGGTTCTGAAGAAGGTCCATTCTCCGGCTTGCATAGTAGGTTGACAGGGTCGTCGCCAGGATATAGATAAGATATACCGGGCCGGAAAATAAGTAAAACACATAGCTTGCCAGTAATAACAGCATCCATTGGTATTTCTTTGGGATCAGATAATATACGGTCACGGTTATCACCAGAAATAATATGAATCGATATGACGTAAAAAGCATAAACAATCTCCGTTCTTTCAGAAATCCGTGAATTTGGGCTTATACACAAATTCAAACTTATGAAAATCTAGTTTTTCACACTCCTCGGATAATCTGCTCTTAATTTACGTTTGAGCTGAGGAAGACGCAGACTCAAACTTGTAAGCATGAAATTTTCCTTAATTTTACACTTACCATGTATACTTGTCTTTAGTAGCGTGATAATTTTCATTACTTCACACTGCGCTGATTATTCTTCTTCGATCAATCTCTCAACTAAAGCATAAATTGCTTTCGCAGAGTTAAAATTCTTTGGTACGATCTCCTCTACCGGAATGGTAATGTCAAATTCATCACTGATATCAGAAATAATGGATACGATATCAAAGGAATCGATAATCCTGTCATCAATCAGGGTGTTACAGGTTTTAAAGTCCACCTCCGGGTGAAGTCCGCTCAGTATCTCAAGTATTTGTTCCATAAGGTTCATTCTCCTAACCATAATTTTTTATATAAATTTTATTTATTACTTCCTATTCATGATTTTACTACTTCAGTAATTATTTCTTATAATAATTCGATTTTAATAACACACGGTCAATCTTACCGTTGGAGGTTAACGGCATAACCGGTATTGCCTCCATTACATTGGGTACCATATACCTGGGCAGCTTCTGCTTCAGAAAATCCGCCAACACCGCGGTTGTAATATCTCCCACATAATACAGCACAATCTTCTTTTTGGTATCGTCAAAGATACAGCAGGCGCTTTTGATCTCCGGATGCATATTGGTAACTACTTCAATCTCACCCAGCTCGATCCGGTGTCCCATATGCTTGATCTGGTTATCCTTCCGTGAGACAAAGACCAGCTCCCCATATTCATTGTATCTGCCCAGATCACCGGTACGATAGATCAGCTCCGGATAAGAGGTATTTAACGGATTTTGTACGAATACCTCATTCGTCTTTTCAAAATTCTTATAATATCCCAGAGTGAGTGAGGTACCACGGATGCAGATCTCTCCGGCCTCCCCCTTTTCGGGTATCTGGTTATTCTCATCCAGCAGAAGGATTTCCGTATTCTGAAAGGGTCTGCCGATGGGTATCATCTCGTTCAGCTCAAATTCCCTGTTCACTTCATAATAGCAGGACATTCCGGTAGCTTCCGTGGGTCCGTACAGATTAACGAACCTGGCCACCGGAAGATGCTTCCTCCAGAGTCTGAACTGCTTGATCGGGAACACCTCGCTGCCGAAGGCAATCGTATGGAGATATTTCGGTATCTCCTTCTCCAGTGCACCGAAGGCTGAGATCATCGTCAGTGCGGATACAACCCAGCAGACCGTATTGATCTTCTTCTCATTCAGGAATTCCACCAGCTTTAAGGGGAACATGAACAGACTCTTAGGTACTAGGTAGGTAGTTGCTCCAAATTTAAGGGTCGGGTAAAGCTCCTTTAGGCAGGCATCCACATAAAGCGGAGTCTGATTTCCGAATACCGTATTCTCATTAAACCTTAAAACGTCGGACAGGCTCTCTATATAATCAATCACGGAACGATGGCAGGCTACAACACCCTTCGGAATTCCCGTGGAGCCGGAGGTAAATACAATATAGATCGGGTCGGTATCAATCTGACTCTCCCGGATACTAAGCAAGCTCTCATCCTTAACCGGCGTCTGAATCATTTCCTCATAGGTATATACCTTACCCTGATATTCATAGCTCTCCAGGGCATTCACTGTCTCACTGTCACAGATTACCGCACCCGGCTTCAGGTTTTTAAAGATCAATTCAATGCGGTGTCTGGGCATCTCTTCATCAATCGGTACGTAATAACAACCGGAATAGATCACTCCGAAGAAGCTGACAATCGTTCTGGGATGCTTTCCCATGAATACGACGATGGGCTCCTTCCGGTGACCTTTCATGTTTAGAAAGGTTCCGATCGCTCTTGAATTCTTATATACCTCTTCAAAGGTAATTCCCGATGCTTCGTCCGCATAGGCGATCTTTTCGGGAACCCTGGTAACTATCTGTTCTAAGTATTCCAAAACATTTCTCTGCATCTGTTTCACCTTGCCTTATTGGCAAGCCTTCCTGTCATGTAATTAATGTATGGAGGTTATAATATATTCCTCCTTATTGCCGGTAATCAGATTCCGGTATTCCTTCTTCAGCTTCGCTCCGCATAAGGTGACCGAGCGCATAGCAAGAACCTCCATGGCGTCGAGGAAACCGGCACCGATATGATAATCCCTTTTGATCAGAGACAGCTCCGTGCAGCCAAGGATAATAACCTCCGCTCCCTTGCATCTCAATTCTTCTGTCACTTCCGCAAATTTATCCATTTCAGCCGGAAGATTTGATTTAATGTCCTTATAAATTAGATCCGTTACATATTTCTGGCCCCGCTTTGAAGGTATCACCGGAGTAATTCCCCGCTCCGTAAGGGCCTTCTGGAATAGTCCGCTATGGATGGTTCCATCTGTCGCCATAATACCTGCTTTCCTGATGCCATGCTCCTTCAGGTAACCTACGGTCTCCTTGACGATATGAATAATCGGTGCACCAATCCTTGTAGTCAGGCTATCATGAAAATAATGAGCGGTGATGCAGGGTATCGCAAGGTAATCAGCACCAAGGGATATCAGAGACCTTCCAACTTCAATCATAGGATCGACAGGGTTATCCCCGCTTCTTCCCAGGATATATTCCGTCCGGTCCGGAATGGAAGGCTTACTATAGATAATCATCTCTATATGCTCCTGATCCCTCGCCGCTTCTGTCATTTTAATCAGCAGCTCATAAAAATATGCAGTTGCAATCGGGCCTAATCCACCAATAACTCCTAGCGTTTTCGTATCGTTTCCCCCTATTAGCCAAATTTTTCTTATCCTGCATCCTACGATATTAAAATCCTATCAGTTATTTCGCCCACAGGATGCTTCTTTATCTTTCCGGAGTTGCAGGATAAAGGGATTTATCGAAGTTATAATAATTATTCCCTCTCTTTGCTGTGTAGTCAGCAACCTCCTGATCCGTTAACATAAAGGTATCCATCTTATCCCTATTCGGGCAGGTATCATAATGATACCAGCCGTCGCCGCAATTAATCAGATGCCAGTAGTGCCTCGTCTTACCTCCAACTCTGGTAACATCCATATTGTCGATACCGGCACGGTCAAGCAGCATCTTTGCAACCGAAAAATAGGTGAAGCAATCGCCGACTGCATTTTTAACGCCTCGGTATGCTTCCTTTTTCCAGTCTGATTTATCTGAATCACCGGTATAGGAGATATGACCTTTGACATAATTATAGATTTTCCGAGCCTTCTCCTTACTGGTCATGCTGTCAGTCACAATGTCTGCCAGAATCTTATCTGCCAGTTGATTCAACGTCTCATCTGACACTGTAAACTCCAGCACAGTTACGGTTGATGTCGTTTTTGCCTTATTTCCTGCCTGATCTGTGGCACTGTAATTTACCACATAGACACCGGGCTTACTAAGGTTCACCTTACTGGAATCAACCTGAAACTTCACATCCTTATCCCTATTATCGCTTACGCTGACGCCCTTCTTATAAGCTACGCTTTCCCCTTCATATACCGTCTTATCCCGAACCCCCGTAAAGACGGGTGCTTCGGTATCCTCCTTCACTGTGAGTACTGCATCCAGAACAGCTGTATTCCCATAGGTATCCGTCATTGTGATTGATACCTTCTGATCCCCTATTCTGGAAAAGTCCGGCGGGGTAATATAAGTAAACTGTACCCCTGATACATCTACAACATCTTTCGCAAAGGAGATCGGATCTATTGTATCATCCTTCCAGATTGCCTGGTTTACTGCAATGGCAGAAGGAGGTGTTGTATCTATCACCTCAATATTGGAATTAAGCATCCTCCCGTTCACAAGAATCTGAATCGGATGGGTGGTCGGTTTACTGATATCCAGCTTATTTACATCAGTGATAAAGGCGATATCATAATTATCATTATCCATGAAGTCCTTCGGAGTAATGTTCATCTCGGAGCCAGCTTCTATCGTAACTGTACTCTTAATATCAAGGACCGTCAGAATAGCCGTCAGCTCTGTTGTATTGCTGCTGGAATCCTTAAGGTATATGGTTACCTGTTGATCCCCCGGTACATCGGAATCCGGCTGATTCTTAAATTCAACACTGACTGTGGTGGCATCCGACACCTTGGTAACAAATGCATCCGCCCGGATCTCTTCTCCCTTCAGTGCAGTAACATTGACCGGTTCTCCGTAAGGTGCCGTACTGTCTACCACCTCCAGGCTGGAGGTAAGTATTCGGTTACGTACCTTGATTTTAATTTCATAGGTTCCCGGTTGATTGATATCCGGCTGATTCATATCCGTGATATAACTACCCTCGTATCTCTTATTTAATAAGAAATCCTCCGCATCTGGCATCGGTGCTCCGGCTTCGATTGTAACAGCCTTGACAACCATCGGCTTGAATTCCTTATATGCCAGAACTGCAACGATGCATACGGAAGCTAAGCTAAACAACATAAGCATCGCCTGCAGGGTATGCTTTTTCTTCCTTTTCATATATCCTCCCGAGTATGTCGATGGAACGTAATGCTCTTCTATAGACAACTTCCAAATTTATAGCTTTTTATGTATATGATAATCGCAATCCGCAGTATTGTCAATACAACGTAAACTGTTCAAAAATTCGCTTATTCAGGCATAATCGCCCGAAATTAGTCCTAAAAAGCCAGTTAGAGTAATAAATCCCCATTAATTCCCTTGCTGCTTTTTCCCATATTTATTAAGTACCTGCTATCTGCATAACAGGGTCTGGGACTGTATATCGGAGAATATCTCCATGCCCTCCGCAGGAATGATATGTATAACCTCAGTAAATTTCTCTGTACCGGTTAAAATCGTATCAATTAAGTTCTCCCTGCCAAGGATCAGCTCCGGATGGTATACCACATCCTTCTGTCCGTCAAAAATGGCAGCATAAAAGATATCTGCTTCAACCAGGTCCTGGAAGAAATGACTTCCATAGGATAATTCCGGCATGAAGCCGTCTTCTGCGGATGCTACCTCACATATCACAGACATATTGCACAGCTCCGAAAAACTAACCGGGACACCCAGGGACGGAGTTGTGGTTCCCCATCTGCCAGGACCGATCAGCATACAACGGC
>JAEYQV010000147.1 GCA_023409835.1 Bacillota bacterium
CTGTCGTTCCGGGCATCATTCCACCTGTTGTCCCGGGCATCGTTCCGCCTGTCGTTCCAGGCATCATCAGCTCACCGGTTTCTTCGGGTGAAGGCATCTCACTGGCTTCCCCCGGTAAAGGTACCTCGCCCATGTATGGAGGATAATACTGATAACCGGGCATTATCGTGATTACCTGCCCGACCTGAAGGTTCCTGGGATCTATTCCCGGATTCAGCTGCATGATTGAATCAACCGTCGTATTGAATACCTGCGCCAACATCCATAGGGTATCATAAGGACGGATTGTATATCTTATCGTACCACTCATATCAAATATCATCACCTAATTTTGAAGTTCTATTTCACTTTATGATAAGTTCTAAAAAAGGTTCCAATCTTAGGATATTGTGGTCATAATAATGTTTACAATACTAATACAAGCGTTCCGGCAACGATCAGGAGACCACCGATTGCAGTCTTGATTGTAAATGCTTCCCCCAGAAAAACGAATGCCATAATCATTGTAAAAACGATGCTGAGCTTATCCAGAGGAGCAACCTTGGAAGCCTCCCCTAACTGTAGTGCTCTAAAATAAAACAGCCAGGAAGCACCGGTCGCAATTCCGGAATAAATCAGAAAACGCCAGTTTTTATTTGTCAATGTAGATAATTCTTTCTGCTTACCGGTTAAGAATACGATTCCCCAGGCCATAATCAACACAACCACAGTCCGGATTGCAGTAGCCAGATTTGAATTGATGCCTTTAATTCCAACTTTTGCAAGAATTGATACCAATGCGGCAAATACCGCTGACATTAATGCATAGAAAATCCACATATTTTTACCTCCTTATTCAATTATATAATGATAGCTTTGATTTAAATAGTCAACAAGCTTATCATATTATTCCCGACAATAGGAAAGCCAAGGTCCGGAATGATATCCTGGCCTTAGCTTTCCTATTGTATATGAGTATTCCCTTTATGAATCAATTTATCCTACCGGCCTTATGATTAAGCCTTACTGTTAATATAGTTAATCAGTCCCTCGGCCCTTATAATCCTCTGCATGAACTCAGGAAAAGCCTGCCCCCGGTATTGTGTTCCCTTCGTCCTGTCATAGATTATTCCACTGTCAAAATCAACCTCAACCTGGTCTCCTGCTTCTATTTCCTTTGCCGCTTCGGGACATTCGATAATCGGAAGTCCGATATTGATTGCATTCCGGTAGAAAATCCTGGCGAAGGTCTCTGCAATAATGCAGCTGATACCGGCTGCCTTGATAGCAATCGGCGCATGCTCTCTGGAGGAACCGCAGCCGAAATTCTTATTTGCCACCATGATATCTCCTGGCTTCACCCTGTTTACGAATTCCTTATCGATGTCCTCCATACATTTCGCAGCCAGCTCCTTCGGGTCGGAGGAATTAAGATACCTGGCGGGAATGATAACGTCTGTATCTACATTATCTCCATACTTATGTACTGTTCCATATGCTTTCATATAATCAACCATGCCTTTCTCACAACCTGCAAGCCTTACCGCAGGCACATATTTTAAAGTGAATGACTAACAATCCACTTACCTCCTTCATAGCTACATTCCCAGTTCCTCAGGGCTTGAGATTCTGCCGGTAACTGCGCTGGCCGCAGCAACTGCGGGATTTGCCAGATAAACTTCAGATTTCACATGTCCCATCCGTCCTACGAAGTTTCGGTTCGTTGTAGCAACAGCACGTTCGCCCTCAGCCAGGATTCCCATATGTCCCCCGAGACAGGGTCCGCAGGTAGGGGTGCTCACTACTGCCCCTGCTTTGACAAAGGTAGCCAGAAGGCCCTCCTCCATTGCCTGAAGATAAATGCTCTGTGTAGCCGGGAAGATGATAACTCTCAATCCCCGAGCGACCTTCCTGCCCTCCAATACCTTTGCCGCAACCCTTAAATCCTCAATTCTTCCGTTCGTACAGGAGCCGATTACCACCTGATCAATTCTGATATCTCCAACCTCGTCAATCGTATGGGTATTCTCCGGAAGGTGAGGGAAGGCAACGGTGGGCTTAAGTGTTGACAGATCAATCTCATAGATCTCATCATACTCTGCATCTGCATCTGCCTCATAAATCTTATATTCCTTCGTGGAGTGCTCCTCCATATACTTGATTGCAGCCTCATCAACCGGGAATATTCCGTTCTTGGCCCCTGCCTCGATGGCCATATTCGCCATAGAGAAACGGTCATCCATGGATAGGTTCTTTAACCCTTCTCCCACGAATTCCATAGATTTATAAAGCGCTCCATCCACACCAATCATGCCGATGATATGAAGTATCACGTCCTTACCGCTGACCCATTTAGCAGGTTTTCCGGTCAATACAAACTTTAAGGCTGAAGGGACTTTAAACCAGGCTTTCCCCGTAACCATACCCGCTGCCATATCCGTACTTCCGACACCGGTTGAAAAAGCACCGAGAGCACCATAGGTGCAGGTATGGGAATCCGCTCCGATAACCACATCTCCTGCAACCACCAAGCCTTTCTCCGGCAACAGCGCATGCTCTATTCCCATCTCTCCTATTTCAAAGTAATTCGTAATCTCATGCTTCCTTGCAAATTCACGTACACATTTACAGTGCTCTGCGGACTTAATATCCTTATTCGGTGTAAAGTGATCCGGTACAAGGGCTATCTTATCCTTGTCAAAGACCTTTTTTGCCGTCATCTTCTCCATTTCATGGATTGCAACCGGAGAAGTCACGTCATTGCCGAGAACCAGATCCAGCTCCGCTTCGATCAGCTGTCCCGCGCTTACCTGTTCCAGTCCGGCGTGGGCTGCTAAAATCTTCTGAGTCATTGTCATACCCATAGCATATTCCTCCTATTACTTATTCATTCTATTATCCTGCTGCCTGCTGCAGCTCCCTATAATTATGTTATTACTGTCCCTGTTACCCGCTATCAGATCTCGGCCGTAATCAGGTCGCCCATTTCTTTAGTGCCAATCAGAGTCTTTCCCTCTGAATTGATATCAATCGTGCGATACCCCTTTTTTAAGACAGCCTTCACTGCTGCTTCAATCCGATCAGCTTCCTCATTAAGATCAAAGGAATACCGAAGCATCATGGCTGCCGAGAGGATCGTAGCAATCGGATTCGCCTTGTTCTGTCCTGCAATATCCGGTGCCGAGCCATGACTGGGCTCATACAGACCGAGCTTTGTGTCACCCAGGCTTGCTGAAGCCAGCATACCGATGGAGCCGGTAATCATACTTGCTTCATCGGAGAGGATATCTCCGAACATATTCTCCGTCAGGATTACGTCAAACTGTTTCGGATTCTTAACCAGCTGCATGGCACAGTTATCTACCAGCATATCTGACAGCTCTACCTCAGGATAATCCTTAGATACCTCCTTGGTAATCTGTCTCCAGAGTCTTGAGGAATCCAGTACATTCGCCTTATCCACGCTGCAGACCTTCTTATTTCTCTTCATCGCAATCTCAAAGGCACACTTTGCAATTCGCCTGATCTCATTCTCATCATAGACCAGAGTGTCTACCGCTTTCCTAAGTCCGTTCTCTTCAAAGGTTTTGCGCTCCCCGAAATAGAGTCCGCCGGTCAGTTCGCGTAGAACCACAAAGTCAAAGCCATTTCCTACGATATTCTCCTTTAGCGGGCAGGCTGCCTTCAGTTCATCAAACAAAACAGCAGGACGGATATTAGCGAAGAGCTTCAAACCCTTCCGTATCCCCAGGAGTCCCGCTTCCGGTCTTAAATGTGGCGGAAGGCTGTACCAGTTGGACTGTCCGACATTACCTCCGACTGCACCTAAGAGAACCGCATCACTCTGCTTCGCTGTTTCCAGGGCTTCCTCCGTTAAGGGTACTCCGGTTGCATCGATGGATACTCCACCCATCAGCACCTCGGTATAATGAAAGCTATGACCATACGTTACTCCGATCCGGTCAAGCACCTTCTTCGCTTCCGCTACAATCTCCGGACCGATTCCGTCGCCCGGGATGACTGCTATGTTGTAATTCATTTCTCTTTCCTCCTCTTCGGGATTATTCTGATACCGCTATTAGATTAGGGCATCCTGATCTATTTTACTATTGTAAATATAACATATCGTTTGATATAATTGAAATACATATTATGAATATGTATTATAACATTAGGTTATATAAGCGTGCATCCTGCAGGAATGCTTACAGAAGCGGTGTTATAGGAAAAGGGGCAATTATGGAACAGAATTTATCCTTATATCATATTTTCAATTGTGTGGCAGAAGCAGGTAACATTTCCCATGCCGCAAAACAATTATACATCAGTCAGCCTGCTGTCAGCAAGGCTATTACTACTCTGGAGGAGAACCTTGGTACAATTCTGTTCATAAGAAATTCCCGGGGTGTTAAGCTGACGGAGGAAGGAGAGCTTTTGTTCTCCCACACGAAGAATGCCTTTACTATCCTGCAACAGGGAGAGGACCATATCCGTAAAATACATGAGCTTGGCATCGGACACTTAAGCATCGGGGTCAGTGCCACTCTATGTAAATATCTGCTGCTGCCTTACCTGAACCGCTTTGTTAAGGAAAACCCGCATATTAAGATTACAATAAAAAGTCAGTCCACTGCCCATACCCTTAAGCAGCTGGAGAACGGTACTCTTGATATCGGTCTGGTTGCGAAGCCGTTTAACGGAAAAGCCTTCTGCTTTCATTCCCTGGGGGATTTCGAGGATATCTTCGTTGCAACCGGGGACTATCTCGATCATCTGAAGCTTAGGGAGGATAATGCGGATATTTTCTCCACCGCTAATATCATGCTGCTGGATGAGGAGAATGTATCACGAAAATATATCGAGGAATATTTCCGCAGGAATGGTATAGAGCCAAAGCACCTCCTGGAGGTGAGCAGTATGGAGCTTCTGATTGAATTTGCCAAAACTGGTCTTGGCGTTGCCTGTGTCATTAAGGAATCCGTAGCCCATGAGCTAAAGGAAAAAATTCTCGTTCAAGTACCGTTAAAAGCTCCGATTAATAAAAGAGAGGTCGGCTTTTCCTATTCCAAGAATGCCTTCCTCTCCGATGCTATGAAGAGATTCATTGCCTTTATCCAGGCCTAGTTTCACACCTGTAATTGCATCAACCATAATCAGGCTGATACAGAAAACGCTCTGTCTCTTCTGATATTTACTTTTAGATCTCCGGCGGTGCCGCGTTCGGATCCGGAACCGGGGTCGGTGTATTGGGTACCGGAGTCGGTGTCGGCGGATCGATATAGGCCGGTTTCTTATCTACAAGAAAATCAGCACTGACATAACTAATCTTATTCTTATAAACGAAGCTTGCCCAACCGTTCTCAATGCTGATCACATCAATCTTCTCGGTATGCACTAAGAAGCCTATAATTTCGCCGTCCTTAGAGGGGGCTGTCCTGATGTTTAATATAGCATCATAGTCACCCAGCTTCACGTACTTCGGTGTTGTCTTACCTACATAGATCGGTTCCTCCGAGGAGTTATCTTCCTCTGTTCCGGTAGGAGTTGTCTCCTCAGCACCATCCTCTTCCGAAGCCTGATCCGCGGGTGCTTGTGTAGCGATCGGGGTAGGTATAAAGTAGGTTGCCTGATCCTTAGCCTTACAGCCGGATAAAGCAAAAACTGCTATCATTATGATAAGATATACGATATTCTTCTTCATATTCCACGCTCCAAACTTGTACAATTACATTCTATCTTCATACATTTAACATAATATCACATTTATCCTATATATCCAATATAAATTTGTAAGAATTCATTCCCATCACCATCTATGCTGCGTAAGAAAGACGACAGTATCACTCTCATACCGTTCTGACGGAGTATTCATTTAAGGATCTTATTTTTATAGTAGGCAAATGCATTCGGCAGGGCATAGGTCTCCCGCAGCCCATATCTGTCCACCCATTGAAGCTTCTCGTTGAGCCCGGTCGGCAGTTCCTTCAATCGGATATGGTAGCCTAACATATGCCATTCCACATGGGAGAAGATATGCTTTGCTGAACCAAACGGCTCTATGCTGCTGATATGATTCACACCCCAATCACCCAACCATATCTCAAGCTCTGAAAGCTTAAGCTGCTCATTCAGACCCGGAAATTCCCACAGTCCCGCCAGGAGACCTTTCTCCGGCCTTTTGCGCAAGGCAAAGCGCTCCTGATATTCCAGCAGAAGAATTGTCCGTTCCTCCACCCGCCGAACCTTCTTCCCGGGCTTCACCGGCAGCTCCATCTCAATCCCCTGCCGGAATGCCTGGCACAGATGCATCAAGGGACACTTCTCACAAAGCGGCTTACCGTTCGGCAGACATACGGTCGCACCAAGCTCCATCAACGCCTGATTAAAATCTCCCGGCCGTTCCTTCGGGATAATCGCTTCCAGCTCTTTCGCCAGCTCCTTCTTCACCTTCTCCTTCGAGATATCATCGAAGCTTGCCGCCAGCCTCTTCGTAACACGAAGTACATTGCCATCTACAGCAGGTACCGGGATTCCGAAGGCAATTGATGCAACAGCCCCTGCGGTATAAGCTCCGATCCCCGGCAGCCCGCACAGCTTATTATAATCTGCCGGAAGCTCTCCTTTATAATCCTTCATGACTACCTGTGCTGCCTTCTTTAGATTCTTCACCCGGCTGTAATACCCGAGTCCTTCCCAAAGCTTCAGCAGTGTCTCCTCCGGTGCCTCCGCCAGTGCCCGGATATCCGGGAGTGCGGTAAGAAACCGGTCAAAATACCCCTTCACCGCCTCCACCCTGGTCTGCTGCAGCATAATCTCCGAAACCCAGACATGGTAAGGCTTCGGGTCCTCTCTCCAGGGAAGTATTCTTGCATTATAATCAAACCATTGCAATAGATACGGTACAATTTCTTTATAATGAAAGCTCATAGCTAATCTCCTTTACTATCAGTGACTTCTCCTATTGTACCCTGAAAAGCGGCTGTTTTACAAGATAATTCATATGAAACGCTATTGTATCCGAATAAAGTATGCTAAGATGTAACATAATAGATTCGTTTCTACAGGAAGGAGGCCTCCAGAATGTACAGACATATTATATGGGATTTTGATGGTACATTATTTGATACTTATCCGATCACGGGGAGTATGTTTCAGAAGCTGCTTGAGGAGAATGGAATTCATGAACCTCTCACAACGATTATCAAGAACATGAAGGTATCCATGACCCATGCGGTACAGCACTATATCAAACAATACCATATCAGCGACGCTTTCCTTCAGGAATTTCAAGAGAGAAGCTACGAAGCTGAGCTTCGTCTAAGCAAGCCCTTTGAAGGAATAGAGGAAATCTGCAGATATATCCATGCCTCCGGAAGATATAACTATCTGTATACCCATAGAGGAGAATCTGCCATCCTCCTATTGGACCGATTTGGACTAAAGGATTCGTTCCGTGATTTTATTACTTCACAGCATGGATTTGCGAGGAAACCTAGCCCCGATGCGATCAGGCATCTTAGCAGTAAATACAAAATGAAGCCCGAGGAAGCCATCATGATCGGAGACAGGGACTTAGATATCCAGGCCGCGGTAAATGCCGGTATTCATACCTGCTATTTCCGGGAATATGGTGAAAGCGTGAAGGCAGATTATGAAATCACCGGCTTTTCGCAATTATATGATATCCTTTAATTGTTGTTACCGAAGAGCCTTCACCGGTGGAACCGGATTGTCTGCCTATGACAGCCAACCGCCAATAATAAAACCAGTGTTGAATATGCTGCAGGACCCCTGTCGTCAAGGACAATATCTACCCGGTTCTGCTCATATTCCTCACTGGTTTTTAATAGACTTTTTATATCAATCCTGCACACGACCTTTGTGCTAACGTGCAGCTATATATCTTCCACGCTTAATTCTCCAAGAATTTATACTGGGATAGATAGAGCTCATGATAATAACCGTTCATCGCCAAAAGCTCCTCATGGGTTCCCAGCTCTTTGATTTCGCCTTCGTCCACATACAGGATGCAGGTGGCATTCTTAATCGTGGATAAACGATGAGCAATGATAAAGGAGGTACGGTTGGCTAAGAGCCTGCTTAAGCCCTCCTGCAGCAAGATCTCCGTCTCCGTATCGATGCTTGAGGTTGCCTCATCAAGAATCAGTATCTTCGGATCCGCTAACAGCGCTCTGGCGAAGCTGATCAGCTGCCGCTGTCCTACCGATAATCTCGTACCCCGTTCATTGACCTGTGTCTGATAGCCATTCTCCAGTCCAATGATAAAATCATGGGCCCGGACCGTCTTAGCTGCCTCGATGACCTGCTCATCCGTCGCCTCCATATTACCGTAACGGATATTATCCATGATAGTTCCGGAGAAGATAAAGCTGTCCTGGAGCATGACACCCATCTGCTTTCTTAAGGACTTGATCTTCACCCTACTGATATCAATGCCGTCTATCGTAATTTTACCGGAGTCCAAATTATAGAATCGACTGATCAGATTGATAATCGTCGTCTTGCCAGCCCCGGTTGGTCCGACGATGGCAATAGTATCTCCTATATGAGCCTTGAAGTTGATTCCGTTTAATACCGGAATTCCATCCTCATAGCTGAAGGTGACATCCTTAAATACAACCTTACCGAGGATCGGAGGCATCTCTACCGCATCCTCACAATCCTTAACAAGTACCGGTTCATCAATCGTCTGGAAGATACGTTCCAGATAAGAAACTGCGGTAAGCAGTGAGTTATAGAAGCTTGCCAGGGTATTAACCGGAGCCCAGAACCTCCCGATGTAGCCCGTCATCGCAATGATTGCTCCGACGGTAATTCCCTGTACTCCCTGATCCATCCAGGCAATGCCCAGCAGAATGACAGCACAGCTGGTCCAGGTTGAGATGTTATTGATCGCCGGCCAGAGCAGGAAATTCATCTTAACTGCTTTCATCCAGGCGACTCTGTATTCGCCGCTCAGTTTATTGAAGATACGGACATTTTCCTCTTCCCTGGTAAAGCTCTGGGTAACCCGGATTCCATTGATGCTCTCAGCAATATAAGCATTTAAGTTAGAGGTCTTGTTACTGGACCTCTGCCAGGCTACTCTCTGCTTCTTCTTAATCACAAAGATAAGAAGCATTAAGAGCGGTAGTCCCAGCAAGCAGATGATCGTCAGCCTGACATTAATAGAGAACATGAAGCCCACGATGAAGAACAGGCTGAACAGATCTGTAATCGTATTGACAATACCGTTTGATAACAGATCACTTAAGCTGTTGACATAGTTTACCACCCGAACCTGGATCTTTCCGTGAGGCTTGTCATCATAATAAGAGAAGGGTAGCTCCTGCAAATGGTTGAAGATATCACTTCGAATGGTATGTATGATATTCTGTCCGATCCTGGAGGTTAAGGATACCTTCAATCTCAGGGCTGCGGATATGATAACGAAGATTACAAGCAATAGAAGGCTGATCAGGACAATACTCTTGATATCATGATTCGGAATATACACATCAATGATTGTCATCAGGAATCTCTGGGTTAACATGCCAAGGGCTGAGGAGACCGTCATCAATAGGATGGTCAGCAGCATATCCTTACGATAGGGCTTAATATAGGAACCCAACCGTTTCAAATGGGCGAAATTAAACTCGGTCTGCAGTGTCTCGTCGATATCGTATTTATTTCTGGCCATTCTGCTTTCCTCCCTTCTGCTGAGAGAGGTTTCCCTCATTCATTCCCGTCATGCTGTTCCTGCTACAAAGTCTGTCCTTACTCTTAAGAAGCTGATCAAAGTCACCATACTGATGATGGAATACGGTGTAATAGTATCCCTTCTTATTTAAAAGCTCCTCATGATTGCCCGCTTCGAGGATTCGTCCGTCTTCCACCACCAGAATCTGATCGGCATCCTTAATGGAGGAGATTCTGTGGGCTATGATGAATACCGTGTGGTTCCGGTTGATGGAGCCCAGCTCATATTGGATCTGAGATTCCGTCTCCATATCTACAGCGGAGGTGGTATCATCAAGAATAATGATGGAAGGGTTCTTCAGCAGCGCCCGGGCAAGGGAGATTCTCTGCTTCTGGCCGCCGGAGAGGCCTACACCGCGCTCCCCTACGATGGTATCATAGCCGTCGGGCATCTGGAGAATGAATTCATGAGCATTGGCAATCTTCGCAGCGGCCTCGACCTCTTCAAAGCTGCAACTTGGTCTGCCATAGGCGATATTGCCTTCAATGGTATCCGAGAACAGGAATACATCCTGCATCGCCATACCGATGTTATCCCGGAGGGAGAAGAGCTCCAGCTCCTTGATATTATAGCCGTCTATGGTAATCTCACCCTCCGTTACATCATAGAAACGGCAGAGCAGATTCATCAAGGTTGATTTACCGGAGCCGGTGGCACCGATGATACCTACAGTCTGTCCGGGCTTCACATGGAAGCTCACATCCTTAAGAATCTCTTCATCGTCAGCCTGATAGCTGACATGGGAGAACCTAATATCACCCCGGAAGCGCTCCTTTGTAACAGCCTTCTCCGGCTCCTTAATTGTCGGTTCAACCGCCACAGTGGAATAGATCTTCTCAACGGAAGTAACAAAGCGCTGGTAATCATTTGCCAACCACCCCGCTTGTCTGAGGGGCTGATTGAGCATCCAGAGATAACCGCTGACCGTTACCAGCTTACCTATGGTCATATAGTCCTTCACTACCATGATGCCGCCGACCAGATACAGGATGATGGTCAGTGCATTGGCCAGGAATTCGAAGATGGGGACGTATTTCTTCCAGATACCTGCCGCGTTAAGCTCTGCTTCTCGGAAAGCACCGTTCTCTCTGCCAAACTTCATGATTTCATAGTCTTCCTTCGCAAAGGCCTTAACAACCCTGTTGCCGCTGACATTTTCCTGAACGAAGGTATTGAGACTGGAGAATTGCTGCCGGATCCGTTGGAATGCAGGCTTTACTGCCTTCAGCTGCTTCGATGTATACAGTGCAGTGACCGGAAGCACTGCGATCATACAGAGTGCCAAACGCCAATCCACGATGAAGATCATAACCAGCGCAATGATGAACAGCAGGCTGTTCTCATAGATGGAATAAATCACAAAGGCCACAAAATGCCTGATTGCGTCCATATCACCTGTCTGCCTGCTCATCAGGTCACCGGTACGGTTCTTATTATAAAAGTTAAAATCCTGCTGTAGTAATTTTCGATAAACATGATCTCTCATGGTATATAGTATTCCCTGGGAGGAGGTCTCGAAAATCAGCAGGAACCAGTACTTTATCGCAGACCGGAGGAAGGTAGTCACAATCATGACGATGATCAGCATTGGCAGTAGCTTACGGTTGTTTCCTCTAATGACATCGTCCACGATGGTGCCGGATATCTGCGGGTTGACAATTGCAAAAATACAGGTTATGGTAACTAAAACCATAGCAAAGCTTAGTTTAGCACGATATTTCTTCAGGAAGGAATAGAACCATTGCATCGCTGTCATATCGTTACCCCCTATCTTAATGTAAAATAATGTGTTGCTTTGTATGCTCGGGTTGTAGCACATTATCTCATTATAACTGTTTTGTCATGAATAAAAATGTAGATTATTACTGTCCTTCATGTAATTTGTTATAATCGGTCAAAATTTTTTAGAAAAATTATTTGCTAAAAAAATTACTAATGTTATAATAACCTTGTTATGTGGTTTCTTAACAGCTTTCGAACCCTACTATGAGCGAAAAGAGGTGAGCGATACGGCCTTTGAATATGATCTGACCTATAACGATTTCAACCCAACAGTATTCTATGTATCCAAAGTGAAAATGACCAACTCAGGTGTTTATCATGACCACGACTTCTTCGAACTGGCATATATATTGTCCGGTAAGGGAGGATATCAGGTAGACGGCAAGGAATATGAGGTTGAAGCGGGGGACCTGGTAATCTGTAATCCGGGCGTGAAGCATACCCATATTGTTACTAACCAGAAGGAATCGACCATAGAATTCATCTCCGGTTTTACCGATTTCCATTTTAAGAACATGCCTGCTAACTCCATAGAGCTAAAAGGTGGGGGCTGTATCCTACATACCACTGCGGAGCTGAAGCAGGAGCTTTCCATGCACTGTTATGCAATGATTGCGGAGAAGGAAAGCAGCCATCTGGGACGATATTTTATGCTCAAGGCTCATCTGATGCAGATGCTGCTACTCGTGGTTCGGGAAATTGTCGATAAACAGAATGTGCAGCAAAAAAGCTGCAATTTCGAGTCCTATAACAAAAGCTATGCTGTAAATAAAATATTAAATTATCTTAACGAAAATTACGAACAAAAGATATCTTTGGAACAAATTGCACATAATATGTATCTGAGCCCTGTCTACATCTCAAAGATCTTCAAGGAAGAAACCGGTGAATCGCCGATAAACTATCTGATAAAAATTCGGCTTGAGAAGGCCAAGGACATCCTGCTCAACGGCATTGGCGGCAGCATTAAGAGCATTGCCAATCAGGTTGGCTATGAGGATGTCTACCACTTCAGTAAGCTGTTCAAGAAGTATTACGGGATCTCCCCTCTTTATTATAAGAAGCAGGCTCTGCATAGGAATGCATCCAACCAGTAAGGAAGAAGGTTTTAGTCATGAATACGTTTGATGTTATATTCGCCAGAAGATCCATCCGCAACTTTCTTCAAGAGAAGCTTGAATGGGAAGTGATCGATGATATATTGCAGTTTGCAAATAATCTCCCTATGTTGATGGAAGGAATCGCAGTCGAATTTAAACTGGTAAGCAACATAGAGAAAAATCAGGGCTTCCGTGGACCCTTTTCCGTAAGTGCGCCCTATTATATCTGTATCTCCTCGGAGGTCAAGGAGGATTATCTGCTGAATGCCGGTTACCTGATGCAGCACCTGAACCTCTATATTGAATCAAAGGGACTCGGAGCCTGCTTTGTGGGCTATGCCAATCCCGGACGCGGCTTAAAATCCACAATGAAGTACGAATATGTGACCGCCCTTGCCTTCGGTAAGACGGATAAGCCTCTATATCGCGACAGTTCAAATGCAAAACGTCTTCCCGAGAAGGAGGTCGTGGTCTATAAGGAGGAGGTAACTCCGGACATCCGTCAGATCCTAACTGCCGCAAGACTTGCACCCTCCAGCTATAACATCCAGCCCTGGCGCTTTGTAGTCTATAAGAACAGGATTCACGTATTTGCCAAGAAGAATTCCTTAATTGCAAAAGCCTTAGACAATAAAAAGATGATCGATATGGGAATCATGATGGCCAATCTCCTGCTCGCAGCTGAGGAGCTCTGGATCGATGTCTCCCTGACCAAATCAGATGCTGTAAAGAGCAAGCAATTCCATAGTAATGAATATCTGCTGACAGTATTAATTGGTTGAATTATACAAAAAGAATAAATAATAAAGAAAATTTAAAAAATCCGTTCCAGACTATTGACAAACATCCAAATCTATATTATATTATGACATGTGCTCACGAACACGGCACACAAACAAAGAGCACAACATAATATGCGCGAGTGGCTCAGTGGTGGAGTATCGCCTTGCCAAGGCGAGGGTCGCGGGTTCGAATCCCGTCTCGCGCTGTCATAGAAAAAGAGGTATCAGTGAAACTGATACCTCTTTTTTTATGACATTGTCAGATAGAGTTCGATCTCATACAGACTGAGAATTAGGAAGAATTAGAATGGAGGCCCTCACGCCGACATTCTTATTCTTCCCGCGGCTTTTTTGCGAAACGTAATGTCTTTGCTTTTTCAAAGACATTCGTGCAGCAAAAATGGCGCTGCGAGGACGTCGCGGGTTCGAAT
>JAEYQV010000007.1 GCA_023409835.1 Bacillota bacterium
TCCATTTTTAAAAAAAGTAGTGTCATTACTAGGAAAATGCGGTATAATCACTTTAAAGTAAACAACGGGAGCAGGTTATGGCTAAGGAAACAGGTGAACAAACATTAAGGGATTACGGCAACCGGAAGAAACGGTATTGGAGAATAAGGGTATATGTTATTACTGCACTACTGCTTGTTGTGCTTGTGGTTGGAGTTGTATATCTATATCGGTTGTATCACCGGAGCTACAGTAATTATGAATTGGCTGGCAGTACACCGAATACCGAAGAGAATCTGTCCGGCTATCTGGAATATGACGGCGCGGTAGTCCGATACGGACTTGACGGCGCAGTAGCATTCGATAAGAAGGGGGAGCCTCTCTGGAACGGTTCCTATGAGATGCAGGATCCAATCGTCGATACCTGTGGGAAATATGTGGTTGTAGCCGACAGAGGTCGTAATTCGGTCTATATCTTCAATGAAAAAGGGGGAGCCGGCAGCTTCCATACGGATTATAAGCTCCAGAAAGCGGAGGTAGCGGCTCAAGGTGTCACTGCGATTCTGATGGGGAATGAGAAAGAAAATTACATCCGTCTGAATGATCGGGAGGGTACCAATCTGGGTGAGATAAAGACCTACATCGGTGAAGACGGATATCCGATGGATATCGCACTCTCCGATGATGGTGAGAAGCTGGCTGTAATTCTTATGTCCTTAAATAAAGGGAAATTGGAGAACAAAATAGCGTTTTATAATTTCGGCGAGGTGGGTCAGAACCTGAATGAGCGTTTCGCCGGTGGGTTTATTACTGATGCGGAGAAAGAGACGGCAATCATGCCAAAGGTTACCTTTCTCAATAATGACACGGTCTGCGTATATAAGGACAATGGCTTTGTCCTCTATTCCATGCCGGAGCTCCCTGAAATAATCAAGGATGTTACCTTTATTACGGAAGAGGAGCATAAGAAATTATTAGAAGAGAAGGAGAATAATAAAGGCAAAACCATGGGCACCGAGGAGGATCCCAAGGAAGTAAATGAAGTGATTAAGGGTGTCAATACAATCAGAATAAAGAGTATTCTTCATGATAATAAATACACCGGCTTTGTATTCGAGAGTGATGATGGCGGCTCGTTGCTGGTATTGTATGACCTGAAGGGGAAGAGAATATTGGAGAAGAGGCTGGAGCTTAAATATACGAACATATACATATCCGGGGAAGAGATTATCCTGCATGATAATTCCTCCTGCCAGATTCTAAGGGTAGATGGTAAGGAGAAGTTCCGCTATACCTTTACTACAAATATTTCAGCATTCTACCCGATAAACCATCTGGATCGGTATTTACTGGTCAGTACAGCCAATGTAGAGGATATCAGGCTTTTAGAATGATATAAATAATAGAGTATGGGAGGATTTTATGAACTGGATATTGATTGTTGTATTAGCAATCCTGATCGGCAATGCGCTGGTCGGTCTTAGAGTGGGCTTCATCAAAACAGTATTTTCCTTAGTTTCTATGGTAATAGCTTTGATCCTGACAATATGGATCAGCCCGAATGTGAACGATATGCTGAAGAACAATGACAAGTTCTATCACATGATCAACGACCGGGTGGAGAAGATGCTTTCCCTGCAGGAGGAGAAGGCTGCTTCGACGGAGGACGAGCAATATATTGAGGGACTCCCCATACCGAAGTCCTGGAAAAAAACTCTGATCGAGAATAAGAAGGACGCCACCGATAATCTGAAGGAATACATAGCAGAATATGTGACGGGTGTTATCATCAATGCACTTGCTTTCATTCTGACCTTTGTGGCAGCTTTAATTGTATTATGGGCACTCTGCTTTGCGCTAAATATCGTTAGCAAGCTGCCCTTATTAAACCAGATCAATAAACTGGCCGGATTAGCAGCCGGGCTGGTGCATGGACTGGTGTTGGTATGGCTGCTGTTTATCCTGTTAACCGTATTTGGAAGTGCCAAATTCGGCCAGGAGGCTTTCGTAATGATTGAGGATAACGCTTTTTTAAGCTTAATCTATAATAATAACCTTCTGCTTAGGTTTGTTACCAGTGCATCAAAGCTTCTGTTATAGAATTACTTATGCTAGAGATTAATATAATCAAGCGAGGTTTTCGGTAATTTAATTGTCGAGTAGTTCGCTCTAAGTGGTTCAGATAGCATCAGGACATAATGGAGGCTTTAGCAAATACATGAATAGAGGAGACATAAATGTACGAAGTAATCAGTAAAATCGAGAAGATCGGAATCGTCCCTGTGATTAAATTAGAGGATGCGAAGGCTGCAATCCCCCTAGCGAAGGCTCTATGTGACGGAGGACTTCCATGTGCGGAGATAACCTTCCGTACCTCAGCAGCAGAGGAGTCAATCCGATTAATGCGGAGCGCATATCCGGACATGCTGATCGGTGCAGGAACCGTTCTTACTACGGAGCAGGTGGAGCTTGCAATCGCAGCCGGTGCCACATTTATTGTAAGCCCCGGTTTTAACCCGAAAATTGTCCGCTATTGTGTGGAGAGAAACATACCAATTATACCGGGATGCACCAATCCCAGTGATATCGAAGCGGCAATTGAGCTCGGTCTTAATGTGGTAAAATTCTTTCCTGCGGAAGCGTCTGGTGGCCTTGCCATGATTAAGGCTATCGCAGCACCCTATGGTAACATGAGGTTCATGCCAACCGGCGGAATCAGTGCGAAGAATCTAAACTCCTATCTGGATTTCCCGAGGATTATTGCCTGCGGCGGAAGCTGGATGGTCAGTGAGGAGCTGATGAAAGCCGGTGAATTTGATAAAATAACAGTTCTCACGAAGGAAGCAATATCCCAGATGCTCGGCTTCGAGCT
>JAEYQV010000037.1 GCA_023409835.1 Bacillota bacterium
GGACAGGCGGTGAAATATACATAGGTGTGGTAGGGCCGGTCAGAACAGGAAAGTCTACCTTTATTAAGAGATTCATGGATCTCTTGGTAATACCCAATATTGAAGATGTCCATAGCAGAGAGAGAGCCGTAGATGAACTGCCGCAGGCTGCAGCAGGCAAAACCATCATGACTACGGAACCGAAATTTATACCGAAGGAAGCTGCTGAGATTGCACTGGATGATAGTACGAAGGTGAAAATCCGTTTGATCGATTGTGTCGGGTACATGGTTGACGGAGCCTCCGGACATATTGAAAACCAACACGAGAGAATGGTAAAGACTCCTTGGTTTGAGCACGAGATACCGTTTACCCAGGCTGCCGAGATTGGTACGAAGAAGGTAATCAATGATCACTCGACAATCGGTATCGTCATTACAACGGACGGAAGCTTCGGGGATATTCCCAGGGTTAATTATCAGATACCGGAGGAGCGGACCATTGATGAGCTAAAACGTCTTGGTAAGCCCTTCATTGTCCTGTTGAATACGAATAAGCCTTATTCCAACGATACTCTCCGAATTGCAGAAGAGATCTCAAACAGCTATAATGTTACGGTCATGCCCGTGAACTGTGAACAGTTAAAGAAGGAAGATATCCATAAAATCATGGAAAATATCCTATCCGTATTTCCGATTACGGAGGTGGATTTTTACATGCCGAAATGGGCTGAGATGCTTCCCTCCGATCATTGGCTGAAGGTAGATCTGATTGCTTCCGTACAGGAGCTGTTTAACAACCTTACGGAGGTTAAGGATGCCAAGGCACAGAACTTTGATACGAACAGCCAGTATGTGAAAAGGTTCAAAATCGATAAGGTGGATATGCAGAATGGAAGCGTAGCGGTCAATGTGGAATTTGACGATGTCTATTATTATCAAATCCTAAGCGATCTGATCGGTGTCCCGATCTCCGGTGAATATCAGCTAATCTCTACCTTAAGAGAGCTGGCAGCCAAGAAAGCCGAATTTGAAAAGGTGTCCTATGCAATCAATCAGGTCAAGGGGAAGGGCTATGGGATTGTGTCTCCGTTAAAAGAAGAAATTCGAATTGAGGACCCCGAGGTCATGAAGCATGGCAATAAATACGGTGTAAAAATTAAGGCAAGCGCTCCTTCCATTCATATGATTAAGGCGGACATAATGACGGAGGTGGCTCCGATCGTAGGTTCAGAGGAGCAGGCCAAGGATTTGATTAATTATATCCATACGAATGCCAAAGAGAATCCGGAGGGCATCTGGGAAACCAATATCTTCGGAAAGTCCGTCCGTCAGCTTGTGGATGACGGAATCAATAATAAAATCAGTAAACTTACGGACGAGAGCCAGCTGAAGCTTCAGGAAACTATGCAGAAAATCATTAATGACAGCAACGGCGGACTAATCTGTATTATCATTTAATATATTGTTAACAAAAAGCTACCTCGGCGTTTGTATAAGCCTCCGGTAGCTTTATTTTTCTCTATTTTGTATAAAATGATGAAGAAATAAAAAAATAATGACATAGAGTTGACAAATTTATTAGGGTTTGCTATAATACTCACGTAATATATTTAATATTTGCGTAATAATTTGAGTTGGGACTTACAGTACATAGCGGAATAATTAATAATACGTGTGCTATCATAAGAGAAACATGGAGGATTTAATATGAGAAATATGCTTCTAAAGTTTTCCTTGGTATGTGCGACAGGAGCCATCTTGATCACAGCAAATCCAAAAACAGCATATGCTCTTGAAGTGTCGGTTGCCGGCTACCCTTACGATAAAGATAAAGCGATTACAGCACAGGGCGGTAAAGATAATTCCATTATATCAACTCTGTCCGAAGATGAAATTCCGATTCCCGGATTTAATAATATTGGTATTGCAGATGTAAAAGACAACTTAAATATTAGAAAAGGCCCCGGAGAGAACGAGACAATTCTCGGTAAGCTTCCTACAAATGGTGCCTGCGATATTCTGGAAGCAGATAACGGAAGCGGCTGGACTAAGATATCCTCCAATAAAGTAACCGGATATGTCAAGTCAGAATATCTGATTACCGGAGATAAGGCTTCCAAGCTTGCCATGTCGATCGCAACACGAGTAGCTGCCTCTATTACGGACTCAACACTTAACATCAGAGAGAATCCTTCTGTGAATTCCAATATTATCGATTCCATAGCCAAGGGCGAGGAATTGGTGGTTCTAGATCCTTTGGTTGTAACCTACGGGGAAGAATACAGTAAATGGGTTAAGGTAAGCCTTGATGGTGATGACAGTGAAGACGGTACCATCGGTTATGTTTGTAAGGATTATGTTAATTTATATTATTCCTTACCAAAGGCCAGCTCCTTAAGTGAACTCAGATATGCAGGCGCATCCAAATTACGTTCCGATTTAGTTGATAAGGCAATGAATTATTTAGGCGGTCGTTATGTATGGGGTGGTACTAAATTAGGCTCCGGTGTAGACTGTTCCGGCTTCACACAGCAGATTTATGCAAAATTCGGTTATTACATTCCTCGTACCTCTGCAAGCCAGGGCTCCGGAGGAAGAACCGTTTCCATCAATAATTTAAAGGTCGGTGATCTGGTATTCTACGGCAGCGGTTCCCGTATTAACCATGTGGCAATCTATATCGGCAATAGTAAGATTATCCATGCAAGTAACCGCATAGACGGTATTAAGATCTCCAATATGTATTACCGTAATCCGATTAAGTGTGTAAGATATCTCAATGATTAATTAAACTGAATGAATATGATACTGAATGGTTGAAGCCTATGCAGCTTCAACCATTTTTTTAGGTAACTGGGACAGGCAAACTATCCGGTTTATGATAAGTGTAACGAATTCGATACATTTTATAAGCGCTGGGGGCTCACAGGCTGATAATCCGGTTATAGATAGATTTGCTCACGGTGAAATAATCTGAGTAAGGCAGAATTGCGTATGGACAAGTAAATTGCTATGATTTACAATAAGAGGATAACAATAGAATGGAGATAAGCGATGCAATATTTGATTTACTTTTCGGTGACAGCGATTGCACTTGTAATATGGAGCTTAATCAATGAAAGAAATATGATGAGAAAACTGCGGGAGCAGCTGAAGGCTGATTGGTTTACCAGTCCGGAGGAAGACTATACCTCGGAGAAGCTTAGTTCCCTTAAAGAATATTATCTGTCTGTCAAGGATGAGCGTTATGATATTGATGATATCACCTGGAATGATCTTGACATGGATGAGCTCTATAGGCTGATCAACAATACGCAAAGCGCCATTGGAGAGGAGTACCTGTATGCGTTTCTCAGAAAGCCCTGCTTCTCAAGGGAGGAATTAGAGGAGCGGAATCGAATCATGGAATTTTTCCAGAAGGATGAGAACAGCAGGCTGGAGCTACAGCTGAAGCTTCATCAAATCGGTAAGCTGAAAACCTTTTCTGTTTATGAATATATGAACCGCTTGGGGGAGGAGAAGGCGGAAAGCAATCTTCCACACTATCTTATGGCCCTCGGTTTGATTCTGTCATTTGTTTTAATCTTTATACAGCCGGGCTTAGGTAGTGTATGCACCGTATTCTTTGTGGGAAATAACGTATTCCGTTATTATAAGAGAAAAGCAAAGATTGAGAAATATCTAGCGGCTTTCTCCTACATTTCCCGTCTGTTGTCGAATGTTAACGGGATAATAAAGCTTGACATTCCCGAGATAAACACTTATATTAATTCCCTTAAGCAGGATGCCGTGGCTTTCCAGCGCTTTCAGAAGGGTGCCAACCTGTTAGTTTCCGGCAATCCCTCAGGAAGTCTGATGGATGCAATAATGGATTATATCCGAATCCTGTTCCATGTGGATCTGATCCGATATAACTCCATGCTAAGCTTCTTTCAGAAGAACCGTGAGGTATTAAACCGTATCCATAAAACAGTAGGGTTTCTGGACAGCTGTCTGGCTGCCGCTTCCTTCCGGGATAAGCTCCCTTATTATTGTATACCTGAGCTTACCCGCTCGAACACTCCAAGGGTTAGTGTTACCGGGCTGTATCATCCGATGCTGGAAACAGCGGTACCTAACACGATAACAGAGGATTGTAGTGTCTTAATCACAGGCTCCAATGCCTCCGGTAAATCCACCTTCATCAAAAATCTGGCCATTAATGCTTTATTATCACAGACGATCTATACCTCTGTCAGTAAGGAATACAAGGCCAGCTATTTCATAATCTTCTCATCGATGGCGCTGAGAGACAGTATCTTTAAGAATGAAAGCTATTATATTGTTGAGATAAAATCCCTGAAGAGAATTCTGGACAGGGTAAACAAGGAAATTCCGACTATGGTATTCATTGATGAAGTCCTGAGGGGCACGAATACTCTGGAGAGGATTGCAGCTTCCTCCAGAATTCTGGTATCCTTAGCAAAGATGAATACCCTGTGCTTTGCGGCAACCCATGATATAGAGCTGACTCATATCCTGGAGAATTACTATTCCAACTATCATTTCCAGGAAAGAATTGTGGGCAGTCAGATTCAATTTGATTATAAGCTTTATAAGGGCAGGGCTGTGTCCAAGAATGCGATTA
>JAEYQV010000093.1 GCA_023409835.1 Bacillota bacterium
AAGAAAACCTGGTGTTACATCTGAAATTTGACGGTGATCTTAACGACGCCTCCGGCAATGGAAATAATGCAGAATGTTCTTATGGTAAGATAACCTATACGGATGGAATTTTTGGGCAGGCAGCAGTGTTTAACGGTAAGAGCTATGCCGAAATTGCGAGTAACGCAACACTGGATCTGAACAATTTTACGATTTCCCTATGGGCATATAAGACAAAGAATTTTAATTATGACATACGGATTCCTTACTTGTATAAGGAAGAGGATGAGAACAGCTGGGCCACTCCGTATTCTATTTATGAGATGGCCGACAATATGCCGATGATATATCTGCATGATACTGCGGATAGTACGGAAATGGACCAATTTACGGTAACGGGCAATCCGATCGACGTCCGTAAATGGTTTCTGCTGACGGCTACCTATAATGGTTCGGAGGTCAGGCTTTACGAGAATGGTACCATGATGAAGAAGGTCTCCGTTACCGGTGATCCTGCAGACACTATCGGAAAGCTGTATATTGGCATGATGGGGGGCGATTATTACTATAACGGATATATAGATGATCTCAGAATTTATGACCGGGGCTTATCCGCCGGAGAGGTTGCTAAGCTATATGAAACCGGACTTGAGGCGAAACCGGAGTTCCTGACACAGAAGGATGATCTGGTGGCACATTATAAATTTAACGGAGATACGAAGGACTCCTCCGCCTATGGTAATGATGCAGAGCTGGTTACCGGCAAGGTGACCTTCGTTGAGGGTAAAAACGGGAAGGCTGCTAAATTTAATAATAATACTTATTTGGAGGTTCTGAACAAGGAATGTCTGGAGTTTGACCAGGGCTTTACAATGACCGGCTGGATTATTGATTACAAGGCAAATACCACAATGGCCCTGTTCAACAAGACGGGTGCAAGCACTACGGACAATTCGGACTATTATGCCTACCAGTTCAGAATATGGGATGATACCTACGACTTTAACTATATCCCCTTCGGATGGCAGACCGGAATAGAGACTGCCAGGTATGGCTTCGAGGATACCAATATCAATAAGTGGACTCATGTGGCTGTTACCTTTGACACCGAAGAGTTCCGTTGGTACATCAACGGAAAAATGGTACAGAAGGAGGAGATTTCTGATTATAATGGAAGCAGTATTGCCCATTCCAGCGGGAACTTAACGATTGGTACCGATGGTGAGTACTTCTTTGAAGGTGCTATTGATGAGCTAAAGCTATATAACTATAAGCTGTCTGCAGAGGAAGTGGCAGCAGATTACGGCAGAGTTGACAGTTTGTCCATCAGTGCTGGGAACCAGAAGAGCATAAAGTCGTTGAAAACAAAGAACACCGTTACCCTTGAAGTAAACAGAAAATATATCGATACCGGAAAGAGTACCAAGCTTACCTCCGGTGTGACCTTTAAATCCTCCAATTCGAAGGTATTCAAGGTAAGTAAGACCGGTGTGATTACGGCAGTCAAGAAGGGAACCGCGAACCTGACCATCAGTCATGGAGCGATCTCGAAGACATATAAGGTTACAGTAAAATAGCTATTGGGGATTTTTAAATAGATAGTTTGGCTTGTTTGGGAGTAAAGTAAAACCGGAAGTCTGCTTGTGGCAGCTGACCACTAAGCAAAATAAGGAGAGGTGCCTTCGTCTTGAAGGTACCCCTCCTTATTTTTGTGGTAACTGGGTACCATCCGCATACGATGTCAGCATCGAGACAGGTAAGGATAAGCTCCTTGTTAACTCCTGATTCACCATTGAAAACATTGGATAATATTTTATTGTGTGCTATAATAAATTAAAATTTATATTATACTACATACAAAGGGTGACTAATATGGAGCATCAAAGTAAGACTGAAATAAAAACTGTAGCAATAATCGGATTGGGTGCGTTGGGCATCCTCTTTGGAAAGCAACTGGCGAAGGGAATGCCTAAGGAAAGCTTGAGGATCATCGCGGATGAAGATCGAATCCGCCGATATGAGCAGGATGGTATATATTGCAACGGGGAGTTATGTGACTTTCATTATGTGAAGCCGGAGGATATCACTACTCCTGTCGACCTTGTGATATTTACTACAAAATTTCAGGGGTTAAAAGAAGCAATCGAGGCTGTGAAAAACCAGGTGGGAGAGAATACGATTATCCTGTCTGCTTTAAACGGAATCTCCAGTGAAACGATTATCGGTGAGACCTATGGAATGGATAAGCTGCTTTACTGTGTAGCACAGGGGATGGATGCTGTGAAGGAAGGAAATCAGCTGACGTACCACAATAAGGGGATGCTTGTATTCGGTGAAAATGAGAAGGATCTGCTGTCACCGAGAGTGAAGGCGGTAGCAGACTTCTTTGACCGGATGCAGCTCCCGTACCAGATTGACCTGGATATGAAGAAGCGCTTATGGGGTAAATTTATGCTGAATGTCGGTGTAAATCAGACCGTTGCCGTTTATGAAGGAAGCTATGAAATCATCCAGAAGGAAGGCACGGCCAGGGATAAGATGATTGCCGCCATGAGAGAGGTCATCCGGTTGTCAGAGCCGGAGGGTATTAAGCTGGGAGAGGAGGACCTTGCTTATTGGCTTACAGTGCTCAGTGGCTTGAATAGAGAAGGGAAACCCTCCATGCGTCAGGATCTGGAGGCCGGAAGACGGAGTGAGGTAGAGCTGTTTGCCGGTACGGTGATAAAGCTAGGTAGGAAATATGGCATTGATACACCGGTAAACCAGGAATTTTATGATAAGATTACCGAGATGGAAGGCAGAAACTAGTCAACATTAATATAATAAAAGGATACAATTTATTGGGAGGGGAATGAATGGGTTGCTTAGGAAACATAATCTGGTTTATATGCGGCGGCTTTTTCAGCGGTATGACCTGGCTGCTGGTAGGCTGCATATGGTGTATCACAATAATTGGGATCCCGATCGGAGTCCAATGCTTTAAATTCGCCAGCCTCAGTTTCTTTCCGTTTGGGAAGGAAGTCGAGTATGGCGGAGGAGCAGGCTCCCTGGTTCTGAATATTCTATGGTTAATCTTTACCGGAATACCTCTGGCCATCGAATCGGCAATATTCGGAATTATTCTATGTATTACGATCATAGGGATACCCTTTGGCAAGCAGCATTTTAAAATTGCAAAGCTGGCCTTGATGCCCTTTGGCTCAACGGTAAAATAAACCGTTCCATGCAAGGGGCTGCAGCACTAAAAATGCAGGAGCCCTATCAATTGTTTTTATTATTATGACGATATATAGAGCAGGAGAGAGTCTTTGAATACAGACTTACTAAATACCTGTAAACCCCCGATAATTAGGGGAAATTGGGCGAAGTCACAATAATCCTATTTGAGTTATAGGATTATTTAGTAACTTTTTTTCTAGCCAAAAAAGAACCCCTATGATATAATTAAAACGTCGAAATAAAAGATTGTGATTAATTTGACAGAGACGTATAAGAATGAAGCGAAGGAAGTAAATATATTCTTAAAAGGAGCCGCTATGGAGAAGAAAATTGTTATCGTCGGTGCCGGATACGCCGGTATTCTGACAGCAAAAAAATTAGCGAAAAAGTTAAAAAAATATAATGATATTAGTATCACGATTATTGATAAAAATCCCTTCCATACAATGCTCACTGAGTTACATGAAGTAGCTGCGGGCCGTGTTGACGAGGACAGTATCAAGATCAGTTTGAAGAAGGTGTTTGCGGGTCGCAGGGTCAATGTTAAGCTTGATACGGTAACCTCAATTGATTTTAACAGTAAGAAGGTCGTGGGAACGCAGGAGACCTATCCCTATGATTATCTGGTACTGGCAGCAGGCTCTAAGCCTACCTTCTTTGGAATACCGGGAGCAGAGGAGCATACGAAGAAGCTCTGGTCCTATGATGATGCCGTAAATCTTCGTGAGCATATCCATAACATGTTCCGTACGGCTTCCCGTGAACCGAAAGCAGAAGAGAGAAGAAGACTTCTTACCTTCTATGTTGTAGGTGCCGGCTTTACCGGTGTTGAAATGGTCGGTGAATTGGCAGAATATGTTCCGATACTTTGTGAAAACTATGGCATTAGCAGGGATGAAGTTACCTTAGTTAATGTCGATGGCTTAAGCAGAGCAATTCCGAACCTTACAGAGAAGCTCTCGGATAAGGTGGCAAAGCGTCTGAATAAGATGGGTGTTAAGCTTGTTCTTAATACCTTTGTATCCGCAGTCGGAGAGGATTTCATAGACTTAAAACAGAATGATAAGGTTACCCGTTATTCCTGTGGTACTGTCATCTGGGCAGCCGGGATCCAGAGCGCGGATATTACCAAGGACGCCGGTACTACACTGGAGCTCCAGCGTGGCGGCCGTATTCAGGTGGACAATTACTTACGCTCCACAAAGGATCAGAGCGTCTATGTTATCGGTGATAATATGTACTTTATCGCGGAGGGGGAAGAACGTCCGGTTCCTCAGATGGTTGAGAACTGTGAGCAAAGCTCTGCTACCTGTGCGCATAATATTGTAAATTCCATTACCGGCAAAGGTGAGTTGGAGGAATACAAGCCATCCTTCCACGGGGTTATGGTGTGCATCGGCGGACGTTACGGTGTTGCCCATGTAGGCTTGCCCGGACGCTTCTTCAGCCTGCCGTCCTTCCTCGCTATGTTTGCAAAGCATTTTATTAATATTATATATTTCATCCAGGTACTTGGCTGGAATAAGATCTTCAACTATGTGAAGCATGAGTTCTTTACGATTCGCAATCGCAGAAGCTTTGTCGGAGGACATTTCTCCAACCGTACACCGAGCTTTTTGTTAGTTGCTCTGAGAGTATGGCTTGGTGCCGTATGGGTATTCGAAGGTATCATGAAGATCGTTGAGGGCTGGTTTAAGAGTCCGAAGCTGCAGGGCTTCTTCGGCGGTGCAAATGCCTGGTATGACAGTATCTTAAATCCCGCCACAGGCAATACTGCTCCTACGGATGCAGTAACCTCCGCAACTACAGCAGCTGCAGAAACTGCAGTTAAGGCTGTTTCCATGGTTTCCCATGCGGCAGCTAAGGTGATTACCGTTGCCGCTGACGCAGTTTCCGGAGCTACCGGCGCAGCTGATGCAGTGGGTGGTGCAGCAACTGCCGGAGCAAGCGGTGCCGGTTCTGTCGGTACTGTAATACTTAACTTCAATTTCCTGGGATTATTTAGGACTATTTTCGTATCCGGTAAGGAGCTGGCTCATTCGGCAATCAGTGATTATGCCTTTAAGCTGGATGTACCGTTAATGAATTGGTTTGTTGATAAATTAATTTTACCTTATAACGGTGTACAGATGTTTATGCAGGTGTTCATCGTTATCGCAGAGATTGCAATCGGTCTTGCTCTTATTGGTGGACTGTTTACAACGCCTGCGGCTGCCTTTTCACTGATTTTACAGTTTATGTTTGTTTGTACAACCGGTCTGTATCTCGGTACCTTCTGGATGATTTTTGCCGGAATCGCTGTGCTGATTGGTGCAGGCAGAACCTTTGGTCTTGACTATTATGTAATGCCCGGCCTGAAGAGTTGGTGGAAGAAATTACCGTTTGTAAGAAAGTTGTATATTTATAATGACTAATTCTATGAATAAGATGGATGACAACAATGGAATAAAGTACGATGAGGCCTTAGAGCTTGTGAAAACGGAAATGGAGCATACCCTATCCAGATCACCGATCATCATCCGTGAATATACCAGACATCTGCTGGCTTCGCAGGGTAAATTCATTCGGGCAATCTCCGTAATTACTGCTGCCGAGGATAAAGAGGGTATGGTTCATCCGAATGCAATCAAGCTGGCAGCGGCAATCGAGCTTGTACATCTGGCTTCCCTGGTACATGACGATATTATTGATAATGCGGATCTACGCAGAGGAAATATTACCCTGCAGAAGAAATACGGTAGACGCACCGCGGTGATCTGCGGTGATTACCTTTTAAGTGTTGCATTGAACATGGCTGCCTCCTGCAGCAATAAGCAGGACTACTTAGAGCTTGAGCTTCATGATTATGTAGGCAGGGTGTGTCTCGGCGAACTAAATCAGCATATTAATAATAACAACCTGAATTTATCGATTTATCAATATTTTAAGATTATTTCCGGTAAGACAGCCGCACTATTTGAGGCTTCCTTCCTGGCAGGCGCTATTGCTTCGGGAATCAGGGGCAAGGAGCTTAATCTCTATCGACAGCTGGGCTTTGAGATCGGTATGATTTTTCAATTGACTGACGATTGTATGGATTTTGAGAATACCCGTGCGGAGGCAGAGAAGCCGGTGCAATCGGATTATGAGCAGGGGGTTATTACCCTACCTCTGATCCATGCTCTCTCCGAACTAGGAGATTTCAAAGCTAAGGCCGGGCAGAGTGGTGTTACAAGGCAGGAGATTAACGAAGCGGTTGCTAAAACCGGAGGATTACCCTTCACCCGTATGGTTGTAAAGAAATACTATAACAAGGCTGCCAAGCTGATTGAGCAGCTGGATGCTGCCGACGATAAGAAGGAGAAGCTTAGCCTGATCCTGAAGAAAGCCTCCCGTCTGGCGTAACGTAAATCAAATGCTTTAAGCATTAAGTAACGTAAGGATGGGTATGGCGATGCTAAAAAGATTTTTAGATTATGTTGAGATAAGGACAAAGATAACAAGTACCTTTGCTTTTCTGATGTCGGTGGCGTATCTTGTCTATCAAAAGAACCAGGTGAAATGGGGATTGACCCTGCTATTCTTCGCTGCGATGTTTCTGTTTGATTTGACTACAACGGCCATTAACAATTATATAGATACCAAGAATAATCACCAGACATTACAATTTAAGAGGCGGACAGCGCTGGTTATCATCTATGCTTTATTCCTGACCGGTGCAGGTCTGGGTCTGCACCTGGCTTATCGGACGGATGTGGTAGTTCTTCTGGCCGGTGGTTTATGCTTCTTATGCGGTGTATTTTATACCTATGGACCGGTTCCGATCTCAAGGATGCCGCTCGGTGAAGTTCTTTCCGGACTGTTTTACGGACTGTTGATACCGTTCATTATTCTTTATATCAACCTGCCGACCGGAACCTTCCTGACGTTGAACCTAAGTATGGAGACGATTTCCTTAGAGCTCCGGATGATTCCGCTGCTAGGCTTACTGCTACTTGCGGTCATACCGTTTTGTACGACAGCAAATATCATGCTGGCGAATAATATCTGTGATCTGGAGAAGGATATTGCAGTAAAAAGGCATACCCTGCCTTACTATATCGGCAGGAAAGCCCTTCCCCTGTTTACCGGACTGTATTATATCTGCTATGCAGCTGTTATTATTATGGTGATTATGAGAATTCTGTCTCCGATATGCCTGTTATCCTTAATAAGCATCATCCCGGTACAGAAAAATATCAAGTGCTTCCTTCAGAAGCAGGAGAAGGCCACCACCTTTATGATGGCAATTAAGAACTATATTATCATCATGGGATCAGTGGTTTTGCTGATTTTTATCAGTGCATTTTTTTAGGCTACAGTTTGGAAAAAACAGTGGCCGATTTACAAACCCAATCAGGTTTATTCTTCCGGTTAACCCTGCCGGATTGTAATAAAGATAAACTATTTCACTATCATTAAAGGAGAAAATTTATGAAAAAAGTAATTGCATTATTACTTAGCTTAACATTGGTTATGACCATGTTAATAGCCTGCAGCAAAAAGGATGACACTACAGATAAAGGTGCAGATCCTACGAAGGCACCCGAAGCTACAACAGCACCTGCAACAACCGATGATAAGAAAACTGAGGATACAGCTACAACAGCAGCAGCTGCAAAAACAGGTCTTGCAGTAATCAATTCCATCGCAAAATCAGCAAATGCCGGTGAGAAGGATGGCGTTGCAGAAGTAGATTCCACAGTAGTTGGCGTATTAGTAGGCCAGGATGGCAAGATCTTAAAGTGCTCCATCGACGTGGCTCAGACTAAGGTTAACTTCTCTAAGGAAGGTAAGATTTTAACTGATTTAGCAACAGCAGTTCAGACGAAGCAGGAACTGAAGGATGCTTATGGCATGAAAGCAAGATCCGGTATCGGCAAAGAGTGGAATGAGCAGGCAGATGCTTTTGAAGCTTATGTAATCGGTAAGACTCTTGACGAAGTAAAGGGTATCGCTGTTAATGAGGAAGGCGTTCCTTCAGATGCTGATTTAGCAGCTTCTGTTACTGTACATATCTCTGATTTCGTAGCTGGCATTGAGAAGGCTGTTGCAAATGCACAGGACCTTGGTGCTAAGGATTCAGATAAGCTTGGTATCGGCATCAGTACTTCAATTGCAAGTTCAGCCGATGCAACAGCTGATAAAGCTGGTCTCGCACAGGCATATTCTTACTATACAGCAGTTACTACCGATGCTGATGGCAAGATCACAAGCTGTGCAATTGATGCATCTCAGAGTAATGTAAACTTTGATACTACCGGTGTTATTACCTCCGATTTAACCGTTGCTCCTCAGACAAAGCTGGAATTAAAGGATGCTTATGGTATGAAGGGTAAGTCCGGTATCGGCAAAGAGTGGTATGAGCAGGCTAACGCATTCGCTAGCTATGTAACAGGAAAGACTGTTGCAGAAGTAGATGGTATTGCTTTGACAGAAGGAAGACCTAGCGATGCAGATTTAGCAAGCTCTGTAACAGTTCATGTTGCAGATTTCATTACAGTTATCGACAAGGCTGTTGCAAACGCACAGTAAGTTTAGAATTCAGGGTTCAATAATATAAGCAATAATGGGGGCTGTTGTAACATATATGGATGGCACAGGAGAGGAAAGCTTCCTCTGTGGCCGGACATAGCTACAACAGCCTCTTATGCTTAGATAGGTATAACCCGGTTATGAGGTATGAGATTTGAAGAGAAGATGGACAGCTTTCCTATTACTAATGACGATAACCATATTCGGCCTGACCGGCTGCAGCAGGAAGGAAGAACTGAAGCGTTATGACGCAACCTTTCTTGAGCTGTTTGATACGGTTACCACAATAGTTGGTTTTGCAGGAGATAAGGAAGAATTTTCACAATTTGCACAGGATGTACATGATGACCTGGAAGTATATCACCAGCTCTACGATATATATAATGATTACGAGGGTGTCAATAATATCAAGACCATTAATGACAATGCCGGAATTGCTCCTGTTAAGGTGGATCAGAAAATCCTTGATCTGTTGGAATTTTCGAAGAAAGCCGATGAGCTGACAGGGGGTAAGATCAATATCGCCTATGGTGCTGTTCTAAGGGTATGGCATGAGTATCGCGAGGCTGGTGTAGACGACCCGGAGAATGCCAAGCTTCCTCCGATGGAGGTTCTTACCGAGAAGGCAGAGCATACGGATATCACTAAGCTGATTATTGATGAGACTGCGAAAACCGTATATCTTGCGGATCCGGAAATGCTACTTGATGTTGGAGCTATCGCCAAGGGCTATGCAACAGAGATGGTAGTAAGGGATATGATGAATAAGGGTTATAAGAATGCGATGCTCAGTGTCGGAGGTAATGTCCGAGCGATTGGAAGTAAGCCAGAGGGAGAGGCCTGGAACGTCGGAATACAGAACCCGGATACTGAGAGTGAGGACACCAATCTGTATATTCTGAAGCTGAAGGATTGTTCCCTGGTTACCAGCGGCGATTACGAGAGATATTATACGGTAGACGGGAAAAGATACCATCACATCATAGATCCGGATACTCTGATGCCGTCAGCATATTTTACTTCGGTATCTATCATATGCCAGGATTCCGGGTTGGCAGATGCTCTTTCCACCTCGGTATTCAATATGCCTTATGAGCAGGGACTTGAACTGGTTGAGAGTCTTGAGGATACCGATGCTCTGTGGGTATTTAAGGACGGTAGCATGAAATACAGCTCCGGCTTTACAAATTACCTGCCTGAGGAAGATAAATAGTTGAATGTAAGCATTGAAAATAATCCACTTATTCCTCACGTGTATTAATTTCCATAATGATGGGAATAATGTGTGAGTAAATATATTCCACATAAACAAGGAGGATTTTCAATGAAAGTAAAAGCTATTATTCTGACATTAGTCCTGTTAGTAGCAGTATTAACAGGCTGCGGCAAAAAAAATAACAATGCCGGTAATACCAGTCCCACCTCTGAACCGACCCAGGCTGCAGCAACAACTCCGCCTGCGGCAACGACACCACCTGCAGCAACCACACCGCCTGCAACAGCCACCAATGCCCCTACCGGTAATAATACAGGCAGTACGGATGCTGTAACGTCTGCGTCCATCGTAAATAAAGAGGATGCTTTCCTGAATGCAATCAGCGATAAAGGGACCTGGATCATTGCACTTTTAAATGATTTAAAGATTGACAAGGAGATTTCCCTGGACGGTGAGTTTAAAAACGGTAAGAAGGATGACGCAGGCAAGGATATCATCCAACGAAAGCTGGCGCTGTATACACAGGATGATAACCGTAATATTACCTCCAGATTCACTCTGACGGCTCCCAAACTCACAATTAACAGCCCGATGGCAAGTATCCAGCATGGAACCTTTAAGGGTGATTTATATGTAAATACGGAGAATTTTATGCTGGTGGATGCAACGGTAGACGGTAATGTATACTTTAAGGACTCCACGGTCCAGTCAACCTTTACAATGGATGAAACAAGTAAGATCACCGGAAAGCAGGAGATTAAGAAGTAACCGGAGGCTTATCACCGCATATATTGTATATGAGGTTGTCGTACTAAGCTATAGTGATGCAAGAAGCCCTCTACGCTTCCCCACACCTTGTGAAACAAGGTGTTATACACTAGGTTGAGAGACACATCTTGATGTTGTATATCATATTCGAACAATAAATTGTCCGCCTATGATCACACAACATCAGCAATATGTCTCTCAAACAGTGCATTATGGGAAGTATAGGGGGCTTCCTGCATCTTCATGTTTATTGTGCTACAGTCCCATATTTTATACATAATTTGCTCTTAATGTGGTATGTTGAAATGCTTTTTACGTGGTGTATTGCTCTGCTCTTAACGTGGTGGGACTTTCAAAGCTTTAAGAAAGATGCTATAATCAATTCACATAACCGGAAAGGAGGTCAGACCATGGATAATATTATATTGATTGGTATGCCCGGAGCAGGCAAAAGTACGGTCGGAGTAATTCTAGCCAAGGTATCAGGAAGAAGCTTTATTGATTCGGATCTTTTAATCCAGGAGCAGGAAGGGAAGCTCCTGAAGGACATTATAGAAGCGGAAGGGCTGGAGGGATATCTGGTTATTGAAAACCAGGTTAATCGCGATATCAGAGTGGATAGAACCGTTATAGCAACCGGAGGAAGTGTTGTCTATTGCTCTGAAGCCATGGAGCATTTGCGGAGCATCGGAACAGTAGTCTATATTCAACTAAGCTATTCTACGATTAATAACCGGCTGGGGAATATTCGCCAGAGAGGAGTAGTATTCAGAAGGGGTCAGAATCTAAAGTCTCTATATGAAGAACGCTGTCCTCTATATGAAAAATATGCTCATATTATAGTCAATGGAGAAGGACTCGGAATAGAAGAATTAATGGAGAAAATCGCTACCGAATTGAATTGCGCTCAGGATACCTTGTGTTGACATTTTTCTCATATATTGTATAATAAAACTAATAAACTTTAGCGTTGGAGGGAAACTATGGGATTTTGTAGTAATTGTGGAACAGAAATCAAGGAAGGCACCGCTTTCTGTAGTAAGTGCGGGGCAAAGGCAGGAGAAACAGCGCAACAGGATTACAGCCAGGGCATGCCTGATTATTCAGCAAATACCTATGGCAGCAGCCAGCAGAGCAGTAAACCGAATAATAACAAGAAGATAGGCATGATTGTGGTAGGAGTAGCTGCAGTGATCGTACTGTTCCTACTGTTTAAGTTTGTTGGTATTTTTACTACTCCTGCTTATGAGAAGCCGATCAAATATGTGTGTGACGGCTTAGAGAAAGGAAATGGCAAGACAATGATGAAAGCCTTTCCTGATTACATAGTAGATCAGTTAGAGGACAATTACGGTGATATGGACGACTTTATGGATATGATGTCCGAGAATCTGGAAGACAGCTTTGGCAAGAGGATTAAGATATCCTATAAGGTTACTGACAAGGATAAGGTCGATAAGGATGACATCGATGATTTAGAGGATGAGATTGAAAGCTATTACGATGAGAAGGTCAAGATTAAGGCCGCTTACAATCTTGAAGTAGAGATGAAGATCAAGGGTTCAGAGGATGATGACAAGAGTAAGGATGAATTAACCGTTATTAAGATAGGCTCAAAATGGTATCTTTATGATCAGTCACTCATATATTAATATGCTTTAGGAGGTTAAGGAATGGAGTTATTTGAGAAGATCGGAAGCAAGATTTCCTCGGGAAGTAAGGATGTCGCAAAGAAAGCAAAGGATATGACGGAATTGGCAAAATTAAATTCCAGGATGCACGGTTATGAAGATATGGTCAAGGAGCTTCAACTACAGATTGGTAAGATGTATTTTGAGGCTTACCGCAATAACCCGGCTCCCGAATTCATGGAATTATTTCAGCAAGTGATTAATGCTCAGGGTGCGATTGAGAAATGCAGAGAAGAAATCTGTGCCATTAAGGGAGTTCGTACCTGTGTGAACTGTAGCGCTGAGATTCCGAATAATTCAACCTTCTGTCCGGCATGCGGAACGAAGAATGAGATCGTGGAAGCTCCGTATACGGCGGCTGCGGCAGAGCTCTTCTGTCCCGGTTGCGGAGCAGGATTAACATCCGATACAGTGTTCTGTCCGAATTGCGGAACTAAGGTAAACTAAAAGAATATAGCTGTTAAGATACGATAAAAGGGTGTAGCAGAGAATCACATATCTGCTACACCCTTATTATTAGCGCTTGGCTGCCACAGGCAGACAATCCGGTTATTCAATTTACCATTCACAGCCTGCTTCAAGGAGCCGGACCACTTCTTCCAGACCGGATTGATCCTCCGTATCAAAACGACCGGGAAGGGGACTGTCGATATCAAGTACTCCGATCACCGCTCCCTTTGCCCGGATCGGAATAACAAGCTCTGATCTTGAGGCACTGTCACAGGCGATATGGCCGGGGAAAGCGTAGACATCAGGGACCAGCAGCGTCCCGTTCTGTGCGGCTGCCGTACCGCATACTCCTTTCCCCAGGGGGATATGAATACAGGCGGGCTTTCCCTGGAAGGGACCGAGTAACAGCTCCCTCTTTTCCATCAGGTAGAAGCCGACCCAATTGATATCCTGCATAGCCTGCTTTAATAGGGCAGAGGTATTCGCCAGATTAGGTATTATATTGGTTTCTCCCTCCAGGAGTGCCTTCAGCTGGGCATGCACCAGCTCATAGCATTCCTTTTTGTTTATGGGATAAATAGAACTAAGCTCCTGCATTTTACTCTCCTTTGTCTGTGGTAACGAATGCCTTATTTAGTAAACAGCCGGTTTTTCTTTTCCCGGAGACGGCTTTCATTTGCCTTGGTATCATTATTGTCGATGTAATACATCCCATCGGAATCCTGTATCAGAGAATCCCCCTCCTTACAGTCTAGAGGAAGCTTATACTTGGGTACCTTTGTCATAATCTTTCCTTCATCCTCACATAAGGCATAGCTTCCTTCAAAACGGTCAATGATAAATTTCTTCATATTGCTCTCCTCCCGGAATGATGTCTGAATTACTGATGATGATCTGTCAATCTATGCTTAATCGATAGCAGAGGGCTCAGAATTAACTGAAAGGGTTTTGCCATCGGTGGTAAATACTACATTAGACTGTTCGTCTGTACGATAAAGCTTAATGCCTCTGTCCTTCAGGGCTTGAAGTGTTGCTGTATGGGGATGCCCATAATCATTATCCTTTCCAACACTGATCACTGCATATTCCGGTTTCACTGCATCCAGAAAAGCAGCACAGGAGCTGTATTCTGAGCCGTGATGGGAGATTTTCAGTACATCAGCGGAAAGGTCAATACCACTTTTCAACATTTCCTGTTCCGATTGATTCTCTGCATCTCCGGCAAGAAGAAAGGTGCAGTTGTTATAGGTAAGCTTGATACCTATGCTATAATTGTTTAATTCCCGGTATTCGGTGCTGCTGGGAGCGATAATCGTGAAGGTAGCCGGCCCCAGACGATACTCGGCTCCGACCTCGGGCTTGGTAATCTTAAGTCCCTTGGCATCGATCGCATCCAGAACATCCTCATAGGTCTTCGTTGTATGTACGACATCCGGCATAATAATCTGATCCACGGACATATTGTTGATTACGTAATCAAGTCCTCCAATGTGGTCGCTGTGAGGATGGGTTCCTACTACATACTCCAGCGTATCGATATCCTGCTCCTTAAGATAGTTTAAGACCGTTGTTCCCTTATTGTTTTCTCCTGCATCAATCAGCATCGCAGATGTCTCTGACTTAATTAAGATTGAATCACCCTGCCCGACATCAATAAAATGAACCTCTAAGATACCGTTCTCCATTCCGGGAGCCAGGGTATCGTCAGCTTCTCTGGAGGCTGACCAATGATTCATATATAATACAAATACCGCGAGCAGAATCATTACGCAAAAACGGGTTATAATTTGAACTGACTTTTTACTCATAAATCCTCTCCTTGTCCTATATTATAGCGGTTTCTGTTCCATTTTACAATTATATATATTGACTATGGAACGAGAAAAGTACATACTTTTTATTGGAAATAACTATGATTGAATGGACATATACTCCTGATAGGATATAAACTAAGTGGTATAATAAGAGAATAAAATAACAGACCGGAGAGTGGTAGAATGAGGCTATTTATCGCCATAACCTTAGATGAGACGATGAAAGACTATATTATGGAGGTGGCTGACAGGCTCAGGCTTCAACTGAAGAGCGGAGGCTTTACCCTAAAAGAGAATCTGCATCTTACCTTGAACTTCATCGGGGAAACAAGCCGTCTTGAGCTTGTAAAGGAAGCAATGCAGAAGGCAGTTCGCAGGACCGATCCCGGCAGCTTCACACTGGAGATTGCAGGCTTCGGTAAATTCAACCGGAGGGAAGGAGACATCTGCTATATCGGAATACAGAAGAACCCGACGTTATGGAAGCTGCAGAGGGCTTTGGTGACAGAGCTTAAGGAGGCAGGCTTTGAGGTTGACGATCTGGAGTATAAACCCCATCTTACATTGGTCAGAAGAGGGAAATTCATGGAAGGCTTTGATGAGAAGCTCTTTCGTGAGAAGGTTCCGGCTCATGATATGGAGGTTACCCGAATCAACCTGATGAAATCGGAACGTATTCAAGGCAAGCTGGTCTATACAGAGGTTTATGGGATTGAACTGTAATTACTACGCATAAAAGCGGATTGGAGCCATTATATAGTGATAGAATGGTATGATTCATTGACTATCCATTATGCTAAGAATATGTTGATTATGAAACGTTAAGGGAGCACGGGATGAAGATATTGGTTGATGCGGATGCCTGTCCGGTAAAGGGAATTATCGAAAATATTGCGAAGGAGTTTAGGATACCGGTATTTATGTTTATTGATACCAGCCATATCCTATCCTCCGACTATAGTAAGATTATTGTCGTAAGTAAAGCTCCGGATGCCGTAGATTTTGCCCTGATTAACAAAGCGGTCCGTGGTGACATCGTTGTAACACAGGATTACGGGGTTGCTGCAATGGCGTTAGGGAAGGGAGCATATGCGATTCACCAGAATGGTAAGATATATACGGAGGATAATATTGACCTGATGCTAATAGAACGCCATATTGCAATGAAGAGGCGACGGGCGGGGGAACGTGTCGGCAGCAATGCAAAGAAGCGGACAAATGCTGAGGATGAGAGGTTTAAGACATCCTTTTACCAGCTATGCAGAAAAGTCTTGGATAGTAACAATGGAAATGATTAAAAACGAAATAACGAAGATACATTTTCTTACAAAAAGTAAGACTGAGGTAGAAGCTTAGAAAAGGGGAATAAGTATGGGACAAAAGAGAAGCATAATGGGAAGGATTTACCGGAGGATAATGCCAATACTGATGATTGGTATTAGTTTATCGGTGTTCTACTCCTGTACATTGTCACCAACTGTAACAACGGAGTCTCTTCCGTCAGAGGCTTCCGGTTCTGATCATAACCCGGAGATAACGAAGGAGCATACCGGCTTAGAGTCACGGACGCCTGAGGCAGAACCGACGACGATACCGGAAGCCGAGCCTTCCGGGAAGGCAGAAGTAACGGCGACTCCGAAGGCAGTTCCTAATCCGGAGGCGGAAGCTTCCTCGCAGCCAAAGCCGGCAGTCAGGCCTGAAACAAAGCCGAATCGAAAACCAACCGTAACTCCTGTACCGGAACCAACCGCAACTCCTGTTCCGGAAACGACCGTTGCACCCTTACCGAAGCCGACGGCTGCAGCACCAATACCATCGGGGGCTTCGGAAACACAGACAGAGCTGACTCCGCCAGGGAAGGAGGATTCCCTCACCGCAGAGGAATATGCCAAGCAGGTGATCAAGCAGATCATCAAAGTCGATATGGAGGATGTGGAAAAGGTCAGGGTGGTCCATGATTATATCATTTTGAATACTGCCTATGATGCAGAGAATCTGGAAGCCGGAACAATTCCAAAGGAAAGCTTCACCGCGGAAGGGGTTCTGTTTCAGGGCAAGGCGGTATGCCAGGGCTATGCAGAGACCTTCGAGCTGTTCATGAAGCTGCTGGGGATTGACTGCAAATTCGTGGAAGGGAAGGATCTTAAGACCGGAGTAAGCCATGCCTGGAATATGGTTCTGCTTGATGGAGATTGGTATCAGATCGATGTTACCTGGGATGATCCGCTTCCGGACCAGAAAGGGAAAGCGCAGTACAAGTATTTTCTGGTGACGGATAAGGTGATGGCAGCGGATCATAGCTGGAATACAAAGAAATATCCTGCTTGTGATAGTGTGGAGTACCGGTACTATATTTATAAAGATTATATCATCGGTTCTATTGAGGAATATGAGGATAAATTTATCGAACTGTATAACAGCGGGGAGAGAACAATTACGATCCTGTATCCGGAGGAGGGGATGCCGGATATGAACTTTCTCAAAAAATACGACTTTTTGTTTCAAACGGTCGACGGTAAAAGGAAAATCAGTTATCGCTATTATCAAACCTGGAGAATGGGTGACTATACAGTGTATACCGTAATGATCGACTAATGGATATCCTATCCTTCCTAATCATTATTTCTCATATTACGTCATAATACCGGAGTCATATCATAGTATATTATGAAAGAGCATATATATGGAGGATTATCCGGATGGATTGTAATAGTGATTTCAGTGAGAGTAATACCTATAAGAACCTTCAGGCAGCATTCGACGGAGAGACAAAGGCAAGTACGAAATATGCAATCTATGGGAGGAAAGCGAAGGAGGATGGCTACGAACAGATAGGGAATATCTTCAACGAAACCTCGGGCAATGAACGGGAGCATGCTGAAATCTGGCTGAGGCTCTTAAATGGAGGGGAGCTGCCTTCAACACCGGAGAATTTGAAGGAGTCCTTTTCCGGTGAGAACTATGAGTGGACCACGATGTACATTGGCTTTGCCCAGGAGGCCAGAAGGGAAGGATACCCGGAGATTGCGGAATTATTTGAGGGGGTAGCAGCGATTGAGAGACATCATGATTCCCGGTTTCGTAAGCTGGCGAGCAACATAATGAACAGTACGGTATTTTGTAAGAATAGTAATGTTTTGTGGATATGCTTAAATTGCGGTAATCTGTATTATGGGGAATGTGCACCGGAGCCTTGTCCTGTCTGCGGTTATCCTCAGGGATACTATCAACTGAATTGTAATAACTACTAAGGAAGCCTGATTTGATTTAACATATAGCATTATTATGAGTGTCAACTCCCGGAAGGAGCAGAAGCCATGTAGAGCTCGGCTGTTCCTTACGGGAGTTTTTACTTCATAATAAGTAAAATGATTTTAGCTTGTTGGCGGTTGGCTCACAGGCAGACAATCCGGTTTATCTATAATTCGTCTAATTAATAAAAGCCCACCGTCAGGCGTAAGAAGATCGTTTCAGATGCTGCTAAAGACCTGGTTGTGACACACCGGAAAACAAGAACAAACATTCGAGAATTGTATTGCTTTTCCTTTTTTCGTATGATATAATTACAGACATTCAATAGGAAGAAAAGGCGGTAGTCTTAATACCGATTATTTGGACAGACTTAATAGAAAGCATGAAGAACAGGGAAGGAAGTGTGTTATGGAGTTTCAACTAAAGTCAGATTATCAACCCAGCGGAGATCAGCCGGAGGCAATTAAAGCACTGGTAGAAGGCTTCCAACGGGGAAATCAGTGCCAGACGTTGCTTGGTGTAACCGGTTCCGGTAAGACCTTTACGATGGCAAATGTGATTCAACAGATCCAGAAGCCTACCCTGATTATTGCCCATAACAAGACTTTAGCAGCTCAGCTTTATGGGGAATTCAAAGAATTCTTTCCGGATAATGCAGTCGAATATTTTGTCAGTTATTATGATTATTATCAGCCGGAAGCTTATGTACCCTCTACGGACACCTATATCGAGAAGGACTCTGCGATCAATGAGGAGATTGATAAGCTGAGGCATTCGGCTACGGCAGCTCTGACGGAGCGTAATGATGTGATTGTGGTTGCCAGCGTATCCTGTATCTATGGACTGGGTAGTCCGGTTGACTATCATAATATGGTGTTGTCTCTTCGTCCGGGTATGGTAAGAGACAGGGACGAGATCTTAAGGAAATTAATTGATATACAATATACGAGAAATGATATGGATTTCAAACGCGGAACCTTCCGTGTTCGCGGTGATGTTGTGGAGATCTTTCCGGCTTCCTCTTCCGATGTGGCTGTCCGGATTGAGTTCTTCGGTGATGAGGTGGAACGTATCCTGGAGATCGACGTGCTGACCGGTGAATTGAAAAGCAGCCTGGAGCACCTTGTCATCTTTCCGGCCTCTCATTATGTTGTTGCACCGGACAAGCTGGAGAAGGCTATTGAGAATATAGAGACAGAGCTTGAGGAGCGTATCCGATACTTTAAAAGCGAGGATAAGCTTCTGGAGGCGCAGAGAATATCCGAGCGTACGAATTTTGATATAGAGATGCTTCGGGAAACCGGTTTCTGCTCCGGTGTAGAGAATTACTCCAGGCATCTGATCGGAACAGAACCGGGAAACCCGCCCTATACGTTAATGGACTATTTCCCGGAGGATTTCATGATTATAGTGGATGAATCGCATATTACGATTCCACAGATCAGAGGAATGTATGCAGGTGACCGATCGAGGAAGACCACCCTTGTGGATTACGGCTTCCGTCTGCCCTCAGCCCTGGATAACCGGCCTCTCAATTTTCAGGAGTTTGAGAGCAAGATCAGTCAGATTATGTTTGTCTCCGCGACACCATCGGTTTATGAAAGTGAGCATGAGCTCTTAAGAACGGAGCAGGTGATCCGCCCGACAGGTCTTCTTGATCCTGAGATTACGGTAAAGCCTGTGGAAGGACAGATCGATGATCTCTTGGGTGAGATCCGCAGGGAGCTGGAGAAGAAGAATAAGGTTCTGGTAACCACTCTGACGAAGAGGATGGCAGAGGACCTGACCGTGTATTTAAGAGAAGTCGGAATCAGGGTCAAGTACCTGCATTCGGATATTGATACCTTAGAGCGTATAGAGATCATAAGAGATATGCGAATGGATGTCTTTGATGTTCTGGTCGGTATTAATCTGCTTCGAGAAGGACTTGATATCCCTGAGGTTGGACTTGTGGCAATACTGGATGCGGATAAGGAGGGCTTCCTTCGTTCCGAAACCTCCCTGATCCAGACCATCGGTCGTGCAGCTCGTAACGCGGGCGGCAGGGTTGTCATGTATGCAGAGCATATGACAGATTCGATGAAGAACGCAATCTCTGAGACCAACCGAAGAAGGAAGCTGCAAAGCGAATACAATGAAGTGCATGGCATTACACCGACCTCCATCCAGAAGAAGGTCCGAGATCTGATCAGTATCTCGAAGAAGGTAGAGCAGAACCTGAAGGATATGGAGAAGGATGTGGAGTCCATGTCGAAGCAGGAGCTGGAGCTTTTGGTAAAACAGATTACCCAGCAGATGCATACCGCTGCGGCTGAGCTTAACTTTGAGAAGGCAGCAGAATTAAGGGATAAGCTGATTGAACTGAAGAAGCAGCTGCTGGAGCTGTAATATGGCTTAGCGCAGGAACAAATAACGATAGATATTTCAAGACTATATATACAGAACAGGTGGAGCTATGTCAGATAGAAAAAACTATATCAGAATTAGGGGTGCGAGGGAGAATAACCTGAAGAACATTAATGTGGAGATCCCCAGGGATCAGTTTGTAGTCCTGACGGGACTCAGCGGTTCGGGAAAATCCTCTCTGGCATTCGATACAATCTATGCGGAGGGGCAGAGACGGTATATGGAATCTCTATCCTCGTATGCAAGGCAATTCTTGGGACAGATGGAGAAACCGAATGTTGAGAGCATTGAAGGATTGCCGCCGGCAATCTCGATTGATCAGAAATCTACGAACCGTAACCCCCGTTCCACGGTGGGGACTGTGACCGAGATTTATGATTACTACCGCCTTTTATATGCAAGGATTGGTGTGCCCCATTGCCCCAGCTGCGGTAAGGAGATCAAGCGGCAGTCGATAGATCAAATGGTGGACGAGATCATGAGCCTGCCTCAGGGAACCCGTATCCAGCTGCTTGCACCGGTGGTCCGCGGACGTAAGGGTGAGCATGCAAAGCTGTTTGAGCAGGCAAAGAGGAGCGGTTATGCCAGAGTCCGGGTAGATGGGAATCTCTATGAGCTTTCAGAAGAGATCAAGCTGGAGAAGAATAATAAGCATAATATAGAGATAATCGTGGACCGACTGGTAGTTAAGGAAGGAATCGAGAAAAGACTTACCGATTCCATTGAGAATGTATTAAAGCTTGCTGAGGGTCTGCTACAGGTGGATATCATCGACGGGGAGCTGTTAACCTTCAGCCAGAACTTCGCCTGTCCGGATTGCGGTATCAGCATTGAGGAGATTGAACCCAGGGTGTTCTCCTTCAACAATCCCTTTGGTGCCTGTCCCGAATGTCATGGGATCGGGATCAAGATGGAATTTGATGCAGAGCTTCTGATTCCATACCCAGAGAAGAGCCTGATTGACGGAGCAGTAGCAGCTCCCGGCTGGGCTTCGATCGTGGATAAGGGCAGCTATACCAGATGTATTATGGAGGCATTGGCTAAGGAATATAAATTCGATCTAAAAACTCCGTATCAGGAGCTTCCCGATGATATCAAGGATATGTTTATTAACGGTACGAAGGGGAAATCCGTGAAGGTGCATTATCGGGGGCAACGCGGAGAGGGTATCTATGACGTGGCCTTTGAAGGGTTGATCCGTAACATGGAGAGACGTTACCGGGAGACCGGCTCTGAAAACGTGAAGCAGGAATATGAGTGCTATATGAGGACGACTCCCTGTAAGGAATGCAACGGTAAGAGACTGAAGAAGGAATCCCTGGCTGTAACCGTTGGAGATAAGAATATATCGGAGCTAACAGATTACTCCATCCGCGACCTGGTGGATTTTATGCAGAAGCTGCAGCTTACCTCCATGCAGCAGAAGATCGGTGAAATGATTTTAAAGGAAATCAAAGCAAGACTTCATTTCCTGATTAGTGTCGGGTTGGATTATCTGACTCTTGCGAGAGCAGCCGGTTCGTTATCCGGCGGTGAATCCCAGAGAATACGTCTGGCAACCCAGATCGGATCAGGCTTGGTTGGTGTAGCTTATATCCTGGATGAACCGAGTATCGGACTGCATCAGCGGGATAACGATAAGCTATTGAAAGCCTTGAAGGACCTGAAGGATCTGGGAAACACCCTGATTGTAGTCGAGCATGATGAGGATACGATGTATGCAGCTGACTATATCGTCGACATCGGGCCCGGAGCCGGAGAACACGGAGGAGAGATTGTAGCGGAGGGTACTGTTTGGGATATCATGAAGGTGGAGGAATCCATAACCGGTGCTTATCTGAGCGGAAGAATTAAGATACCTGTCCCTACGGAAAGACGGAAGCCTACCGGGTATCTGTCCATTATCGGTGCGGCAGAGAATAATTTAAAGAATATAAACGTGGACATTCCGTTGGGAATCATGACCTGTATTACCGGGGTATCCGGATCCGGTAAGAGCTCTCTGGTAACCGAGATTCTATATAAAAGGCTGGCGAGGGATCTGAACCGCGCCCATGAAATCCCCGGGAAGCACCAGAAGATGATCGGAATTGATCAGCTGGATAAGGTAATCAACATTGACCAGTCTCCGATCGGAAGAACACCGAGATCCAATCCGGCAACCTATACGGGAGTATTTGACCTGATCCGCGACCTGTTCGCAGCAACTCCCGATGCGAAAATGAGAGGCTATTCGAAGGGACGCTTCAGCTTCAATATTAAGGGCGGACGCTGTGAGGCCTGCAGCGGAGATGGCATTATAAAGATTGAGATGAATTTCCTGCCGGATATCTATGTACCCTGTGAGGTATGCGGTGGTAAGAGATATAACCGTGAGACGCTGGAGGTACATTATAAAGGAAAAAGCATCTATGATGTCTTGAATATGACCGTAGAAGAAGCAGTCCGCTTCTTTGAGAATGTACCCTCCATCCGAAGAAAAATTGAGACTCTGAAGGATGTCGGCTTATCCTATCTAAGGCTTGGCCATCCTTCGACCTCTTTATCAGGTGGAGAGGCCCAGAGAATTAAGCTGGCTACGGAGCTCAGTAAGCGCAGTACCGGGAAGACAATCTATATTCTCGATGAGCCGACAACAGGACTCCATTTTGCCGATGTTCACAAGCTGATTGACATTATGAAGAAATTCACAGAGACAGGTAATACTGTGGTTGTTATTGAGCATAATCTGGATGTTATCAAGACGGCGGACTATATCATTGATATCGGACCCGAGGGTGGCGATAAGGGTGGTACCATCATTGCGCAGGGCACACCGGAAGAGATAGCAGCAAATGAGAATTCCTATACCGGCATGTATGTGAAGAAATATCTGGAGCAACAGAATACATGATGGAATGAAAGCTAACGGCTACAGGATGAATAGGATGAGTTTACGAGTGGAGGGACCTATGGAGAGTAATTTCTTTGCTATGATATCAAGGATGAAATTCATTGAACGGTGGGCTCTGATGCGCAATTCCAGGCAGGAGAATATCAGTGAGCATTCTCTGGAGGTCAGTATTCTGGCACATGCATTGGCAATTATAAGCAACGAGCGGCTGGGAAACCGGCTGAATGCGGAGAAGGCGGCTCTGATTGGGATATATCATGATGCTACGGAGATCATCACCGGTGATATGCCAACCCCGATCAAGTATTTTAATAAGAATATTCAGGGAGCCTTTAAGGAAGTCGAACAGGTTGCAGCAGACAGACTGCTGAAGCTGCTTCCGGAGGACATCCGCGGCAGCTACGAAGAGATCTTTCTTCCGAAGGAAGAGGATGCCTTTCTCTGGAAGTTGGTGAAGGCGGCAGATAAGCTGTCTGCCTTAATTAAATGTATAGAAGAGGGTAAGGCGGGAAATAAGGAGTTTATCAGTGCTGAGAAATCCATAAGGGAACATTTGATGAACATGAAGCTGCAGGAGGTAGAAATTTTCCTCGAAGAATTCCTCCCGGCTTATTATAAGACACTGGACGAGTTAAATTAATCCTATGGCATGCAACCAATGGTTTACAAGACTGTCAGCTTGGGTTGGTAGAGGAATTCTTTTGTCTGGGCTATGATTATTCTGAGGTGATAAAAGAATGAAATTTCAGGATAAAATTCAAACGATACGAAAAAACAAAGGTTTATCTCAGGAGGAACTGGCAGAAATCGTTGGGGTATCCAGGCAGGCGATTGCCAAATGGGAAGCAGGTCAGAGCTATCCGGATGTGGATAATCTGATCATCTTAAGCAATTATTTCATGATCAGCATCGACAGCTTATTAAAGTCAGAGGAGGATGACTGCAGCGCTTTTCCGAGGAATACCATGCATACCCTTACAAAGGATATGGTGAGCTTCCTCTGCCGTGCCAAGAAGAGCACTTACGCTGCCCATGGTGCTGAGGTCAGTCCCTCCAGACCGAATTCCCATGACCTGACCTTTCAGGAGGGGGATTATACATACTATGATACCTATTTGGGCGGGGAGAGATTTAGCGGTGAGGAAGCCGTATGGAAGCTAGGCCAGCCGATCTGGGCAATGAACTACAGCGGACGGGTGCTGGGAGAAGGTTTTAGCGGAGATTTTCTAAAAGAAGCGCTTTACCTGGTGCCGGAGGATTGTCCTTTCCGAGGACCCTTTCTATATCAGAACGGGGATTACTCCTATCATTGTATTGTAAACGGTGATGTCGATTGGTTTCAGGGGTATGAGGAGATATTTCTGTTAAAGCAGAAGGTATATGAATGTTATTTTCATGGAGTCAGTGTGAGTTAAAGCGTCTCACACAGGAAGAATTCTAAGAATGATAATCCGAAAGTGTTAAGAAGAGCATTTAACACTTGGAATTTCATTCTTGAATTCTTCCGGGATTAATAGTATATGTTAATGTGAGGTAGGGCACTCACGTGGGATAAAGCGTCGCACACGGGAAGAATACTAAGAATAATAATCCGAAAGTGTTAAAAAAGCATTTAACACTTGGAATTTCATTCTTGAATTCTTCCGGGATTTATAAAAAGTGTTGGTAGTGTAAGATTAGGCGTTTCACGCGGGGATCAGGAGAACAAACAGTATGGTTACGATTGAGGGCAAGTGGAGAATGGAAGGCTTAGACCGGGAGGATTCGAATCGAATCAAGACGAGCAGCGAACTCTCTGAGGTGATTGAGGAGCTTGGCTTCCTACCATTATTTAAGAATAATATTAGCGGTTTCTCCGTCGAGGAAATGACGGCAGCTGATTGCTGGTGGGCCGGTACTCCGGAGGAGGATCCCTGGGAATGGCGGGAGGTCATAGCCAATGAAGGCAGAATTGCATATGGCAAGTTTTTCTGTAACCGCGCCGGTTTTATCTCCAGGGAGTGGTTCCCTTATTTTGCGGCATACCGTAGAGATGGGTATGATTTTGACAGTAGGTATGAGGACGGACTGGCAAGCCGTAAGCATAAGAAGCTGATGGACCTTCTGGAGTTATCAGCATCCATGCCCTCCTATGAATTGAAGAAGTACGCCGGCTTCTGTAAAGAGGGAGAGACCGGTTTTGAAGGTACTGTAACAGCCCTGCAGATGCAGACCTATATTATAGTTAATGGCTTCCACAGGAGGCGTAACCGCAGAAATGAAGAATATGGCTGGTCCGTGGCGGAATACGCCTTAAGCGAGAGACGATTCGGAGAAGAGTATGTCCGTTCTGCATATGGAATGGGCACAGCCGAAGCGAAGTGCAGGATTATGGCAAGGCTTCAGAAGAATTTTCCTCATGCTTCGGAGCTGGAAGCGGAGAAATTAATAAGATAAAGCAGCAAGTAGAAGGTATCACCGGCCGGAGGGCTGTAGGGTACCTTTTTTCATATCCGGATTGTCACGAAAGACTCAACAGAGGTAGATTCTTACTTAGCTATTGCCTATCTCTGTTAAAAAGAATATAATTAGGATATCAGATACTCATACATTAACTCGTTTTTTGGCAGAAAGAAGGGAAGACGATTGATACATAATTCAGAATGTAATAAGAAAAAAGATAGACTTTCCGTCAGAAGGATAGGAAAGAACATACTTTTGCTTGCTGTCATCGCTTTTAAGGCAGCAGGAGGTCTTAACATAGCGAAAGCAAGCACGGTCGTTACGCCTCTGATAAATCAGGTTGTTGTTACACCGAATTATCTTGAGGAGACAGTGACAGTTACACCGGGAAGCGGAAACAGCACGAAGTTTTATATCAGCAAGGATGGTATGAAGTCCTGGGAAATGATAGAGCCTGCGGGTACTGTGGACATATCAACACTATTGTCTGCGAAGGAAGTTCTGCTTTACTTTAAGGGGAATAAGGATCCCATACCATCAAAGCTCACAATTCCGGCGCAGGATTCCAGTCTCAAAGCCACCTATTCTGTCTTAAACGGAGAGGGCAGAATCATGCTGAGCGGAACGACGCTTCCGGTGGAATACAGAAAGGGTGCAAACGGATCCTGGAAGCAATTGCTCACTAATGATAAGACATTAATAACCACTCCATTTGAGACCTATGGCGTAACCTTATATTTTCGGATATTGGCAACGCCGACAAACCGAGCGGGTAAAATAATATCTGTGAAGGTATCCAAGAAGCCCTCAGCGCCCAATGTGAAGCTGGATGGTGGCAAGCTGTATCTATCCGGACTAAAGCCGGGTGAGCCTCAATACCGGGTTGGCGACAGTATGATATGGTTAGACTTTAACCCTTCCGATACGAAGCTTAAGACGATTGATTTAAAGGACTTATTAGCACCGACAGCAAACGCAAATACACCGATTCCGGCCGGAACGATAGAATTAAGGACGAAACCCAAAACAGATAAAGTGGCGTCATATATTAGAGTGATCGACGTACCACTGCAACCGACCGTTCCGGATACGATTACCATTACCGGTTCAACACTGACCGTTCAGGACAGTAACAAAAAGAAGGCTTATGAATATACAAGGGTATCCGGAACCTCTACCCTTAATATTAAGACTGCCAAATGGATTTCCTTTACCTCGGCGAAGCCTGCGGTCATTAAGGGTGCAGCAATAGGAGATAGGGTATATGTCCGAGCGAAAAGCTATACGGATTCAACATCGAGACAGCTTGTCCTAGCCTCGACCTATAAAGAGCTGACAATAACCTCTATTTCGCCCGCGCCGGTCCGTTAAATAATAATGTTTTAGAATCAAGTGTATCAGGATGCCCGCATAGGATTGTGCGGGCATCTTTTCATGTACAGTGTGGTCCGCCTTCGCCGGACACACTGGCCGATTGGTATTCTCATTGCTTTTATCCATTGTAAATCCCGCTAGTGTTGAAGAGCAGCACAAGGAATCAGGAGTTTTCAGCTACCTCTAGTTGACGGCTTTAGGATAGTAAGTGAGAATTCTCGACTATTCAAATACCGAGTAGTTTATCGGCATGCTTATGCTTATAAGCGATTAATACAATATCCTCATGAGTGTTGGTGCTTATGGTTTTCTCCAGCGAAGTTATATTCCTCAGGTCCTCCTCCGATACATCAGCAAAATCATACTCCTTATAACTTTTTTTATCCATACGGATTACCATACCTTTCTTCTTGATTTGCTTACTGTGCAACGATGCTTATAAGTCTATTATGACAAAATGAATGACAGTCCTTTCACCTTGCAAGCTATAGACTCCGGTCTCTTATGACAGCTAGTATTACCGTGAAAGGGCAGGTTATTCACTTAGATAGGCGCATATCACAGAAAACATGAATATAATGAAGTGCAATTACTTTATAGGAGTAGAATTTATGAACTATAACTACCAGAATCAAAGGCAAATGATGGATGATAATATGGATCAGATGCGGATGAACCGTGGAACCTATGGCTCGGATATGATGTTAGCAGATGATATTGCAAAAGCAATCGTTGGAGAAGTTCAGGCCTACTATTTTTATGAGACGTTAGCAAATATGGCTCCGAATGCTGAGGATATGCAGATAATAAAGAGCATTCAGGAGGATGAGGCAAAGCATTTTCAATGGTTCAGTACAATTCTTAAAAGAATGGGAAGAGAACTACCGAGAGTTCCGGCAGGTGAACAGCCAACAGATTTTGAAGAGGGTGTGAAAAGTGCAATCCGGGATGAATTAACCGCAAATGAGTTCTATCTGGATATCTCCCATCGAGCTATTGATCCTGACATTAAGATGACCTTCCTGTATGCCTCACAGGATGAACAAAGACATGCTACCTGGTTGACGAATATCTTAATCAGTCTGCTATAGTCGAATTCATTAACGATATGATATGACTTACTAATAAATAAAATAATAAACAGACTAATAAAACAAACTATTAAAATAAACGAGTAAAACAAACGAGTAAAACAAACGAATAAAACAAATAGGTTAGTATCAGACAAACCGTCAAGACATTATGAGCCTTGCCATACGTATAAGTGAAATATGATGAATTCACTCATGCGTATGGCATCCTTATATTGGTCGGCAGTTTTCTTATAGTTTTATAAGCTTTATAAAAAGAACTTGAACTTATGAGGAAAGCCAGGCGCCGATTATCATGAAACCCAATGCTATAAAGTATGAGTAAGGAGGCAATTGCCGAAATAGGATGAGGGATAGCAGCGTACCTAAGAAAGGTGCTACTGCATAGTAAGCACTTGTTCGTGCCGCACCGAGAAAACGTTGAGCATACACATAGAAGAATATGCTTAAGCCGTATGCCACAAGACCGACACTAAGAACAGCAAATACACTCCAAAGAACAGTGATACGCTCTCCGATACAGAGCCCGATCATTACAGAACCCAATCCCGAAAAAA
>JAEYQV010000111.1 GCA_023409835.1 Bacillota bacterium
GCTTGCCTTCCTCTGTGGTGATCTTAGGCTGTTTCGTAGAAGCCATGGCCGTCTGCCCTTCACCCTCAGAGCTTCCAGATATCCCGTCTTTGTTATCACAGGCTGTCATACAGCATAAGAGGAGAAGTCCGCATACGAATAAGCTTCTCCTTCTCATCCTTAATCCTCCTCAATTACGTGAATCTCAAGAAAATCAAAATCAATCGGTTCCATGAAATTATCCTGGTAAAACCTCGCCTTGTCATGCTTCTTAAAATCCTCTATCGTATTATCCAGCCAGATCGGCTTTGACAGATCAAAGGTATGGCAGATCTCATCCATCGCAGCAAATATTTTCTGAGTCCTTCTTAACTCCTCGCTGTCGTTGCAAACTACCATATCCTTCACCATACGGTTTTCTTTAAAAATCTTTGCCCATAAACGAAACATATAAACCTCTTTCTATGTTATCTCCCGCAGGAAAACATTGCGAATTTACACTCGTAAGTATATAATAATTCATAAGTGTGACTATAATATCACAGCGGTTCTTTAAAACCGCATCGATACGCTTCTGCATTATAAAATAAGTATAAATGCATGCTTTGGCACCGGCAAACCCGAAGTACTTACGGATACCTGAGTCATCGCATTTACTATTAATAATATCATCCTTCATTATATATGAAGTGAGAATAAATGAAAAGCAGAAAGTACTTGATAAAGAGGGGCTACCTATGGAAGGAAATATTCGCAGGGAAAACTTAATCAAGATCTTAAAAAGCAGAACGGAGCCAATATCCGGAGGCGAATTATCGAAGCTTCTGGGTGTCAGTAGGCAGGTGATCGTCCAGGACATTGCCCTGCTTCGGGCTTCGGATATTAATCTGCTCTCCACAACTAAGGGATATCTTCTCTACCAGTCGGAGTATCCTCTGGTGAAAAGAGTCTACCGGGTAAAGCATACGACGGAGCAGATTGAGGATGAATTATGTACGATCGTAGATAACGGCGGTAAAATACTGGACGTTCTGGTGGTCCATGAGATATACGGAGAGATTGCTACTCCATTGATTATCCGAAATCGTAACGATGTCTATGATTTCGTTAAGAAGGTACATGAGAAGAAGATCGTTCCACTGAAGGAGCTGACGGCAGGTGTCCACCTCCATACCATCGAAGCGGAGACGGAGGAAACTCTGGATCGTATCGAGAAGGCATTGAGGGAGAAGAATTATCTTCTGGACTAAGCGATGCGCGGTAATGTCACTACTGCAACCGGATCTTCCGTCTTATTATACCGGATTAGTTGTTTCTTAAGGATAAACATAAAGAAAGGGCATATGGGATTATCACCTGTATGTCCTTTCTTCTATACACATTCATGATAATTAACTGTTAACGAAGATATAACATCGGATTGACGGTCTCTCCATCCTTCAATACCTGGAAGTACAGATTGCTTCCTTCTACGGTATAATATCTTGAAGGCTCGCTGATGGTTCCGATGACTTCGCCTTCACTCAGCCTGTCCCCAACCTCCAGATCAGAATCCTCGGAAAGTTGTCCATAAACAAGAGAAAATCCATTTCCAATATCGGTTGTCACAGTAAGTCCTGTCTCTTCATTCTTCTCGATACTGGTTACAATACCGTCCGCTGCTGTCTTTACCTCTGTCCCCACCTCAGCATCTATAATAATTGCCGGGTTACATTTAAACTGCATTAGTGTTGCATGATAGATCGTGTGATCCATGCTGTAATTCATGATTACATTACCCTGTACCGGCCAGAGAAGTCCATCATCAATCTTGAAATTAAGGCTGTCCTTAACCGGGGTAGTATCTGCCTGAACCGTTTTACCTGAAGTCTCAACTGCAGCCGGCACATCTGCCTCTGCTGTCTCAGTCCCTACATTCTGCCCTTCCGTAAGATTGATTCCGTCCTCTTCTTCCTGTGCAAATACATCATTTTCTAATAAGCTGTCATTGTTTGCCACATCCTGACCAGCTGTATCGCCTTGAGCGCTGCTGTCATTATTAGCAACGTCACCCGACGAAGTGTTATTCTCGGCTTGGAGATTCGTATTGTCCCCGGCCGCTATGTTATTACCCGGTTCATTCAGATCAACATAGTTCTCTCCCTGGTCATCAGACTCCGAGGGTAGATTTGATCCAATGATTGCTACTGCAGCTATAGCTATAACACCGACAAATAATAACACGTAATAACCTTTACCTTTGAAAAATTCGGTAAATTTGTTCTTTTTCACTGTCATCACCTCAAAATATATTCTTCTCAGATAACTAACTATTTATACCTCAGTCATATAATGGAATATAATAATTTTCATTCCATCCGGACGACTAAAGTGGTTAAATACTCTTTATTAATATTTCCAATTCAATAAAAATTAATCCATGTCGCACACTTTATATTGACTTTTTCTAAGAAATCTATAAAATAGAACTATGCGGATATGGTTCAATGGTAGAACACGAGCTTCCCAAGCTTGCGACGCGGGTTCGATTCCCGTTATCCGCTTA
>JAEYQV010000131.1 GCA_023409835.1 Bacillota bacterium
TCGTCATTCACACTTCTGCCGTATTTTATCTCAAGGCTTTGGTAAGCCATATCTATCTTTCTCTGTTTTTGTCTGATACTTCTCGGAATCCAGTCCATCTTTCGGATCTGATCCAGAATCGCTCCGCGGATTCTTAGTGAGGCATAGGTTTCAAATTTAAAACCTTTATTATAGTCAAATTTATCAATTGCGTCAATTAAGCCAAAGGTTCCGTAGCCGACCAAATCATCATATTCGACGTTATATCCCAGATACATGCTTAGTCGCCCGGCAACCAATTTAACTAAACCTGCATATTCAATTATGATTTTTTCCTGAAGTTCAGAAGTTCTCTTCCTGGAATACTCTTCCCAGAGCTTCTGTCTGTTTTCTGCGTTCATACTGCCTCCTGAAATTAATCTTAATTCGGACAGGTTAAAGTGTAAAGCTTGAAATAAAATGTAAAAGGGTGCAACCCACTTGCAAGGTCATACTTATGCTTCGTTTTCATTGGTTTCTGCTTTATCATCCACGGGTGCTTCCTCCCCGTTCTGTTCCTCATTTTCTCCCCTTTTTGCTCTTGGCATCGTTGCTTTCTTAAGGATTGCTTTTACAATGAGTCCAATGATATAGAATAGTATCAGCACGAAAAGAAGACGTTTTAAGCTTGACAATAACTCTACCTTGTTAATAATGTCTAAAATACTGGTCACTGCTCCTGCAATCAACATGATCAGTGCCGGAATATACTTCTCCTTCATAATGTTCCCCCAAACTGCTGAAATCCAGCACCTATCCTGTTAGTCAAGGAAAGTGTAGTTTATATGATCTTCCGTTCTTTCCCTACTGACTTGATCAACAGCTCTCCGGTTTCAGGGTAAAATTCTATGGTCCGACCGTAGTTCGATCCCGTATCTTCCGCTAAAATACGGATTCCCAACTGACCAAGCTTTTGCTTGGTAGCCTCCACATTGCGTTCACCGATTCGCATCATTTCCGTGTTGTTGCTAAATGCGAACATCTGAGCTCCACCGGCGATCTTAGCGATCAGAGCCTTCCTGTTCGCTCCCAGCTTAACCATCAGATAGATCAGATGATCTATTCCGGTATCGGCAAACTTAGCCTTATTCTCATTATTCAGTATCTTTGTACTGTCAGGCAGCATAATATGTACCAGTCCCGCAATCTTTGTACCGGGATCGTAGATTGCTATTCCCACACACGATCCTAAGCCCAAAGTTGTTATTACGTCCGGAGCAACACATACATTCATGTCTGCCATTCCGACCTTTATCATTTTGTTCATTTATTCACCCTAATGTCCGTGCCTTGGCGGCGGATTTTGTTAGCGGTTGGCTGCCAAGGGCAGACAATCCGGTTGCCTCTATAAGACAAATGAGCAGCTTCTATACAGCCTATAAGCCCAGTGATGACAATATTGCTCCGTAAGAGTTAATGGTAGGTATCAGAATAAAGTAACCATTTACATCCCGAAGCTCGTCTCCGAATTCCGTCTCGATTAACAGCGCTTTATCTCCGATTTTACCAAATTCAATCGCCGGAACACTTAAGATAGCTCCTGCCATATCAATAGCCAGATATGGGATACTTGATACAATCATGAGGTTGGTCAGGGAGGACAGCGATGATAGATATGCACCGGATATAATGTTGCCAATCTCGCTCATGGCCGATAATTCCATCTCACTAAACTCTTCCTCCTGATCATCGTCAGGCTTTCCCATCAGTATATTCACAAGATGTCTGGAGGCTTTTTTCTCCAGCATGAACATCATCATACCATCAATATTACCGCTTAGAGTAAATAATATCCCTACGACGATATTTTCCGCACCGCCAACAATGTCGGAGAGTTCCTTGAATTCCAAGAGCTCAACATTGGGAACCTTCATATCAATTTTAGAATTCAGCATCTGTGAGAGTGCCGTAGTAGCATTCCCTGCCCCGATATTTCCTATTTCTCTTAACACATCATACTGCATATTATCGATTTGGTTTAAGTCCAGCTTGGACACTCACAAACACCTCCCTAGTCAATTCTACTGGTTAGCCGCTTCCTTTTCCATAACAATACCCGGAATATTTAGCAGATTAATTAGCTCATTTTCATATTTGCCGACACCGATGCTGTAATTCGCTTTATCATCATATTCATCATAATTCATCATTTCTACGGCAGAATTCTCTATAGTAATGACTTCCTTCACCTCATCCACAATGATTCCGACCGGAGCAGCCTGCGGTTCAGGCTTTACAATTATAATTCGTGATACGGAGGTGAACTCATCCTTAGCCAGTCCGAATCTGCGGCGAAGGCTCATCACAGGAATCACTTCGCCCCTTAGATTAATGACACCCATAAAATAGGGCTGTGCTTTCGGAACCCTGGTAATGCTCTGCATTACAATGATACTGTCTATGTATTTTATTTCAATACCGTACTGCTCCTGATCCAGATTGATTATGATATATTGCTTTGAATTTGCTGCTTCCATAATATTACCATGCCTTTCTATTTAACCTGCAGAGTAAGCTTAAAACCTTCTCCTACTCCGCCGGCATAATATTTGCAGAGTGAATTTCAAACAAGACATTGATGCTTCGTACTGTGAAGCCGTCACCGGCGCAACGATACCTTATCCGTTTATACAAGGGAATTAACATCCAGGATCAGGGAAACTTCTCCGTTACCTAGAATGGTTGCACCGCTGATGATTTTGTGGTTCTTAATATACTTTCCGATGGACCTGATTACGCTTTCCTGCTGTCCCATCAGTTCATCGACGACCATACCGGCCAATCGTTCACCCTTCTTTACAATAACCACCAGAAGGCTGTCCGGTTCTATCTCACTCTTCTCACATTCAAGAATATTCTTCAATCTCACAATAGGAATTACAGTGCCTCTCAGGTTAATTACCTCCTTGCCCTGGATTGCCTTAATCTCCTTACTGGGGATATTCTCAACCGTCTGAATATTACCAAGAGGAAGTGCATATTTCTCACCACCGATAATTACCATCAGGGTCTGAATAATTGCCAGGGTCAACGGAAGTCTTATAATGAAGTTGGAGCCTTCTCCAAGCTTTGTCTTAGCTTCGATCTCGCCGCCTAAAGCTTCAATCTTAGTTTTCACCACGTCCAGACCGACACCTCTGCCTGACACATCGGATACCTTCTCCGAGGTGGAGAAGCCTGGCTGGAATAAGATATCGATGATGTCCTTATCCGCCATCCTGCTTGCCTGGTCTTCTGTAATAACACCTCGATCAATTGCCTTCTTCTTCACCTTCTCAACATTAATTCCGTTGCCGTCATCCCTTACTTCAATCACGACATTATTACCATCCTGATAGGCATCCAGGAAGATTGATCCCGAGGGATTTTTGCCCCGCTTCTGTCTCTCTTCGTTTGTTTCCAGACCATGGTCAGCTGCATTACGAAGCAGATGCATCAACGGATCCCCGATCTCGTCAATAACCGTACGGTCAAGCTCTGTCTCTTCACCGGTCATATATAATTCCATATTTTTATTTAAGCTCTTGGATAAATCACGTATCATTCTCGGGAAACGGTTCAGAACACTCTCAATCGGAACCATTCTGACCTTCATAACGGATTCATGAAGATTGGTCGTTACCCTCTCCAGGTATTCCATCTGCTCACCAAAGCCGTTATCCATCTGAAGCTTGGAGGTACTGCTGATGGAGACCAGACTGTTTTTCGCAATAATCAGCTCACTTACCAGATTCATCAGAACATCCAATTTATCAATATCGACACGGACGGAACGGTTTGCAACCGGCTTCGCAGCTTGTTTAGCAGCAGGCGCATTTCCTGCCTTAAGAGAATTCGTATCCTTAACAACCTTCGGTTGAGTCTGGATTATCTCTTCCTGCTTCAGCGCAGCCGAATATGTGGCAAGATCCTCCTCTGTCAGATTGACAATATCGGCTACCACTTCCTTGACCTCTGATACATTTGATGCTATCTTTGCTAATTTTTCAGGGCTTTCCTTTGTGATGATAAAAGCAGAATAATCAAAATCATACTTCTCATCTTCAAGATCCTGAGCACTCGGACTAAGCTTAATAATCTCTCCGAATTCCTCCAGAGTACGGTTAACCATAAAGGCTCGTGCTCCCTTTAATACACAGTATTCCTGTATGTACACGGTCAGGCCGATCACATTAAGCCCGAGCTGTCCTGCCTTTGTTATTGCTTTCTTTTCATGCTCCTCCAGCTTCAGGCTCTTAAATTTCATTTTATCATTCTCAGCCTGTACCACGGCTGTTGCTGCCTCATTGCTTTCCTTCGGTGCCGTAGGTGCAGGGGCACTCTTTCCAAGTCCGCTATTCAGGATCTCATTCAGTCTCGTTATGATATCCTCATAGTCCTCCGTACCTTCATTTGCGTCTGTCTGAATATTGCTTAAATAGGTTTCCAGTGCATCCAGACCCTTAAACAGCACATCCACAAGATCTGAGTTAACCTTCATCTTACCATTACGAATCTCGGAGAATACGTTCTCCATATCATGAGTAAGGCGCTGCATCCTCTTATAACCCATCGTACCGGACATTCCCTTTAGGGAATGGGCAGCTCGGAAGATCTCATTGATAGTTCCCTCGTTCTCCGGCTCTTTCTCAAGAACCAGTAGATGCTCATTCAAGCTCTGCAGATGTTCCTTAGTTTCTTCGATAAATATTTCCAGATATTGACTTACATCCATTATTTGCACCCCACATTCTTTATGATTGCATCAGAAACCTTATTCAGAGCTACTACCTCATTCACAAGACCCGATTCTGCTATCACCTTTGGCATTCCGTAAACAATGCTGGTCTCTTCGTTCTGCGCTATCACATAAATATTATTCGTGTTACTTAAGCTTGTAATTCCCTGCGTTCCATCTCCACCCATTCCGGTAAGGATAACACAGGTGATCTGACTAAAATCTGAATTCATCAGAGACTCATACATAATATCAGCACAAGGCAGGAGTCCGTGCCGTGGTGCCTCCTTTACTACCGTTAGCTGATATTGACCGTCTGCCATGCGAACAACCTTCATATGGTGACCGCCCTTCGCCAGATAAGCCGTCCCTCTTTTCAGGATTTCACCATCCTCAGCTTCTTTTACCCGAATCTTACTGAGATCATTGAGACGATCCGCCAGGGACTTGGTAAAGCCCTCCGGCATATGCTGGACAATTAATATACTGGCATCCAGATTCTCCGGTAGATTAGGTATTACGGAATGAAGTGCTTTGGGTCCTCCGGTAGAACAGGCGATGGCTACCAGTTTACCTGCATCCTGTTCGGAGGATATCATTCTTCTTCTGTGAGAAGCTATGGCCGGCTTGTCCGTTTCCTTCTCCGTCCTTCTCTCCTGCTCCGTTAGTACTGACTTTGATCTATCCTTTAATTTTGTTGCATACGCAAGAGCCTCCAGGATTCGGTAGGAAAACTTATTGTTTTTCACTTCTTCAAAGCTTTCCGGTTTGGTTACGAAGTCAAATGCCCCAAGCTCAAGAGCGAGAATGGTTTCCTTCGCATCCTTCTTGGCTATTGTACTGACAATGATTACAGTAGCTTTGATTTCCCTCTTCTTCAGCTCATCCAGAAGTTCCAAACCGTTCATTCTCGGCATATTGATGTCGAGCAGAACCGCATCGATTTCCTTTGCTTTGCTTTGTAAAATGTTCAAGGCATCGAGTCCGTTACCGGCAATACCATACACCTCAAACCTTCCGTCACTTTCTATTATATCAGAGAGAACCCTTCTCATAAGTGCAGAGTCATCTATAACTAAAACTTTTTTCTTCATTTCGATCTTGCCTCTCTAATTTTGATAGTAATATTTCAAGGATAAGCTTACTACTTATCATTTCTTCTTCTTCGACGGTCCTGTTCGAATATATACTTAATCAGGTCTTCCCTGTCCGTTTTCCCAATGTCGTAGAATTCGGCTCTGTGTTCATACTTACCATTACGATTTTCCATTTTACCGGAGATTATAATTTCAGCACCGATCACCAGCCTTTTCAATTCATTCCCTCGTATAAAGTCAAGCTTAATTCTTACTCTGTCACCTCTATTCAGGGGCTCATCCGAGTTAAAACGGGCACCGCCTCCGGAGAGGTCTGTGATGGAGCCCTTCCGCCATATCTGATTCAGCTGGCTTAACCGTCTTCTAAGATCAGCCTTTTCTTCCGCATTTATGAACTTATTCGTAGCCAGTCTATTCTCCAGCTGTAACTCCTCTTGTGTAATCGGACGGTATTCTATCTCATGAATACATTCCAATCGATAGTACTGCCTTCTTTGTATTTTCTCTAAGGCAGTAGAAATCTTCACCGAAGCAATCAAGGTGTTATTTTCCCGGTAAATAGCCGACATAACACAATCACATTGATAAAGTCCCTTAGATGAATAGAAATAAAGCCTGTAGCTCTTTCCCTGTTCCAGCATATGTACTAAACCGTTTCCGTAGGGCATTGCGATGCTAATTGTATTCTCATCATAAATATCCAGCAGCTGGCTTACATAGGTTTTAGAAGACTTAATCAGTCCCCCGTTAAAGTCCAGCGGCTTTACATCAATCTTATCCCCGACAGTTATAACATCGCTTAGCATAGAATTCCTCCCGTATTTCCTGTCTGTTGCTTAAAATTCAACCTGTTGTCTCTTCGTTCTGTGCCTTTTATTTTTTTATTCTGGATTTCAATAAATTAGTAAAGAGCTGTGCAATTCCCTTCTTTTCCGGAACACTATCCGGTTCATATTCACATATAGTATTAGCAAAGCTGCCGATGGCTTTGGCAAAATGTGAATTCGGATATAGCAGGATAGCCGGCTTCTGCCGCATGACTGCCCGGGATACATTACCATCCTGTGGGATAGCCCCAAGATACTCCAGCTTCAGGTTTAAGAACTTATTCACTACCAGACTTAATTTGTCATACAGCTCCTTCCCCTCCTCATAGGTATCGATCCGGTTAGCCACGGTCTTGATTACAGTCCCCTGGACTGAAAAAGCCGTCTTCCGGTTCAGGGTTTTTAAGAGTGCATATGCATCCGTAATGGAGGTTGGCTCCGGTGTGGCTATTAATAATACCTCGGAGCTGGCGGCTACGAACTCTAAAACAGAATCCGCAATACCCGCGCCTGTATCAATGATGATGATATCTGCCCTTTCATCCAGCTCCACCAGCTTCTGGATCAGATAAACGATCTGGTCCCTGGTAAGGCTCGTCAGCTCCTGAATGCCTGAGCCTCCGGAGATGAAGCCGATGTTCTCAGGTCCCTGGGTGATGATATCCGTCAGACTCTTCCCTCGAAACATCAAGTCGGCAAGATTGTACTGCGGACGTATCCCCAGCATAACTTCTATATTTGCAAGACCGAAATCAGCATCCAGTATGATAACTCTTTTCCCGAGTTTGCTTAGTGCAATGGCCAGATTTACAGATATACTGGATTTTCCAACCCCTCCCTTACCGCTGGTAACCGTAATGACTCTGGCTATTCTTCTGGGAATGATCTGTTGCTGCTGCACCATTTTTCTGAGTTTTTCTGCCTGATCCATACATAATCTCCATTCTGCCATGTCAGGTTGAATCGATTAATTTTTCAACCGCTTCAATGACATTTTCTCCTAGTCACTGTCTGCATAGCAGACAGCTTTGTTGTAACGAAGACAAGGCCTATCTTATACCTGGCCCCTTAATAGCTGCTTTGCGATGCTCTGAGCATCGATTCTGGTGATATCGTCCGGTACATTCTGTCCAAAGGTGGCATAGGATAACGGTGCTTCCGTCAGCATACGGATATTAAACAGATTACCGATACAGCTAGTTTCATCCAGCTTAGTAAAAATCAGACTATAATTCACTATTTCGGAATAAGCTTCCGTAATCTTAATCAAATCCCGGTATTTGGTCGTAGCACTGAGAACAAGATAGGTTTCCCGTTCATCCTCGGGAATGGAATTGATCAGCAGCTCAATATCATCTCTTTGTTCCTTGTTCCTGTGGGAGCGTCCTGCGGTGTCCACAAAAACAATGTCATAATCAGCAAATTCCTCCTTCGCCTGCTTCACCTCTTCCGCTGAATAGATGACCTTTAAGGGAATTCCAAGAATATTGGCATAGGTACGCAGCTGCTCGACTGCGGCAATCCGGTAGGTATCTGCTGTCAGGAATGCAACCTTCGCCTTCTCCTCTACCTTAAATTTCGATGCGATCTTGGCGATTGTGGTAGTTTTCCCTACACCGGTCGGACCAATGACAAAGATGAACTTCGGACGTTTTCCCGCGATTTCTATGGTCTTCGGCTGTCCCAGCTTTAATATGATTTTCTGGTATACACTGGCAAGGATGATATCCATGGAGGAATCCTTCTTCAGGGTCCCTTCGATCTCCGTTATGATCTGGTTAGCAAACTTCTCATCCACCTCATTCGAAACCAGCTGATTATAGATCAATTGGATGCAGGCAAGGTTTTTATTTGCCAGAGCAGCCTTCTCCTCCTGCTTTGTCTGGGTTTCCTTTTCAATCATCTGCTTTTCGAGTAGATTCTGCAGATTGTTCAGCTTCTGTTCAATTGCGGAAGGTTCCTTTGGCTCTTCGGCTTTCGCTTTAAGCTCCGGGTAGGAACTATCATCATCGTAGATGATATCCGAAAGCATCGGCTTCTTTGGTGGAATCGGAGCCGGTGCTGGCGTCTTCGGCTTGTCATTCTTATAGGTAATATTATCGTCCACCGCTGCGGTAATCTCTACCAGAGGTTTACGGAACAGTTTATAAATCCCCTTCGGTGATATGGTTTTGATGTTCATGACAATAGCATCCTTACCAAGTTCCCCCTTGGCAAGCATGATTGCTTCTGTTTCCGTATTTGCTTGAAACTTCTTAATAATCATTTATACAGTCACCATCCCCACACTCTGTAATTCCACATTCGAATCTATCTCATTATATGATATAACAATTAAATCCTTAAAATAGTCCTGTGTCAGCCTCTTAAAGTACATACGTACAATCGGTGAGGTAATAATAATCGGGTTCTTCCCAATATCCTCCAGCTTCTGAACCTCGGACTGGACGGAATCAATAATTTCCTTTGTAACAGAGGGATCCAGAGAAAGGTATGCTCCCTGTTCGGTCTGTTTCACCGCCCCCATAATTTCCTGCTCTACCTTGGGATCCAGTGTAACAACGCTGGTTAGCTCGCCGGCAGGAAAGTATTTTCTGGAGATTGCCCGTTTCAGATTCTGTCTGACATATTCGGTCAATACATCCGTGTCTCTGGTGGTCGGCGCATAATCAGCCAGGGTTTCAAAGATTGTCACCAGATCCCTAATAGAGATTCCCTCACGGAGCAGATTCTGGAGTACCTTCTGTATCTCACCGATATTAAGCAGCTTCGGAACCAGCTCGGAGACAAGTGTTTGATTTGCCTCCTGTATATTGTTGACCAGATTCTGAACGTCCTGTCTCGTAAGCAGCTCAAAGATATGGCTCCGGATCACCTCGGTCAGATGGGTTGCAATAATCGACGGAGGGTCAACCACGGTATAGCCGAGGGATTCTGCTCTCTCCCGCTGTCCTTCCGTGATCCAGATAGCAGGCAGATGGAAGGAGGGCTCAAAGGTCGGAATACCGGTGATCTCTTCTTCTACATAACCCGGATTCATGGCCATATAGTGGTCAAAGAGAATTTCTCCCTCGCTGACCTGGATTCCTTTGATTTTGATAATATATTGATTGGGGTTCAGCTGTATGTTATCCCTTAATCGGATCATAGGAACAACACAGCCAAGCTCCAGAGCAATCTGTCTTCGGATCAGTACGACACGGTCCAGAAGATCGCCGCCCTGATTCGTATCAGCCAGAGGTATGATACCATAACCGAATTCCAGCTCTATCGGATCAATCTGCAGCAGATTAACCACATTCTCCGGCTTCCTGATCTCATTCGCCGCAACCTCTTCCGAGGATACCTCATCTTCAATCGCCGTAACCTCAAGCTTAGCGGCGATGGCTCTGGCGGAGATGATAAAGATTAAGCCGTAGGCGGAAAAGACCAGAGTATCCAGCGGTGTAACAATTCCAAGGAATATCATGCTTCCACCGACCATGTAAAGCACCTTTGGTATGGAAAAAAGCTGCCTGACCAGTAAATCTCCGAAGTCGGCCTCCTTGGATACCTTAGTTACCAGAATACCGGTTGCCAGGGAAATCATCAGTGATGGAATCTGGCTTACCAGACCGTCACCGATGGTCAGTATAGCAAACAGCTGGAAGGCTTCTCCTGCCGGTTTGCCCAATTTCATCATACCCATGATGGTACCGCCGGCAAGGTTAATCACTGTGATAATTAATCCTACTACAGCATCTCCCTTAACGTATTTCGTGGCACCATCCATGGAACCGAAGAAGGCTGCTTCTTCCTGAATCTTTTCTCGCCTTCTCCTGGCTTCGGCGTCATTGATCGCCCCGGTATTTAAGTCGGCATCAATCGCCATCTGCTTACCGGGCATGGCATCGAGGGTGAATCGTGCGGATACCTCAGCCACACGCTCCGAGCCCTTATTGATAACCATGAACTGAACCATGATTAAAACAATAAATATGATAATGCCGATAACCAGGTCTCCTCCTCCGACAAAATCGCCGAAGGTTTTAATTACATTACCCGGTTCACCGGAAGATAATATCAGCTTTGTACTGGATACATTCAATGAAATCCTGAAAATCGTCGTAAACAATAAGATTGTCGGAAAAGACGACATATTAAGGACTTCCTTACTGAACAGGGTATTAAAAAGAACCACCATAGCAATCGCTATATTCAATGCCAGAAAGATGTCCAGAAGAAAGGAAGGCATCGGAACAATCAAAAACACGATGGCTGCCAGGATATACAATCCAACCGCAAAATCATTCTTCTTCACGTCCAAGTCCTCCTATTCAAGTCTATTTCGGAGGACACAACCTCCATTAATTATATTCTTGCTTTATTACCTGTTTATGCGACGGATAAAAGTCTTAGCAAAATTTAACATCAAAGAAAATATAAATCAATTCTTTTCAATTTCTTTATATTGGCATAATACTAGCTACTTATGTTATTAATGAGATATCGTATATCCCATTTTCATGTTATTGGTATGGATTTTTGCGCAGGCCGGCCGACCGAGGGGGTTATGCTTCGTCAAGACTCATTGGCGATGCTGTTCCAATGGACAGCATTGCCATATGTTCTGAGGCTTGTAAAAAGCATCCCGACAGGAGGGAAAGGCAAGTTAAAAATCTATGCCAATAACATGAAAATGAACAATTACAAATCACTATTTATTCTTAAGCCCATAAACATACGCGAGGACCTCCGCAGTCATCTGATATAGCTCCGGAGGGATCTCTGCCCCGAGCTCCACATTATAATAGAGCATTCTGGCAAGGGGCTTATTTTCAATGATGGCAATATTATTCTCCTTGGCTACTTCCTTTATCTTATAAGCCAGATAGTCAGCACCTTTTGCTATCAGTATCGGGGCTTCGGAGGTTTCCTTATCATATTTAATGGCTGCGGCCAGATGAGTCGGGTTCGTAATAACTACATCTGCCTGTGGTAAGGCCTGCATCATTCTCCGTTGGGAGACCTCCCTCATTTTCGCTCTGATTTTACTCTTAACCTGGGGATCCCCTTCCGTCTGTTTATATTCATCCTTTACTTCCTGCTTGGACATTCTCATGTCCTTTTTAAACTTAATTTTCTGGTAGAACAGGTCACCAAAGCCGATAAGCAGAAAGATGATACTGATCTTTAATCCTAAATCAATTACTATTTTACCGATCAGCAGGATTGCCTGAAACAGATAGATGTCATAAAGCTTTAACAGGGTGGCCCATTCACCCTTAAGGGTATCGTAGGTAATATACGATATGATAACTATCTTAAGAACTTCAATAATCAGCTCGACGACCTTATCTTTAGAAAAGATCTTCTTAAATCCGGTAACCGGATTGATCTTACTGAACTTTGGTTTCATAGGCTTACCGGATAGCTTCCACTTAACCTGAAATAATATCACCACGAAGGATACTACCATAGCGGCGATATATACCGGTAAACAGATCCGTAGAACTGTGGCAAGCGCATCTCGAAACAATGCATGAGATGTCGGTAAGGTAAAATCACTCGAAAACTTATCAATATTCTGATAGGTTTTCTGGAAGCTCTGAATTAAGCTGTTTCCGATATAGCCCAAAAAAATCTTCAGAATCAGGAACAGCGCAGTAAGCCCGGTGGCAGTAATCAGCTCCTTGCTTCTTGCTACCTGTCCTTCTTTTCTGGCATCGCTCAGCTTCTTTGCGGTGGGCTCCTCTGTCTTCTCTGCAGCCGCTCCGAAGAATTGAAGCTGATAGCGGAGAGGATAATAGGTTTTATTCCTTATGTCATCCATCTTATGGCTCCCTTAAGCATTTCCATCATATTCTTATATATAAAATCTGCTACGGACGGAACCATTCCGATAATCAACATCATTACCGCCAGTCCGACAATAAGCTTTAGCTGCATACCTATGACAAACATATTCAGCTGCGAAGCTACCTTCGCCAGAATGGCAAGAACCGTATTCACCAGCAGGATTGCCGCAAATACCGGAAGTACGATACGGAAGGCTATTACAAAATAATTTATCATAAAGTCTACCATCAGCTCATACATGTTCGGTCTGATAACCGCTTTGCCGAGTCCGATTACCTGAAAGGAATCGATTAAGGCTCTCAATATGTAATGATGGATATCTGTAATGATCATCATAAGCATGATCAGGTATCCATAGAGGTTTGAGGTTATTGTTGTCTGGATATGAGTGGTCGGATCCAACTCATTTACCATGGAGAAGCCGATCTCCATATCAATAATCTGGCCGGAAAAAGCCAGAATATGGTAGGAGATATTCGCAAACCATCCCATTAAGACTCCGGCTATCGCTTCCTTGACAACAAGAATTGCAAACCCAATCACTGTTGAATATACCGGCATCTCTCCCGGCACCGAATAATACAGGATGGCTGCCAGAAAGATGGATAGACCGATTTTAATTCGGTTCGGTACATTTCTTAACGAGAAGAAGGGTGCCGTATAGATAAACCCTGAAATCCTCACAAGTATTAAAAAAAAGAATTCAAAATTATCTAATGTAAATGTCATAACGCATTGATATAGTAGCTGAAATTAGAGAACAGCTCTATCGTAAAGCTTGTAATCGAGGATATGATCCAGTTCCCGACCAGCATGAGCACCAGAAATATCGCTAACAGCTTCGGAACAAATGTGAGGGTTTGCTCCTGGATGGATGTGACAGTTTGTAAAATGCTGACGACCAGACCCACAAGCAGGGAGGTAATCAGCATTGGGGCTGAGGCTTTCAACACAAGAAAGAGTGCCTGTCTTGCAATATCAATAACAACTAACTCATTCACTTGACATCATCTCCCCCTAATAAAAGGTCTTAACCAGTTCGCCGATAATTAAATTCCATCCGTCAGCCATAATAAATAATAATATTTTAAATGGCATGGAAATCATGGTTGGCGGCAGCATCATCATACCCATGGACATAAGGGTGGATGCCACAACCATATCTATTACAATAAATGGTATGTAAATCAGAAAACCAATAATAAACGCTTTTCTAAGTTCACTAATAATAAAGGACGGGATAATAACCGTAATCGGTATATCATCCACTGTCTGTATCTCAGGAAGCTGAGCAATATCCCTGAACAGCTTCAGATCTTTGATTTCCGTTTGTTCGATCATGAAGGTTCGGATTGGTTTTAAGCCTGCATTAAACGCTTCTTCCTGGGTGATTTCCCCCTTTGAAAGGGGCTGTATTGCATTGGTATTGATTTGTGTAAAGACAGGCGACATAATAAAAAAGGTTAAAAACAACGCTAATCCGATGAGTATCTGGTTCGGAGGCGTCGTCTGCGTACCTAATGCCGATCTTACAAAGTGTAATACAATGACAATCCTCGTAAACGAGGTGACCATAATTAAAATAGACGGGGCTAAAGTAATCACAGTCAGAACCAGAAGCATTTGAAGGGTTGCTGACAGGCTTTCTCCATCCTCATCCGTATTCAGAGTAAATTCCAAAGGTCCCAGAGCACCCTGTACGTTATTTCCCGATTTTCCCGCATCCTCTGCGGTAGTGGTATCTTGAACATTCGCCGCAGATACCTGCTTTGAAGGAAGAAAGGTCATGATACAAAGGGCAAGTAACAATGCAATGAACCAAGCCTTATTCCAGATACGTTTGCTATCAGATGTATTCATGGATACCAACCTTCACTCTTTCTGACATGATACTGTTTCGCAGCGAATGCTTCATTCGCTTTGTAAAGAAGATATACTTTATACTGTAAAGGTGTCTTCTTCATAGGTTTCTTCTTCATTTTGTGAAGGTGTCATCTTCACTCTTTTTAGGTGTCATCTTCACTCTTTTTAGATGTCTTCTCATTTTGTGAAGGTGTCTTCTTCACTCTGTGAAGACGTATTATCCTTCACACCTTTCATGTTATCGATAATCTGCCGGAAGCTCTGCCTCTGCGCGGTTTTCCCGCCAGAACCGGTATCCTTGAATACAAGATCCGCTTCCTGAAGCTCTGTAATATAATTGACGTTTTCCTTACCTACAGAAATGACTATGTACTTTTTACCGATTTTAACAATCTGCAATAGCTTACCCTGACTGATCCGGTAGGAGTCAATCACATCAAAATTACTGTTTTTTAACTGCCCCAGCTTCATTTTTCCGATAAATCTGGAGGTATAATAAGCTGCAAACAGAATGATAACCAATAATAAAACAAGGCCCAGCAGCTGAACAATATTTTGAAAGGAAGAGAATTTCTCCGGTGTGACCTTGGTTGTATCCTCATTCAACCCCTTAACAATCTCTTCTTCTATAGGACTCTGCAATAAGACCAATGTCTTCATTTTAACTCTCCCAGGATTAGCCTAATAGGATGTAAGATAGCCCGCTTTAACCGACTGCCTTTTTAACTGCTTCCAGAACTCTGTCAGCCTGGAAGGGCTTTACGATAAAGTCCTTCGCTCCTGACTGTATTGATTCAATAACCATGGCCTGCTGTCCCATTGCGGAACACATGATAACATTCGCTGTAGGGTCTATCGATTTGATTTTCTTTAATGCCTGAATACCATCCATCTCAGGCATGGTTATATCCATCATAACCAGATCCGGTTTTGTCTCCGTATATTTGTCAATTGCCTTTAAACCATTCTCTGCTTCACCTGCGATGTTATAACCATTCTTTGTCAGGATATCCTTGATCATCATTCTCATAAATGCAGCATCATCACAGATCAAAATATTCTTCGCCATTTTAATTCTCCTATCTTATTGTGTTTTAACTATATGATTTTAACTTTAGATTTTGGTTTGTTTCGTTATCTCTGTCACACGGATACCGAAGGCTTCCTCCATGACTACCACTTCACCCTTTGCAACAAATTTACCGTTAACCAGTACATCAATGGGTTCACCTGCCAAACGGTTCAATTCTATAATAGTTCCGGGTGCAAAATCAAGTATTTCTTTAATGGATTTGCTGGTTCGTCCAAGCTCTACCGTAACTTCCAGGGGAACATCCATCAGTAAATCGATGTTTTCCGGTTGAACCATACCGCTCATCATCGGTTGGAACTGGGCGAATTGAGCCGGCTGTACATTCACATCCTGCATCGGTGGCATCATATATGGCATTGGTGCAGGCATTCCCTGAGGCATCATATATGGATTGTAGCCCATCGGTTGTTGTATCGGACCGGGCTGTGGTGCTGCCGGTTGCTGTGCCGCCGGCTGTGGTGCCGGTCTGGGGCTTCGATCCTGAACAGGCGGTGAGGTCGGAACATCTGTATCCAGTGAGGTCGCCATAACAAACTGTTGATATAGATCCCTGGCAAAATCAAAGGGATATAACTGCATCAGCACGCTGTCCACCAGATTACCGATTTCCATATGGAAGGATACTCTAACAAAGGAGCCCTTCAGGAATTCCGCAATGTTCTCTCCGCTCATATGATCATATAGCTCTACGATCGTCGCTGTCGGTGGGCTGATATTAACTCTCTTCTCCAGCATCGATGATATAGAGGTTGCTGCGGAACCCATCATCTGGTTCATTGCCTCACTGATTGCACTTAAATGCAGTTCAGAAAGCTCCCCGTCAGTGTTAGTTCCATCACCGCCCATCATGAGGTCCGTAATGATCTTAACGTCCTTCTCCCGGAGTATCAATATATTATTGCCATCAAGCCCATCCGCATAGTATATCTGAATAAAAACACAGGGCTTGTCATAGCTGTTCACAATATCCTTCCAGGTAGCATATTCTACTACCGGTGTCGTGATATTGACTCTTTGATTTACTAAGGAAAACAGTGTAGTCGCTGCAGTTCCCATGCTGATATTGGATATCTCGCCGATGGCGTCTTTCTCGGCATCAGACAGCTTCTGGTTTGAATCTGTACTATCATTACTAATGCCGTTAAGCAGCGCATTTATTTCTTCCTGAGATAGCATCCCATCCATAGCCTGTTACTCCTCTCCTCTTATGATTGATGAAATTTTAACCGCATAGGCACCTGAGGAAGCACCGGGAAGTGCGGTGAATTTATTAATATTGCCGACATAGACGGTCAGTTCATCATCTACCTTCGAATTCAGCTTGATGATGTCCCCCTTCTGCATATTAACGAAATCATTAACAGAAATTGTACTCTTTCCCAATACGGCTCTTAAAGGAACCCTGGCTTTGGAAATAGCGATCTCAATAATATCCTGATAGGATTTATCGTCACTCATCTGCATGGTTGAATACCAATATTTTGTATTTAATTTATCGATAACCTTCTCCAAACATACGTAAGGGAGACAGATGTTCATCATTCCCTCAATATTACCGATCTTGATTTTCATCGTAACAATGGAAATCATCTCACTCGGCGAAATAATCTGAGCAAACTGGGAGTTTGTCTCGATTCTCATCAGCCTTGGCTGAAGCTGTATAACATTCGCCCAAGGCTCCTGCAGAAGGTTGGTACACACTGTAAAGATACGTTCAATGATCGATAATTCGATTTCTGAAAAATCTCGTACCTTCTCAAGTGGATAGCCTCCTCCACCCAGCATCCGGTCTACGATTGCATAACCTAGGTTATCTGCCAGTTCCAGGATAATATTTCCTTCCAGTGGCGAAAAATCAATGATACCAAGCAAAACCGGATTAGACAGGGCATTCGTAAATTCGGAATAGGTAACCGCCTCCGAATTGATTACTTCCACCTGGACATTCTTTCGCAGATATGCAGGCAGGTTTGTTGATAACAGCCTGGCATAATGTTCAAATATAATATTTAATGTCCTTAAATGTTCCTTGGAGAACTTGGAGGGTCTGGCAAAGTCATAATTTTTAATCTGCTTTTCACTCGTCTGCTTAAACTCATCCGCATCCAGCTCACCGCTACTAATCGCCGCAAGCAGGTTATCTATCTCATTTTGAGATAAGACATCGCCCATTGTCAATACCTCCTAGCATTCTATTCCCATAATAACATAAATTACGAATAAAATCACCATAATTCTTAATCCAACAATAAATTTCCAAAGGACACATTGATAATAAAGTCTGACTTAAATAGCTCCTGAATTCTGGAGAGTACCCGTTCTTTGATCTGGTTTTTATTATTATCTACTTCATCAATGGTATAATGAGAGAATTCATCCGTTACAATTTCCTTGATTTCATTCTCGTTCTGTTGGATAAAAGGCTGAAGCTCCGTATACTGTTCATGTTTTTTATTAACGGACAGGGACACATATACGATCGCATAATGCTTAGCCTCATCACTTTTTTTCAGTCTTATGGTTAACTTATCCGGTATCTCATAGGTCTCGATATCTGAAACCGCGAGTTCATCCTCCTTCGCATCCGGATTCTCCAGCTCCAAATCAATAATCTGCGCCACCTTTGAGACCAGACGATTCGTCTTATTGGAGGTCGGAACAACTACAAAGATAATAATTGCCGACAGAATGATATTAATCAGTGCCATAGCCATGATAATTACGGTTAATATATTTTTCTTCATACGGAATGTATTTCCCCCTTGTCTTTATCTGTTACTGAGTTCATTATATATTCTGATTTCAATTCTTCTGTTTTTTGCTTTTCCTTCCTCAGTATCATTGCTGGCAATCGGCTCATACTCTCCTCTGCCGGAATATTTCACCTTGGCTGGATTAAGCTTATTGTTACTAATCAGATACTCAGCAGCATTCAGTGCTCTGGCCGAGGAAAGCCAGTTGTTATCCTTAAACGTATCGCTGGTCATTGGAACATTGTCCGTATGTCCGATAATTTCAACCGTATAGCCTTCAAATTTACGAAGGATATCACCGAGCCTTGATAGAATCGGCTTTGCCTCTTCGACTATATCTGCCTTTCCGGAAGCAAAAAGTATGGACCCCTTCATAGTCAGCTGAACAAACTGGAATTCCGGATCAATGCTTAGCTCTACGTAATCTCCGAGATTATATTTATCCGTCAGGTCAGAAACCTGATCGTACATATCTTCCGAGAGATTCTGCATTTCCTGGGCCAGCTTCGCCTTCGCTTCCTCAACCTCAGTCTCACTCACCCCGCCGCTTTTCTTATCTCCATCGGTAGAATTGTCCTTAGACTGTGTATTGTCACCGGTCTCCTCCGTCTTCTCACCCATATTGGAGAAATAATTATCCAGATTATTCAGCTGGGTCATACCGGAGGATATTAATTGGCCCTGACCGATGGCCGAGCCTCCTCCGTCAAAGATACTATAGGTATTCGCAAAGGAAATTGAGATATTCTCAAACTTTTCCCCATCTACATCGGACATTGCAAAAAGCATTACGAAAAAGCAGAGTAATAAATTCATCAGATCGGCAAAGGTGTTCAGCCAAGGAGCATTACCACCTCCGGAGGAAGCTTCCCTTTTCTTTCTAGCCAACCTTTTCACCGCCTTCTTCCTTCATCGCCTCTCTACGTGCCGGTGACAGGAAGGATTTTAATTTTTCTTCTATAACTCTGGGATTTTCTCCGGCCTGAATAGAGAGAAGGCCTTCTACCATGAGCTCCTTAATCATAATTTCATTTGAATTCTTCGCTTTTAGCTTCGTTGAAACAGGAATACAGATCCAGTTAGCCAACATGGCACCATAGAAGGTAGTAATCAGGGCTACGGACATATTGGGTCCGATGGATTTCGGATCATCCATTTTCTGCAGCATGTTAATCAGACCGACCAGGGTCCCGATCATTCCCCAGGCAGGTCCCATCGCCGCAAGAGAATCCCAGAAGCCGATAATGCCGGAATGTCGATCCTCAATACAATTCAGCTCTGTCTCCAGAATACTGCGTACCAGCTCCGGGTCCGTACCATCTACGATCAGAAGCACGCCCTTCTTAAGAAATTCATCCTCAATGCTGTTTGCAGCTTCTTCCAAGGCCAGTAAACCTTCTTTTCTCGCCACATTGGACAGTCCGATTATGGATTTGATTGTTTCTTCTTCATTCGCAGGCTGTACCTTCATAATCAGGAGAAAGCTCTTTAAGCTGCCAATATATCCTTTCAAGCTCGGTGACATGATTAGTACACTGCATAGCGCTCCTCCAAATGTAACAAAAATTGATGGTAAATTATAAAAATTCAATAATACAGCTAAACTTGGCTGTCCCACCAATATACCGTATATAACAACTACCAGACATAATACCACTCCCAAAAGGGACGCTAAATCCACATCTGCCACCTTCCATCCTTGTTATTTTATCTTAATGCTCCTAAATTTCTCTGCTTAATACTTCTTTTTTGTATAATATTACAAGATTTCTTATCTCTTGTCTACTTTCTTTTACAATTAATTTGTTCCCTGTTGTTAAAGTTACCACCGTATCCGGTGACTCCTCCACTCTCTCAATCAGTTCGGCATTGAGAGTCAGCTTCTTTCCATTCAGCCTCGTAACCTCTATCATACTTCTCTCCAATCTATGCGTATCTCATTAACGCATCTGAAGCAATAAATCGCTATGTAAATGTGCATCCTGCCCGGAGGAGCTTATATCGCATAGTCCCCGATATCTTATGCTGAAAGTTCTGTATCAGACAGAATGATGGGTGTCAGTATCAGCTGCCACCCATCCTTCTGGTACAAGATTAAAAACGTTTGTCCAGCTGACGGATTTGAATATCTGCTTCAAAAGCTTCCGCTAATGAATACAACATTCAAATGCTTAACTGCTTTTGATCAATGGCAATACTATTTATACATCAGCCCTATCTTATCTCTTTAAATTAATTAATTCCTCTAACAGGGTATCCGATGTTGTTATGATTCTGGAGTTAGCCTGGAAGCCTCTCTGTGTAGTGATCATATCCGTAAATTGCTGGGATAGGTCCACATTGGACATTTCCAATACACCCGTATTTAAGCTTCCGCCTCCCTGCGTCGGATCCTGTCCTATTCCGTCAAAGTCCCCGGAGTTCTGCGTTGCAGCAAACATGCTATTTCCCACTGCTTCCAAACCGGCAGGGTTGGAGAAGGTTGCAACCGCAATCTGGCCCAGCAGTCTGCTGTCGCCATTGTCATATTTACCGTAAATCTTACCGGAGGCATCAATGCTAATTCCGGTCATATTACCGACCTGCTTACCGGCACCGATGCCTGCCAGACTACCTTTGTTTGCCTCCAGAGAAGAAGAGCCACTGGCGGAATACATGGTAATGCTGGAGAAATCCACATCGATGGGCTGGAAGGGATTCGGATCTGCCGGGATAGAAAAGCTGATGCTCTTAGCCGGAGTTGCTCCGTCACCTATGCTTACAAACGCACCGGTCGAGCCGTTGAAGGTCAATAACGGTGAATCCGTGGAATCAATCGTAATTGCGCCGGTATCCGTATCTACCTCCACCTGATACTCCGCATCTCCCAAATTAAATGATGTAATAGCGGAAGGCTCATAGGTTACATTACCGTCATCATCCACATTCTTGATTACAAAGATGGATTGGCCGTCCTCATCCTTGATGTCACTGACGGATACGCTGTAAACGTTGGTTGCATCCTCCGTCTGTCTAATCTTAAAATCTGCTTTATAGCCATGACCCATGTTGTCATAAAAGGTAAGGTTCACCATCCTGCCCGTGGCACTGGCAATCTGAGTATCCTTGCTGTCAATATTACCGGATATGTATACCGCTGTTGTTGCCTCCGGCTCCGCATAAAGGTTTTCCGGGGACATGATATTTAGAGGTGTTACCGCATCGGGCACTGTCTTTGTCGGGTCGTTCTCATCTACCTGCCAGCCCATAACCGAAGCACCGGTGGGAGTACATAATGTACCATATGCGTCTACGTTAAAGGAACCTGCCTTCGTGAAGAAGTTTGTTCCTCCGCTGTTTACGATGAAGAAGCCGTCACCCTCAATCATAACATCAAAAGGGTTATCCGTTCTCTGCGAGGCTCCTGAGGCTGTAATCTGTGCCGTTACGGATGCTACACTGGAACCGAGACCGATCTGCATCGCATTTCGTCCCGTGGTTCCGGTAGCCGCATTCGGTCCGGAAGCACTCTGTGTTGTCTGATAAAATACATCGGAAAAGGTTACTGTACTTGATTTAAAACCGATGGTGTTAACATTGGAAATATTATTACCGATAACATCCATCTTGGTCTGATGTACCTTTAAGCCGGATACACCAGAAAATAATGCTCTCATCATAATGAATGACCTCCTAATTGTGCTATGTAATCCTTCTGTATCCAATCTGTCAGTCATGGATACTTAAGCCTCCTATAAAGGTCCGGCTATTATACAATTACTGCACCGTCTATGTTGGTAAAAACCTTCTCTTCCCCATTGTTAACCGCTGTTACAACCGTATTGTTCTTGATGTTAACAATAAAAGCAAGATTATCTACCATAACAAGTGATTCGCAAATTCCCTTTGCCCCGGCTAACATCGCTCCGTTTTCCAGTCTTTTGTACTGTTCATCGGTCAGATCGATATTCCGGCTGGCAAGACGCTCATTTGCATGTTTGGAGAATTTTAGCTCTCCGGCTTCACCTGCAGCCTGTTTCTCCTTCAATATCTCACTGAAGGGTGTCGTGATGCTCTGCTTACTAACTGAATTGATATTCTTCGCAGAATTCAAACGTTCGGTCATCTGCTCTATGGAAGGAAATTGATTTATGGGAATACTCATACCATATCGCCTCCCGTGGAAGAATTGTCTGCGCCGCCGTCCTCTGGGGACTTATTCTCCGATGCAGCTACTGCGTTTTTCACCGTCAATGTAACCTTGTCTGCCACTGTAGTATACAACTTGTCATTGAAAACAATCTTAAGCTTATAGACTCCGTTCTCCAGGTTTGCAAAGGCTTCCTTCTTGACGGTTACCTTACTGTTCGTAACACTGACCAGGGATGTATCCAGAAGCTGATCTCCGATCATTACTGCAACCTTGTCCGCAACTGTTTCACCATCTCCCAGATTAACCGTAAAGGTGGCATCCTTCGCATTTGCGCCATCATAGGTTAAGTCAGTCTTCTCAATACCGGGAAGACCCTTCTCCAGAATGTAAGTATCATCAATGACACTGTCCAGCTGATCTACCGGGTAGAGAGAACCGTTAATGGACATCTGAGCCTTACCGCCTGACATATTCACAAAATCTACCCGTCCGCTGATATATACGGTATTGCCGATGGTGTTCTCCGTCTTAACGATAACATCCTTCCCAACCAGGCTGAAGGCCTGTGAGTTCGTTGAAATTGTACTTAGGTTCTGCATCTGCTCCAGCTGCGAAAAAGTGGCAAGCTGTGCTATGTACTCGGTATCGGTATTCGGATTTAAAGGATCCTGATATTTCATCTGAGTAACCAGCAGCTGCAGGAACGCATCCTTACCAAGCTCGTTATTGTTCGTCTTCTCCGTGGTGGCTTTTTTCGACTGCTGTACTACTCCCTCCTTGACGGATTGTATTAATTCACTCATGTTTTCCTCCTTTCTTTAAAAATCCTACTAGGCTGTCATATCAATGTTGCTGCCGCTCAGGCCTGTGATATCCGTGGCTCTTTCCGGTTCGGGCTCCTCATTCATAGAGATAGCATCCTCCAGGGATAGCTTCCGGCTCCGGTTCTTATCCTGCCCGGCTGCCTGTCCCTTATCGTCCGGCTGCCTGTCCTGACTGAAGGTGTAGCTGGAAACCGTAACTTCAATTGCTTCCACTTTAATTCCCTGTGCCTGTAAAGTATCCTTCAGAAGCTGCAGCTGTCCTTCAATGGCTTCCTTGGCCATCTCATCCTGTACGGTAAAATGTGCGGTCATCGCTCCGGCCTTCGACTGTACGGTAAGGTTGACCTTTCCGAGATTCTCCGGATTAAGCTGAAGCTCCATGGAAGTCTGTTCCGGTTTAATAATGACACGAATCCGTTCGATGATCTGATTGGCAATTGTCTTCAATTCCCCTGCTCTTGCTTCCTCACCCATAAAATCCGTTTTCATCTCATTGACTGCACTCGTAAGATTATCCAGGAAGGTCTCATACTGCTTGGCAGCTGCTTTGTCCTGTGTCTGTGACTTATTGTCGTCTGCTTTGGTCTCTCCCGTACCACTCCCGGCTTCCGTGAATTTGATCACCTCCACCTCTGGCTTGCCATCAATACTGTCCTCAGTCTCCGTCTGCCCGCTTAGATTCTTCTGATCCGTTGCCGCCTTCTTCTCCTGAGGATCTAAATCGGTACCACCTGTTACTGCTGCCTCCGGTGTTATCTCCTCCTGTCCGGTTAATACCTGGATGGCCGCCTTCAGCTGTTCGGTAGTTATCCCCTGGCCCATCTGTTCCTTCAGGGCTTCTACCTGCTCTACCAGCTCCTTCAGGGTCTGTGCAAGGTCCCCATCGGTAAGGAAATCCAGAACATCCGACTTACCACTGCTTTTTAATACCAGCTGCTTTAATACTTCCTGATCCGTAAGCTCCGTAATGTCAAGTCCCTGACTATCCAGAAATGAATTCAGCTCCTCCGGTGAAAGCTTTAACATATCCATCACCTTTGCCTGAACATTCTGCAGCAGATTTAAGATCTGTGCCATTATTTCATCCTTGGATAATACCTTCTTCTGCCCGTCTGCCGGAATCTCTTCCTCAGCTCCATCGTCGGATCCAGCCTTATAGAGTGCCTCCTTCAGCTGATTGAACAGCGTCTTGCTTTTGGCGTCCTCCGGCTGTACAGCCTCTGATACTGTCTTGGCCTTGTTCTCACCGGCATCCGTCTTGTCCTTTACTTCTGCATCTTCCTTTGAGTTGCTCTTCTTCCATGCTGTCTTCATTGCTTCCCGGTCATCCGCGGCTTTCGTGTCCGGTTTGGATTCCTTTGTCTGTATGCTTTTTTTCGCTCCCGAAGCTTTCGATCCGGTAGACGATGCATCCGAAGACTTCAGGTTATTATTCATCACCTGGTCGAATCCGCTTGCATTGTAGCTTACCTTGGATGTATAAGCACTACTTAAATTCCGGGACAAGACCGCAGCCTGCGTCATAACGCTCTGCGTCATCATGTATTCCTATTCCTCCTTTCTAATATTAATATCTATTACAACAGGAAGGTTACTTCCTGAGGTAAACACTTTAATCAATTCTCAGCCAGCTTCTCCGCATCCATGTCCAGCATCTTCTTCGTAATCTTAGCAGCCACTACCTTATCCATTTCTGCTAGGATTGCTCCGCTTTCCTTCGGCTTCATCGATAACAAAATCTGTGCAACCGATTCTACATCGGCCGTCATGGTCTCTAATATCTGAGCTGCTGCCTTCGGCTCCATGCTCTTGTAAATATTGGCTTTCTCCCGGATGGCATTGGAATATTGAAGCTGTTCCACTACCTGCCGGTAGATCTCTTCTGCGTTGACAGGATTTATCTGCTCATAGTACTTCTTATATTCCTCTATATCTGGCGCAGCTTCGGCAAAAACAACATTCTTATCAAATTCCTTCTGTCTCTCCTCAAAGGCCAGCTGATTTTCTTCAAAAACCTTTAGCCGGTCTATTTCTGCCTGAAGCTCCGCGGTGCTGTTATTGTTATCCTCTTTACTCTGGTTCATGTCAGCAATCTGCTGTTCCAGCTCTTTGATCTTCGCTATCGCTCCGGGTAACGAATTATATATGTAATCATTTTCCTCTGCCAGCTGTTCATCGGATACCTCCGGCAATATCTTGTTAATTAAAGGTACATCCTTCAAGATCGGCCTCAGAACACCGGAGCCAAAGCCTCCGATATCCAACTTAATCAGCATCCCGAAGATGGCAAACCATATGATGGCAATCAGCAGGGCAATAAGGATGGTCAATACCTTATTTCCTTCTTTTTTCTCCTTCTCAGCTGATTTGTCTTTCTTTGCCATTATCTGTCCTCCTCACTATGCGTAGGATTGCTGTACTGGAAGCTGTTCAACTCGTCTACTTCTTTTCTCTCTTCCGCATCAAATTCCAGCAAATATTCTTCCCAAGCCTTTTCTTTGAGTTTTTCCTGTGTCTTTCGTTCTACCATTGCATCATTTAAACGGATTCTTGCAACCTCCAGCCGTTGCTCGGCATTCCTGACGACTACGGCCTGCTGCTTAATCTTCTGCTCCATCACTTCAACTGCTTCTGACGCATGCCTGATCTTATTCAGATCAAGCCTGGCTATACGGAGCACTCGCTGCTCCTCCTCATAGGAAGCCTTTTTCTTGTGAAGCTCGGCAAGCTTCTCCTCTTCCCTCGTCAGACGAAGTCTCGCAGTACCATAGGCTATTTTAGCCTGATCCTCCAGCTTCAGCTTCACCTGAAGCAGATTCTCCATATTATATCGAAATTTCTTCATGATCAGTTAAAGATCTCCTTTAACATCTCTATCTCTCTCTCAAAGCTGTGCTTTTCGTTGACCTCCTGCTGCAGGAAGGCATTCACCTGCTTGATCTTAGAGATTGCGTAATCAATATCTGCATTGGAACCGTTCTTGTAAGCTCCGATATTGATCAGATCCTCGGCATCCTGATAGGTAGCAAGAACATTCTTCAGTTTTCCGGCTGCGGTTTTATGCTCCCGGTCAACAATAGAGCTCATAACACGGGAGATGCTCTGCAGAATATCAATGGCTGGATAGTGGTTTTTATGTCCCAGCTTTCTGGACAGCATAATGTGTCCGTCCAGGATACTTCGTGCCGTGTCGGTAATTGGCTCATTGAAATCATCACCATCCACCAGCACAGTATACAGACCGGTAATAGAGCCTTTATCGGAGCAGCCTGCCCGCTCTAAAAGCTTCGGCATCTCGGAATACACGCTGGGTGGATATCCTCTGGAAACCGGGGGTTCGCCGGAGGCTAAACCGATTTCCCGCTGTGCCATTGAGAAACGGGTTAAGGAGTCCATCATCAGAAGCACATCCTTGCCCTGGTCCCGGAAATATTCAGCAATTGCTGTCGCTGTCTTTGCAGCCTTTTTACGAATTAAGGCGGGTTTATCGGAGGTCGCAATCACTACGACGGAGCGCTTCATTCCTTCTTCTCCGAGGTCCCTTTCAATGAATTCCCGGACCTCTCTGCCTCGCTCTCCAATCAGAGCAATGACATTGATATCCGCCTTCGTGTTTCTGGCAAACATGCCAAGAAGAGTGCTCTTGCCGACTCCGCTTCCCGCAAAGATACCTATTCTCTGTCCCTTTCCTACGGTCAGCATGGAATCAACCGCTTTTACCCCAAGTGGTAATACCTCATCAATTATTTTTCTCTTCATCGGGTCCGGCGGAGCCGCTTCCGATGGATAATACCGGTTAACGTGAAAGGAAGAGCCATCCATCGGGAACCCCAGTCCATCCAGTGTCTTACCCAACAGCTCTTCACCGACCGGAACCTTGAAGGAGGAGCCGGAATTCTCTACCATGCTTCCGATTCCGACACCGGTCATATCATCGTAGGGCATCAGAAGAATTCTATTCTCACGAAACCCCACTACCTCTGTAATCTTTCTCTCGGTGAGGTTGTCCCCGGTAATATAGCAAACATCATTTAAGCTGGAAGTCGGCCCGGTCGCTTCAATGGTAAGACCTACCAGCTTATTCACCCTGCCGATTTCTTTCACGAAGCTTTTATCTTTCAGTTGCCTGTACTTATCAAAATCGACTAAACTCATCCTGCCTGCTCTCCAATAATTCAATGGTTATTAATCTATATCGGCATAAATCGTCAAAAACTATATACCGCCAAGAAGTTTTATGTTCGTAATCAGATTCGTCAGCTGTACATCCAGACTGCAATCGATTACCTTAAGCTCTGTCTCAATCCTGCATTGATTCTTGACCAGGCTTCCATCCTCTGTAATATACAGGTTCATCTCCCTGCCCGACAGACCGATCAGATAATCCTTCTTGCTGACCAGGAATTCATAATCCTCCCTGTTGACCCTGATGGTATAGGCATCTGCCTTATCCATATTAAGAAAGGCCCGTTCTACAAGATACAGAATGACACCCTGCTGATCCTCTACCAGAATTCCGGTTATCTTCTCAATCAGCTCCGCCATAATCCCGGCCATCTGTGGCTCAAGCTCTGCCACGAGTGCTTCGTATTCCTTCTGCTGGCTCCTGCGCTGCTGCTCCAGCTCCTCAAGTCTCTTTTGTACTTCCTTCCGGCTCTGAAGCTGTCCTTCCTCATAGCCCTTTTTCTTAGCGGATGCCAATGCCTCGGCTTTTATCTGTTCTGCCTCAAGCTTTGCTTTATCAATAATGCTCTTGGCTTCCTTCCTGGCATTCTCAAGTATCTTATCTGACTTCTTTATCAGCTCCTCCTCAGAGGGAGCCGGATCAACTACAACCGCCCGGAGTCCCTCGACAAATCCGCTGTTATCCTCTACCATAACCATCCGGTGATTTCTCAGTGCCTGGATATCAGCATCCCTCTTTATATGGCTGTCGATGGTTTTCTTCTCTTCCTCTTCATACCGGACGGAATAAGCTTTAATTACATTAGACAATGATCTCGTCACCTCCGCCTCTGGAAATGATAATCTCAGAGGAATCCTCCAGTTTTCTGATAATATTAACAATCCTCTGCTGAGCTTCTTCGACATCCTTTAAGCGGACAGGACCCATATATTCCATATCCTCCTTGATCATGGCAGCCAGACGCTTGGAGAGATTATTAAAGATAACATTCTGCACTTCTTCGTTGGAGCCCTTCAGTGCAACCGCCAGCTCGTTATTATCAACCTCCCTGAGCACTCTCTGGATGGATTTATCATCAAGACTTAAGATATCCTCGAATACAAACATCTTTCTCCTGATCTCATCTGCAAGCTCCGGTTCTTCTATTTCAAGGGTCTCCATAATATGCTTCTCTGTACCGCGGTCTACCGTGTTGAGAATCTCTACGATAGAATCCACACCTCCGACAATGGTGTAATCCTGATTTACTAAGGAAGCCAGCTTTCTCTCCAGCACCTTTTCCACTTCCTTGATTACATCCGGTGAGGTACGATCCATTTGCGCGATACGCCTTGCTACATCAGCCTGCTTATCCGGTGTCAGGGATGAGATGATCGTCGAAGCCTGAGAAGGTGACAGGTACGACAGGATCAATGCAATCGTCTGCGGATGCTCATCCTGAATAAAGTTCAATAACTGGGAAGCGTCCGTCTTGCGGACAAATTCGAAGGGACGTACCTGAAGGGAAGCTGTAAGCTTACCGATTACATCCTTCGCCTTCTCCACTCCGAGTGCTTTCTCAAGCAGCTCCTTCGCGTAAGCGATACCGCCCTCCGCTATGTATTGCTGAGCCAGACAGATCTCATAGAATTCATCCATGACCTGGTCCTTGGTTGCCGGTGAAATGCTTCTTGTATTCGCAATTTCAAGAGTAAGAGTCTCAATCTCATCCTCCTTCAGATGCTTAAATATAGTTGCAGATCGTTCCGGACCCAGTGAAATCAGAAGAATCGCGGCCTTCTGAACGCCGGTTATATCATTATTAACTCCAGCTCTTGCCATATATATCCTCCATATTGCCTTGCAGCAACCATCAGGGTTAATCCCTTATCCTATGTCTGCCCGCCATCGGGCATATGTTTATATCTTCAAAACAATAGGGAACGCTTAGCTCCAATCCTCGTTTAGCCAGTTTCTTAACAGCTGTGCTACCGCATCCGGTTTCTCATCGACGAATTTCTCTATCATCTTACGTACCTCGGAAACCTCATTGAATTCAATATCCTCAATTGATTGGTTCTCTTTTGTAGTAGCCAGCAGCTGTTCCACGGATAACTCCGGTTCCAGCTCCGTAACCTCCACCGGTCCGAAGCCTTTAAATACCACAAACAGGATCAGTGCGACGATCAATGCTGCCAGAATATACTGCAGGTAATCGGTAAAGCTTTTCTTCTCCACTACCTTCGGAACGAATACCGGTTGCTCGATTGCAGATATCTGTATCTTATCTTCCGGAATACCCGTAGCCATGGATACCATCGTGACCAGCTCCGGATCTACCGTTAATTTTGACTCCTTATTGTTCATCAGGGCATAATCCTCAAAGGTGGTGCCCTCCAATAGTCCCTGGCGCTCCAGGTCCTCTTCCTTATGGGTGGTCAGTGATCGCAGGAGGATACTGACAGAGGATTTCGTCGAATCGATTGCTCCTACCTCGTACTCCGTATTGGTCACCCTCTCGTTCGGAAGGTAATCATACTCCTCAATCTTAACATTACCTGTAGTTGAGGAGGAATCCTGAAGCACGTAGCCTGTTCCATCATTGGAGGAGGTTCCGGGTACGCCGCCGGAGTTTCCCGCATTTTCCGAATTATAGGTATAGCTGTGGCTGTACAGACCCTGCTCCTGTCCTTCTCCCGGAATATATTCCGTATAGAGCTGGGTCACCTTGGTATTATCGATAACAAGGTTGGGTGCAATCTCCACATCATCATAGCCGCCGCTCTTGAGCAACAGCATGTAAAGGTTATTGATAAAGGTACCTCTGAGACGTTCGCGGTAATCCTCATTGCTGTTGGCTGCACCGGAATACAGATCCCGTTCACCGCCATACAGCAGATTGCCGTTCTGGTCCGCCACCCGGATCTTTTCCGGGGTGCTGTTGCCGATAACGGAAGCAACCACTTCTGCGATTGTCTCGGCTGTTTTCACTTCAAAATCCTTATTTACAGTCAGCAGGACACTGGCATTGGTTTCCTGGGCCGGCGCAAGTATAGAATTCGAAGCCTCCACGGGTATATAGTAAACCTCTGCGTCATCCACACCGGTCATTGTTATGATGTAATTGCGTAATTGATTCTGCATATAGAGATTCAGCTTCAGCGTACGGTCACTGTTGGTCGTACCCAGGCTGTTATTCAGAAGCTCGTCCAGAGTCAGTCCGGTAGACGGCATGTCATTACTGGCAAGCAAAAGAACCGCATCAGAATATCTCTTGATATCAACCGATACGGTAATATTATCCGATCCAAGCTTATACTTAATTCCCTGATCCTTGAGTAAATCGATGACCTCACTGGCATCCTTGGGGGATTCGGTAATTGTCAGTTCTTCATATTGTACCCTGCTTGCAACCACATATAATACGATAAATGCAAATAAAACGGCGCAGAATACGCTGACGATAATCGTCTTCTGCTTACCGGTATACTTGTTCCATATAGCCAGTAATTTCTTTGGTATTTCCTTCAATCTGTCTACCATTATCCCGTACTCCTTAAGAATATACTAATTCTCTTCATTAGAATTGCAGATTCATAATCTCTTTATAGGCGTCCAGTACCTGGTTTCTGATCGCAACAGTGTATTGTAAGGATAAATTCGCCTTCTGCTGAGCAATCTGCAAATCATGGGTATTGTCCGTAAGACCTAATGAATAAGCCATCTCTGCTTCTTCCGCAGCATTGGTATAGTTATTTGTTTCATTGATCATGCCGATCGCGGCCTGAAATAAGCTTTCAAAGGTTTTATTGCGGTTATCCGTAGCCGTTTTAGTTGAATCTGTTCCGTATTTACTTAATTCTGCTAAGTCTATTTTTCCGATGGATGATATGTTCATTTCTTACCTCCGTTTATTTTCCTACCTCAAGACCTTTCAGCGCCATATTCTTTGTGGCATTAAAGGCTGTCACGTTGGCTTCATAGGATCTGGTTGCATCAATCAGATCCGTCATTTCCTGAACAATATTGACATTCGGATAGGTCACATAACCCTCTTCATCCGCATCCGGATGAGTCGGATCATAAACCTTTCTCATCTCTGCTTCCGTATCCTCAGAGATCTTGGTTACTTTCACACCGTTTCCTGCGGTTCCCTGGGTCTTCATCAGGACTTCGCCGAAGGGGGTAACATCCTTCTCGGCAAACACCACTGTTTTCCTGCGGTAAGGGTTCCCGTTCTCATCACGGGTAGTACTTACATTCGCAATATTCTGGGATATAATATCCATCCTGAGTCTCTGCGCCGTCATTCCGCTGGCGCTGATATTCATTCCGTTTAAGGCTGACATAATATGGTCCCCCTTTTCTATGTATTCTCTCTGCCTGCTATCCATCCTGCGGCAGTTTATCCTGGTATGAATGATTATACTTACTTCTGAAGAACTGCCTTCAGACGATTAAATTCCTGTGTCATGGAATCCAGCAACGCATAATAACGAATCTGGTTCTCAGCCAGATTCGCTGATTCCGTATCAATATCCACGTTATTACCATCCAGCCGGTAGCTGTATCCGGCATAATCCGTATATACGCTGGCATCTAAGGTATTCAGGTTGGCCTTGGCAACTCGCTTATCAAGGGAATTATCTCCCAGCAAAGCCTGCATCAGATAGGATTCAAATTGTACATCCTTTCGTTTATACCCGGGAGTGTCCACATTGGCGATATTGTTATTGATGACCTCGTTCCGCTTCCAGCTCGCATCAGCTGCTTTGTCCAGAACATTAATGTAATTAAAGGCATTTGAACCAATCATTTACATACTCCTTTCCTTATGACATTATTATAATTATTATTTAAAAAAAGCACAAGATATATTTGAAAATATAGTAGAATTATACTACACCTTGTATTTTCGTGGAAATTGCTGTCCAATATCGGTTTTTTTGAGAATATTAGACTATTAATGCATTTTGTTGTACTTTGAATAGTAAAAAAAGGACTTATGGGTTTCATCCCACAAATCCTTTTGCTATCTGACAATCCATTAATTATTCATATTCTTTAATTCATCAAAAACCACATCATTGAGTACCTTGATATAGGTTCCCTTCATTCCGGAGGAACGGGATTCTATTACTCCCGCGCTTTCAAACTTTCGTAATGCATTGACGATAACCGATCTTGTGATCCCTACCCTGTCAGCAATCTTACTCGCAACCAATATTCCTTCGTTGCCTCTCAGCTCATCAAAAATATGGGTAATTGCTTCCAGCTCCGAGAAGGATAAGGTGCTGATCGCTGATTTTACAATCTGGACCTTACGGTTCTCCTCCGCATTCTCCTCATTAACGGATCTCATCATCTCAAGACCTACAACTGTCGTCCCATATTCACTTAGAATAATATCATCCAGGGTATAGGGTGCTCCGGTCTTATATAAGAATAATGTACCCAGCCTTTCTCCGGCAATGTCAATCGGCGTTATAATCGCCTGATAGGAATCTACATTGTCAAACTCAAATCCAAGTGTTCTAAGATTAACATTTTCTTTGGTAGATAGTATATTCAGGAGCCTCTCGTTCAATAAGCCGTCGATATGCCGTCCTACCACATCCTTAATCAATTCCTTGATTTCAATAATATCAGCACGGTTTTTAACACCAAGAACCTTTCCCTTTCGGCTGATAACCAAAACATTAGATTCCAGTATCTCACTTAAAACAACACAGATGTCATTGAAAACCACCTTATGTGAATTGTTATTATGCAGTAAGTTATTGATCTTTCTTGTCTTATCCAGTAACTGTACACTCATGAAATGGCTCCTCCAAATGTAATCTATTCCTCCCGATTCCTTAGACATATTGTCTTTGAGTCGAACAAGGCAGTACCATATAGAAGAATTTTCTAATTGTACTACCTTTTCAATTTTATCACATATTATTTTGAAAAACAATACTTTATTCTTAATTTTGACACACTTTTTCAATACAATTGGGAATATTATAGTAAATTTTTCAATTTTTCTTATCAATAAAACATATTCTCATTAAGTATACAGATATTGTCCGCCTACTTTACTGATGCTGATACATAGCCGCATTTCTCGTCACTGCATACCAGTTTATTGCCTTTCTCCAGCAGGACTCCGCCGCATTTCCCGCATTTGATTTCCGAGGGCTTCTGCCAGGACATGAACCCACAGTCCGGGTTGTTGCTGCAGCCGTAATATTTTCTGCCCTTCTTCGTCTTTCGTACTACAATGTCTCCGCCGCAGGCAGGACAGATCACCCCGATCTTCTCCAGATAGGGCTTTGTATTCTTGCATTCAGGGAAGCCGGGACAGGCAAGGAATTTACCGTGGGGACCATATTTAATCACCATATTCCTTCCGCACATTTCGCAGATTTCGTCCGTAACCTCATCCTCGATCTGGATCTTATCCAATTTATCGTGGGCATTGCTCACTGCTTCTGCCAGATCAGGATAAAAATTCTTAACTACTGTCTTCCAGTTGACGGTTCCATCCTCCACGCAGTCCAAAAGAGACTCCAGGTTAGCCGTAAAATTCACGTCTACGATTGTAGAGAAGGCACATTTCATGATATTATTCACAGCCTCTCCAAGCTCCGTCACATAGAGATTCTTATTTTCCTTTGCCACGTATCTTCTTACAATGATTGTAGTAATCGTGGGGGCATAGGTACTTGGTCTGCCGATTCCCAGCTCCTCCAGGGTTTTTACCAGGGAGGCTTCGGTATAGTGGGCAGGGGGCTGAGTGAAATGCTGACTTTTCTTAAGCTCCAGGAGCTTAAGCTTATCTCCCTCCTTAAGGGAATCATAGGTGGCTCCGGTTGCTTCATCCTCATCCTCCGGATTATATACACTCATAAAGCCTTCAAAAATAAGCTTTGAGGCCGCAGTTGAGAATCTGTGTTCATTTCCTTCTATTTTAATTGTAGTGGTTTCATATTTAGCAGGCTGCATTCTGCTGGCAACGAATCTCCTCCAGATCAGCTGGTAGAGTCTGTACTGATCCCGGCTTAAGGAATCCTTCAGTTGAGTGGGCTCGTATTCCACATAGGTTGGGCGGATTGCTTCATGGGCATCCTGGATCTTCTTACCTGTACGCCCCAGATTCTCCTCTTTCGCTACAAAATCCGAACCATAATGCTCACTGATAAACTGCTTTGCAGCTACATCCGCTTCGTCGCTGATACGAATGGAATCGGTACGCAGATAGGTAATTAAACCCACGGTACCATGACCCTTGATATCAATACCCTCATATAACTGCTGCGCCAGCTGCATTGTTTTCTGCGTAGAATAATTTAAGGTCTTAGCTGCCTCCTGCTGAAGAGTACTTGTTGTAAAAGGCAGCGGCTGTTTTCGGACTCTCTCGCTCTTCTTTATTTCTTTTATATTAAATTCGGCATTCTCAAGCTGCTTCAGAATCCCGTTCATCTCTTCCTCTGACCGGATGACGGTTTTGGAACCCTTATTGCCGTTATATTTTGCAATCAGGGGATTTTTCTTCCCTGCCAGTAGAAATTCTGCTTCCAGATTCCAATATTCCTCAGGAACGAAGGAGTTAATCTCATCCTCTCTGTCGCAGATGATTCGTAAAGCTACCGACTGCACTCTGCCGGCACTTAAGCCTCGTTTTATCTTATTCCAGAGCAATGGGCTGATGGTGTAGCCTACCATACGATCCAGCATTCTTCTCGCCTGCTGGGCATTCACAAGGTCCATGTCAATCTCTCTGGCTTGTTTGATGGAGGCCTTGACTGCATTCTTGGTAATCTCATTAAAGGTAATCCTGCTGGATTCCTTCTCATCTAATTTCAAGGTCTGGGACAAATGCCAGGAAATAGCTTCCCCTTCACGGTCAGGGTCCGTGGCGAGATAAACCTTATCCGCTTTCTTAACCTCCTTGCGAAGCTTCGCAAGCAGATCTCCCTTTCCTCGAATCGTAATATACTTTGGTTCAAAATCATTATTTATATCAAAACCCAGCTGACTCTTAGGCAAATCTCTGACATGTCCGTTTGAAGCAAGCACTTCATAATTGTTTCCTAAAAACTTCTTTATTGTCTTTGCCTTTGCCGGAGATTCTACGATAACAAGATATCTTGGCATAATGGTAACTTCCCTCTTTCTATGTGCACAATTACCTGGAGGATATATTCCGTATTATTTCCGTAGCACATAATAGTTTTTCATTGTCTGATGAACCAAACCCTTCAGTTCCAGTAAAAGAAGCTGCTCCATCAGGATATCCATGGGCAGTTTCGTAAGTGCATGAAGCTCCTCCATATGCTTTGGTTCAAAGTCTAAACTAGCATACACTATTTTTTCATGTGATTCAAGCACATTTATATTTATTTTCATTTCGTTCAGATTTTGTTCATAATTTGGAAATAGCTCTTCCAGGATGTCTTTTGGAGTTGTAACTAATTTTGCCCCCATTTTTATCAAATTATTACAGCCTTCACTTAAGCGGTCCGAAGCCTTACCGGGCACAGCATAGATATCCTTTCCCTGATCCAGTCCCAGATCTACGGTAATTAAGGAACCGCTCTTTTCTCTGGCTTCAATCACCAATATCCCGTCGGATAAGCCGCTGATGATTCGATTTCTCAGCGGGAAGTTTCCGGCAATCGGAGGTGTTCCCGGCGCATATTCCGAGATTACTCCTCCTTCCTTCATCAGCTCCATATACAGCTTAATATTCTCCCTCGGATAACAGATATCGATACCGCAGCCCAGAATTCCATAGGAAATACCTCCTGCCTCCAAGGCTCCCTGATGGGCATAGGAATCGATTCCCCTGGCCAGGCCGCTGATAATGACAACTCCCTCCTTTGCGATTGCTCCTGCCAGATACCTTGACATCTCCCTGCCGTAGGGGGAGCAGTCCCTGGCCCCGACCACAGCCAGATACTTCTTCCCCTCCTCGAGAGGTCTGCCCTTCCTATAAAGAGCAAAGGGAGCGCTGTAGATGTTCTTGAGCTTCTCCGGATAATCCGCTTCCTCCCGGGTTATAAACCGTATTCCGCTACGAATCAGCTTCCCATAGGCCTCCTGAATGGCAACCCGGTCACGGCTCCTGATCAGGGATTCCACCTCCTCTTCCCTGAGCTTCGTACCATTTCCCTCATAGCTTACAGCAAGAGCCGTCATCAACTCCTTCTTATCCGCCCGGTATATCTCTTCCGCACAGCCGAATACAGACAGCAGCCATTCAATTTTCTTAACCCCGATATTATTAATATTTGCCAACCAATAGTTATATTCTTCTCTTTTCATTCCGGTTCCTCTCCTTTTCCGATTATTCACCCCAGTATTTCTGATCCACGCTCCGGTAACAGATGGCTTCGCTGATATGCTTGGAGCTGATCTGTTCACTTCCGTCCAGATCCGCAATCGTACGGGCCACCTTTAGAATTCGGTGGTATGCCCTGGCAGTCAGATTCATCTTAATAAAGGCCTGCTCCAGAAGGGACTCCTCCTTCGGCTCCAGCCTGCAGTACCTCTTAATGGAGCGGGGTGTCAGCTGGGAATTAAACCAGATTTTCTGGCCCTTGTAACGTTCCATCTGCAGCTCTCTGGCTCCGGCAATCCTACTGCGGATATCAGCAGAGGTCTCCTGCTGCTGTTGCTGCCCCAGCTCCCTGTAGTTCATCGGAAGAGCTTCGATGCAGATATCAAAGCGATCCAATAAGGGCTGTGAGATACGCCCAAGATAACGCTTGACCAGGTTGACAGAGCAGCTGCATTTGTTCCTGTCCGGATAATAGCCGCAGCTGCAGGGGTTCATCGCAGCAACCAGCATAAAGCCGGCGGGATACTTATAGGTCGCATTCAGTCGGGAGATTGTCACGGACTTCTCCTCCAGGGGCTGCCGAAGTACCTCTATGGTATTCTTCTGAAATTCGGGAAGCTCATCGAGAAACAGGACACCGAGATGGGCCAGGCTGATTTCACCGGGCTTTGGGTTGATTCCACCGCCGGTCAGGGCGGTCTGGGTAATCGTATGGTGCGGAGACCGGAAGGGTCTCTGCGAAATCAGGGCCTTCTGATCCAGAAGCCCCGCAATACTATAGATTTTGGAGATCTCCATGCTCTCCTCGAAGGAAAGCTCGGGCATAATCGTGGGAATTCTCTTGGCCAGCATGGTCTTACCGGCACCGGGCGGACCAATCATCAGGATATTGTGCATCCCGGAAACTGCAATCTCGATGGCCCGTTTCGCGGCAAGCTGGCCTGCCACCTCCGAGAAATCAAGGCTCTCCCCTAAAGTTTCCTGCCGGAACAGCTCATTTATATCCACCCGCTCCGGTGAAAAATCCTCCTTACCGTTTAGCAGCTCCACTGCTTCAGATAAGGTGGATACGCCATAGATATCAATCCCCTCCACCACCGCACCCTCCCGGGCATTCTCCATCGGAACGACGCACCTTAAGAAGCCCTGCTGCTTAGCGGAATATACAATCGGCAGGACACCGTTTACTTTATTTAGGCTTCCGTTTAGGCTGAGTTCTCCGATGATCAGAACACCCTTCAGCTTCTCCTCCGGAATATATCCGAAGGCAGTGAGGATGGCGATGGCAACCGGCAGATCGAAGGCAGTTCCTTCCTTTCTGATATCTGCCGGAGAAAGATTGACTGTGATACGTTTTGCGGGAAGCATATAGCCGGAATTCTTCAGCGCAACCCGGACCCTTTCTCTGGCTTCCTTGACCTCGGAGCCAAGATATCCGACCATATCGAACAGGGGCAGTCCGTCACTGACATCGGCCTCCACGGAGACGATCAAGCCGTCAATTCCGTGGATAGCCGCGCTGTAAGCTTTACTGAACATAATTTTCTCCTTCCGTTGTCTCTCCCACAAGGAAGGAATCATTTGCTAGGCTTAAGTATAACAGAGCCCCTGTGATCTAGCAAGAACACAGGGGCGGATATGGCATTTCGCATAGTTTTTACGTAATATTTTATTATAAATGCCTTAGTCGATAAAGAGGCTTCCATGATCTACCCGGCAGCTGAACTATCATGGTCTCCTGCTCTATTCCTAATAAATCGTTCCCTTCACCGTAATCACCCGGTCATAGAGCTCCCTGGTTTCCTTAAATATCACGTGACTCACATTAATGACGGTGATATCCTTGAGCCTGAGGATGGTCTTCTCTATCTCTCTGGCCCGTTCCATATCGAGGGAGGCAAAGGCTTCATCCATGAACAGAATACTTGCCTTATTTAATAACGCTCTGGCAATGACGATTCTGCTTCTTTCCCCTCCGGAGATATTCTTACCGTTATCGTATAGCATTGTATTTAAGCCCTCCGGCTTCTGCTCTACGAATTCGGTTAGTCCGGAAGCCTCAAGGGCTGCCTGAAGCTCCTGCTCCGGATATTCCTTATACAGGGTGATGTTATTACGGATCGTGTCCTCAAAGATAAATACCTGTTGTTCAATATTTGCGACCAGCTGATAATATTGATCTTTCTTCACAGCTCTTAAGTCGAAGCCGTCAATGAGTATGCTCCCACCGGTAGGGTGATATACCTTCCGAAAGAGCTTTAGGAGTGTTGATTTTCCTCCACCGCTCGGTCCAACTATCAGGTATTTCCCATTCTTCTTAATGCATAGATTAATATCCTTCAGTATCAGCTGCTCCGAATCCTCATATTGAAATTCCACATTTCGAAACTCTATCTCCCTTGTAAATTCCGGTAGATCTACCGTTTCTACAAAAGTATCAGTATTCTCCAATGTCTTCTCCATCTTACGGATGAGATCTCCTGAAGTAAACAGCTTCGGAAGATTTTCACCGATTGTATATAAGGGATTTGTCACCCGTTGTATTCCTTCGATGATCAGCAGGAGTCCCCCGGGGGTTGCCTTCCCCATGACGGCCAGATAACCGACTCCTCCGACGACACCGAAGATTGCTCCGTTCATAAACAGATTCTCTATACAGAGTATCTTGGTAAACAGCTTCTCGATCAGATAATACTTATGCTGGATCTCACTGCTCTTCCGGTAATAATCCTCCCGCACCGTATCCTGAAGATTATAATTCTTGACGATATGGAAGGCAGACAGTATCTCTTTTATATAGGAAGTGTAACCGTCAAACAGATCACTGCGTTCCTTATAAGCTTTCTTAGTCGGCTTTGAGGTTAAGGTTGAGATAACCATAAATGCGGCTATAATACCTAAGGATAGAAAAACCAATCCGGTATCCACCGTTGACACCAGCCAGATTCCTACAAAGAAGCTGACTACCCCGCTGCAGACCGCATAGATTCCGGTAATCAGGTTATTATCCAGGGTTTCAAAATCATTGGTCAGGGAGGAGAGGTATCTCGCATTGTTCTCCTTCTGAAATTCCGCTATATTCTTACCGAATACCTTAGTAATATAGTACTTCTTCAAGGAAGTATTGGCTTTTCTTTTATAAAAGTTATTAGTGACAGCTACCAAAATACTAAGAGGAAGCAGCAGTGTCGCAAGAATAAGAAGTACCGGTATGCTCTGTTTCATCGCATTCAGCTTCCCATTTACCGTATCATCCAGCAGCCGCATCATTCTTCTGGCTACCTCACCTTCAAGGATGGTGAAGATGGAGGTTATGAACAAAGCCACAAGCAGATATGGAAGGATTCGAACGTATTTTCTCAGCATGTGATCACCTCATCAAAATAATCCGTGGCAGGATAGCAATGAACAGAACCATTCTTAACCTCCAGAACGTAATCGTAGTTCTCCGTAACCCCCTCATAATACCTGTGGCTGATGGAGATTACCGTATGATCGAGCTCTAAGAAGACCTTCTCAATCTCCCTCCCCAGCTCCTCGTTCAAGCTTGAGGTTCCCTCATCCACGAACAACAGCTCCGCATTCTTCGCAATCGCCCTGGCAATGGAGATTCTCTGGCGCTGACCGCCGGACAGGTTCTTTCCGTTTTCCGTTAACCGTTCCTCCATACCGTCCTTTTTCTCTGCCAGGATCGCTTCCAGTCCACATACCTTTACCGCATAATCAAGCTGCTCCTGCGGTATTTCCCTGTATAGGGTTATATTATTCTTAATCGTATCCTCAAACAGGAAGACATCCTGATAAATGAAGGCAACCTTCTCATGGAAGGATGTCTCTGAGATTTCCCTGTAATCCGTTCCGTCAACGGTTATTTTCCCTTCAAAATCATCATAAATCATAGCCAGTAGATTCATCAGTGTCGATTTTCCGGCGCCGCTGACTCCCTTGATCAGATATTTTTTCCCTTTCTCGATGACAAAGGATACCTTCGTGAATATCTCCTTCCGGTCATAGGAGAAACTAACATCGGATACTTCAATTTGCTTCGTAAATTCGAAGCTCCTTGTACCCTTCCCTGCCTCGTTCTGAGTATCCTCCGGCTTTGCTATCTTCTCATAGATACTCACCGAGGCCTTGACCTGATTCCACATCGGAAAGGCTTCAATCAGATTGTTGCTGATGGAACTGCTGAGCTGGTGCAAAAACACTGCTTCCGCAAGTTTAAGTGAACCCTGGAGCTTATAACCCAGATAGACCATGACAGCTACCGAGACAATATAGGATAGAATGCGGATGATGCTTCTCTGTAACTCCGTGAATACATTTGCCAGGTACTTTCTGCCCTCCAGCCGGCTGATTGTGGTTATGCTTTTCTTAAGAAATTTCTCTTCTATATTATTCAGCTTTAATATCTCGATTCCGTTCAGGGTGTTAGAGATATCCGTTGTAAAGGCTTCATTGGTCTTTGAAATTTCCTGCTCCAGTGATGTCGTTTTCTTCGTAAACAGCCTGGCCAGAAAGTACAAAAGTACGGAAAAGGCAAACATTCCCGCAGCAAGCCTTATGTCAAGGATTAAAAGTAGAACCAGTGAGATCAGAAACATACTGATAGCGATCAGAAAATTTAAAAGACTATAAAAAAACTTTCTCTCGAAGGTATTTACATCATTAATGAGGTTCGATATATAGACCTCCTTCGATTTCCGGGAGAATTTCTTAAACGACATATGGATGATCTTATCAAAGGCCTGCTTTCTCACGTCAAGAATTGTATCTCTCATGTACATGACTCTTAACATTCTGGACAGAGCAAAATTAGCCGGTGAATAGATTATGTAAAAAATTATCAAGATAAGAATATAGGAATACTGCTTAACATCCGCTTTTTGGATTGTCCCCAATGCCAGGGCAAAGATCGCCATCTGTACAAAATGATCGATTACAAAGAGGTAGGTTGCAATCAGGTACCGAACGAATTTTGATTTTCTTCTCAACAATAGTTCCTTCACTTTACACTTCCTCCCCTATGTGATTCACCTATCACCCCATCCTTACTCAAAAAGCTCTACGTCATTGGAAGCCTATGGAATGTTTACCTATTTTAACTGATGTATATGGTAAAATCAATCACTATTTACATGAGCTACTGATATAAATTATCCATTTGACAAAACACAGTAATCATATTACTATGTTCATAACAATAAATGTTACTGTTTTATAGTAATATTAAAGGAGGAACAATATCCATGAATAAAACAGAATTAAGACCCGGCATTTATTATGTCGGTGTCGTAGATTGGAACTCCAGAAGCTTTCACGGTTACAGCATCCACCATGGAACAACCTATAATGCATACCTGATTGTTGACGAGAAAATCGCCCTGATTGATACAGTAAAGGCTCCCTTCGCAGAGGAGTTAATCAACCGTATCTCCGAAATTATAGATCCTGCAGACATTGATTATCTAATCTCAAATCATGTTGAGATGGATCACTCCGGATCCATTCCGGCTGTAATGCAGGTTGCGAAGAAGGCTGTCATCATCACCTCCTCTCCCAGTGGTCACAAGGGGCTGATTTCACATTACGGAGACTCCTATCCCTATCAGGAGGTGAAGGCCGGTGATACTATATCCTTAGGGAAACGTACTCTGTCCTTCGTCGGCACACCGATGCTTCACTGGCCCGATAATATGGTAACCTATTGTCCGGAGGAGAAGCTTCTGTTTTCTAATGATGCCTTTGGTCAGCATTACACCTCTTATAAGCATTTTGATGATGAGGTGGATCTTCCTGCTGTCATGAAGGAAACCCAGGGCTATTATGCCAATATTCTGATGCCGTTTGGATCTCAGGCGAAGAAGGCACTCTCCATCGTGGAGGGGCTGGAGATAGAGATGATTGCTCCCAGTCATGGTATTATCTGGAGGAGTCACATTAAGGAGGTCATGGACGCTTATCGTTTCTATGCAAACGGTGAAACAGAGGATACTGCTCTTGTTATCTATGATACCATGTGGCACTCTACCGAGAAGCTGGCATTCTATATCGCAGAGGGCTTTGCCAGAAAGGGTGTGAACGTTAAATATCTGGATCTTGCATTGAACGATCTGTCCGATATCATGGCGGAGCTTCTGACTGCCCGTTATCTGGCTGTCGGATCTCCTACTCTGGATAACGGAGTAACACCGAATATGGGGGCTTTCTTAACCTACCTGAAGGGCCTGGCCCCGAAGGGAAAGAAGGGCTTTGCTTTCGGCTCCTATGGCTGGAGCGGACAGAGCACCGGAATTGTAAATCAGGCTCTGATTGATACCGGAATTGAGATTCTTATGGATCCCGTTAGAATTAATTATGTTCCTTCCAAGGCTCAGCTTAAGGAGCTGGAGGATAAAGTAGCTTCCTTATAAACTTTTCAAACGAATGCGCATATAATAAACCAAGAAATAATTTGGGTGAAGTCATTCAGCAGCTTTGTGCGGACGCCCAAATTTGCCGGCATCGGCAGCATGGAGGATTATATGCGCATTTGTGAGCTTCGGGAAAAGGAAGTAATAAACTGCAGAGACTGCATGCGTCTTGGCTATGTCTGTGACATTGAATTCGATATCTGTACCGGCCATATTACACATATTATTGTGCCCGGCCCCTGTAAGGTATGGGGTATTCTAGGCAGGGATCATGAGTATGTCATCAGCTGCTCCAGCATCAAACAGATTGGAATTGATATTATTTTGGTAGACATCGATGTGGAAAAATGTCTTATTAAATGTAATTAGCCGATTTTTAGTCTCCTTCGATACTATCTGTAAGAATTTTCTTGACCGTTTGGACAAACTTCAATATAATCAAGGTATATCACAATTCATATGGATATAAAGATTGACTGTACAGATTGGGAGGGTTAGCTATGAAATGTCCGTTTTGCAATAAGGATAATACCAGAGTCATTGATTCCAGACCGGCTGATGATAATAATTCCATCCGCAGAAGGCGTCAGTGCGATGAATGCCAGAGAAGATTTACCACATATGAGAAGGTGGAAACCATCCCGCTTGTCGTTATTAAGAAGGATAATAACCGGGAACCCTATGACCGTTCCAAAATTGAGGCAGGCGTGTTCCGCTCCTGCCATAAGAGACCGATTTCCGTAGACCAGATTACCGGTCTGGTTGATGAGATAGAAAACATTATCTTCAATCGTGAAGAAAAGGAAATCCCCAGTCATATCATAGGTGAAATCGTTATGGATAAGCTCAAAGAGCTGGATCCTGTCGCTTACGTCAGATTCGCCTCCGTATACCGGGAATTCAAGGATGTCAATACCTTCATGGACGAATTGAAGAAGATTTTAGATAATTAGTGACTATAGTTAATTCAGCTCCCGATTCATACCGGGAGCTTTTTAATTGCATAGGATGATTCGCGCGGTTAAGTCAGGTGGTCTGCCTGTAACCGCTAACAAGATGAAACGATTATTTCGGCTGACTTATAGATTTAGACTTCTTATAGACTTAGGCTGCTTTATAGATTTAGGCTGCTTTATAGAATAAGACTATCTTATAGAAACAGTCTTCCTTCCAGCAGGTCCCCGGTGGAACTGCTGGTCCCGAGATACATCTCATATTCCATATGCTCCAGCTCCCAGCCTTCCGCTGCTTCGTTATACCATCTCAGTCTATCAATAGAAGTCTCGATGACTATTCTTTTCTTCTCGCCCGGTTGAAGGGCTACCCGCTTAAAGCCTTTCAATTCCTTTACCGGTCTATCCACGAAGGAATTTATATAGCCCACATAGAACTGGATTACCTCCTCTCCCTCCCTGCTGCCGGTGTTCTCTACGGTGCAGGCTGCAAGGATCGTTCCCTCCCCCTTCGTAAACTCTGCTCCTGTTACCGCAAAGGTGGTGTAGGACATTCCAAAGCCGTAGGGAATGGAGGGTTCTATTCCCTCCTTCTGAAGCTTTCGGTAGCCATGATAATAATCATAATACTGGTAATCCGTCACCCAGTTTATCTCCGGCAGGTCTTCCTCCCTCTTCGTAATCACAAAGGGCAGCTTACCGCTGGGATTTACCACTCCGAACAGGATCTCCGCAATGGCGGTGCCCCCCTCCATTCCGGGGTAATAAGCCATTAGGATGGCGCTGACCGCTGATCTCCATTCCTCAAGCAATATCATATTCCCGCCGATCAGTACGGCAGCGGAGTTCTTATTCATCGGGCCGACCGTCCTCAACAGCTCTATCTCTTCCTCATGTAAGCCCAGGGAATGAAGCCTGTCACCTCCCCGGCTATCAGAATACCAACGGGAATCCTCACCATCCACATGCTCACCCTCGTCGTTATGATTATATCCGACAACGAAGATAGTATAGTCCGCTTCCTTCGCAAGCTGTTTCGCATGCTCCAGATCATCTCCGGGATAATAAATCACCTCCGCGTTCCTGCAGAGCTTAGCGATCCCGCTCAAGGGTGAAACCGTATACTCCGGATAAACCCTGCTGCATCCATGATCACCGGTATTATCCCTGTCGGCAAGCTTTCCGAAGATTACAATCCTTGAGGATTTTTCCTTCTTAAACGGCAGAGCCCGGTCCTTGTTCTGAAGCAGGGTAATCCCCTTTCTGGCTGCTTCGAGAGCCAGATGAATATGCTCCCGGGTACCCGGAATTGATCTGTGATATTTCTTATGGTCCTGCTCCCTGAAAGCAAGCAGGGTTCTTATTATTCTTAAGACTGCCTCGTCAATCCTCTCCTCCGGTACCAACTCCTCCCGGACAGCAGCTACGAGCTTTTCTCCAAAATATTTTGTATTACACATCTCCATGTCCTGCCCGTTATTGGCGGCAAGGACGGTATCCTTAATACCGGCATTGAAGTCACTCATTACGAAGCCGTCAAAGCCCCATTCCTGCTTCAGAACTCTCTTAAGCAGATATTCGTTCTGACCGCAGAAGCTCCCCTGATAGGAATTATAGGCGCTCATGACTGCTGCAGCCCCCTGATCGATACATTCCTTAAAATGGGGAAGAAACACCTCCCGCTCCGTTCGTTTACTGCAGACGATATCTACATTATATCTGGAAAGCTCCATTGAGTTAAAGGCAAAATGCTTAATGCAGGCAATTACATTTTCCTCCTGAATTCCTCTGACCAGAGCTGCCCCCATCTGACCGATATGATAGGAATCCTCACCATAGGTCTCCTGGCTTCTTCCCCAGCCCGGATGATAGGGAAGATTAATGCACACACCGGCAAACAGATTACATTCCCTTGCCCTAACCTCTCTGGCGATTGCATGACCAATTCTCTCCTCCAGGTCTATATCAAAGGTTGCACCCCGAAGCATCGTTACCGGGAAACAGGTGTTTTTGTTTCCGACGACAACTCCTCTGGAGCCGTCACTAAAAAGCATACGCGGTATGTTCTTCTCATCAATTCCACCACAGTAGAAGGGTCTGTAATTATAGTGCTTATTGGTATTTTCCGACTCATCAAAATAACCGCCGAAATAATAGCCGATGCCGCTCATCTGGCTGACCTTCTCCTCCAGGGTAAGTCCGGCAATCAATTCCTTCGCCCTATCCGTATAACTTAACCGGCAGCTTCTGTCACACCTCATACCTCTC
>JAEYQV010000144.1 GCA_023409835.1 Bacillota bacterium
AATCAGTAAACTCCGGCTGCAGTTATCACAGATGAGGTCTCCGGACTCCATAGGCAGAGGGGATTGCTTTCCCACTGTAGCCAAGCTACCATAAGAATAATACATACAACAGGAAATGTATAGGTAAAAAATAAATATATAGAAGAGGAGGTATTACCAGGAACGAAGCGGTTACGAAGCCAAGAGTAGTCGAAATGAACCCGGTTTAGCGAAAGGAATCCAGGACATCCGGATGCAAACACATGTTTGCATCCTTGAAATTTTATGGTATAATATACCATAAAATACGGTTCATTTTATTAAGGAGGTTTTTATGAGTAAGGTATCGGTTAGTATATCGAATGATTTTTGCCCGCAGTCATTATTCCTTTATGGTACTTATAAGGAAGACGGAACCCCGAACTTCGGGCTTTTCTGTTGGTTTAGCTACACCTGGGATGATGGGCTCGGGGTCATGGCCTGCATCGGAGAAGAAAAGCTGACGAAGGACAGGATTCGTGCAACCGGAGTCTTCTCAGCCAATCTGGTTTCCGAAGAATTACTTCCGTTAGCGGATTATTACGGAACTACAAACGGATATGATTCGAAGAAGATGGAGGTGATGCCGGAAACAATTCGGGGTGAGATTCTTAATGTACCTATTATAAAGAGCAGTCCCTGGAGCTTCGAGCTGGAAGTAAGGAAGACCGTCATGCTGGAGGGAAGTGAGGTATTTCTGTGCAGAATCCGCAATGTTATGGCTGAGGAAGCCCTTCTGAAGAATAGCCTGAGCATGGAGGAGCTGTTACGAATAGCGGCACCGGTTGTAACAACGAAGGAAACCTACTTCAACCTGAATGGGAAAGTACTTGGGGCTTGGGGAGAACCTAAGGGAAAGCAAAAGCTGTAATAGGTGTTATGTCAGTGATAATGTAGGTATACTCTCAGTATTCTTAAGTTGCGATTTTCGACAAAATAGTATATGCTATATATTGCCGCTTCGTATATAATATACTAAATTTTGATAAAATATCTGGGGGTAATGTGCTGTGGAAAATAATAATATATTAAGCAGGAATGAGCAGGAATCAAACAAGCTGGCATCAATTATTGCTTTAATCTCAATTGCCTTTATCGCACTTGTATACTTATTAAATGTGGTCGGTATCTTTATCGTACCTAAAGTTACTATGACGATAGCTCTGGGATTAGCTACCGTCTTTATGCTGGTACCCCCTTTTCTGGTATTTGTTCTGAAGCTTCAGGGAGCCTGGATTAAGTACGCTACCGTAACAGCATGCGTGCTCATGGTGTCAATTATGTCAGCCTTCCTATCCTGGCATGCTATTGCATTGTTTATCTATCCGATGGCAATTGCTGCGCTTTATTTTTCAAAACCCTTAAGCAGATATTCACTGATTATTTCATTGATATTTTTTACCGGAGGGCAGATCTGCTCACTTTATACAAATGCTATCGTGGATAAAAATCTGACAACGCTGTATGATATGATCGTTTACGGTATCCTGCCGAGAAATATCGAGCTTTTGACAGTATCATTGATTTTTATCACTTTATCAAACCGTACGAATAAGCTTCTTCAGAATGTTGTCGGAGCGGAGGACCAGAAGAGTACGCTGGATACAATTATGGCTTTAACAGATAAGTCCTATGAGGTAACGAATACTCTGGCGAAATCGGTAAAAAACCTTTCTGAGATTACCGAGGATACCATGAAAGCGAATGAAAGGATTACAACCAAGACCGGGAATATTGTAGATGGATCACAGCAAACTCTTCAATTTGTTGATGAAGCCGGCTCCATTGTTTCCGAAGTATCTGTGAAACTGAATGAGATGGCATCCGAGAATCATCAAATCGCAGAAGTATCCCAGGAAGTAAAGAATCTTACCGATGATAATTTGGCTAATATGAAGGATGCTGCGAAGGAAATGGAGCAGATAGACCGCGTTACGAAGGATAGCAAAGCGATTATCACAAGACTCGGTGAGAGATCCAATGAGATATCCAATATTGTTGAGGTGATCAAAGGCCTTTCCACAAGTACAAATCTATTAGCCCTGAATGCTTCCATTGAATCTGCCCGTGCCGGTGAGCAGGGCCGCGGCTTCGCTGTGGTAGCATCACAGGTCAGAGCTCTTGCCGAACAATCCCGGGAGGCTGCGAATAATATCTCCGAGCTGATTAAGACCGTACTGGAGGATACCAGTGAAGCGGTAAATGCCATGGATCTGAATACAAAAATTGTTGAGAATGGTTTATCTCTGATTAACAAAGCGGATCATTCTTCGATAGAGGTTTCAAAATCCATCGAGAGGATGAATACGAAAGCTCAATATCTATCGTCCATGTCAACCACCCTGGCAGACGATGGTGACAGGGTTGCCTCAGCGGTTAAGGAAATCAGTGGACTGACTTACACCAGCATGGACGAATTGCGATCCATTCTGACCTCCTCCAAAGAGCAGATGGATGCGATGAAGAGGGTTGCCTTATCCGTTAATTCCATCAATTCAACTTCCGATGAGCTTCTCAATGTGGTAAACCAGAATAAGAAATGAGCCGGTGACAGCCAATCGCCAATAAAAAGTCCCCTACCCTTCCCATACACTGTGTATACACAGATCATTATGGTGTAGGATAGGGGACTTTTCACAATCCGCAGTCGGGCAAAGCGATATTGTTCGCTTTGAAAGTGACAGCAAGCGATACTTTGTTCTGATTTATTTAATCTTGGTCATTCCACCCATATACGGCTGTAAAGCAACCGGGATATTGACCGAACCGTCTTCATTCAGGTTATTCTCCAGGAAGGCGATCAGCATTCTCGGCGGAGCGACTACGGTATTATTAAGGGTATGTGCAAAATATTTGCCATCCTCAGCTGCAACACGGATCTTTAAGCGTCTTGCCTGTGCATCGCCTAAGTTGGAGCAGCTGCCAACCTCAAAGTACTTCTTCTGTCTGGGGGACCAGGCTTCTACATCGATGGATTTCACCTTTAAGTCAGCCAGATCTCCGGAACAGCATTCCAGGGTTCTTACCGGGATATCCAGGGAACGGAATAAATCTACGGTATTCTGCCAAAGCTTTTCAAACCACTGCATGCTTTCCTCCGGTTTACATACCAC
>JAEYQV010000063.1 GCA_023409835.1 Bacillota bacterium
GCACTATCCAGATCAATCCCCTTAAGCTTCTCCATAATATCGGTATGGTAAGGAATCTCAAAATCCGGAACGGACGGTTCCCCGTAGCGTTTTACCTCTACGTTCTCGCTGTCATCCTTTCCAATCGGAACACTGGGATCGATAATATTCGGAATTGTCATCATGATCTTCTTGATCTTCTCTTCCAGCTCGGCTTCCTTGGCCTCGAGCTGAGCAAGACGCTCTGATTCCTCCGTAACCAGCTTTTTCATGGCTTCGGCTTCTTCTCGTTTACCTTGTGCCATGAGTCCGCCGATTTGTTTGGAGATCTTATTTCTCTCAAATCTTAAATTATCTGCCTCCTGCTTGGTATTACGGTTTTCGATGTCCAGTGCAATAACTTCGTCCACCAGCTCCAACTTATGCTCCTGGAACTTGTTCCGGATATTCTGCTTTACCAGCTCCGGGTTTTCTCTCACGAATTTTAAATCCAGCATAATATTCCTCCTCGTAATAGTCGTATTTGAAATAAGTTAATCTGCATGATTAAGGCGCCAAAAGGACACATCATTAAAATGATATTTCTGTATTGCACAATAATAGCAGTTGAGAAGCAAGCTTTTCACATACTATTATTCTGCGGTTAGTCAATGCTGTATATGCAGCATGACCTTTTGGCACTTGCATTCATAAAAAAATCCCCCCATCCCAAATAAAATCATGGGACGGAAGGTATCCGCGTTGCCACCCAAATTGCAGGATCCAAAGATTCTGCCACTCGTCAGTAGGATAAAGGGTACCAGCCTTTGGCTCATCGCCAACAGCTCCAAAAGTGGAAGGATTTAAGCCTACACCGGTTCACACCAACCACCGGCTCTCTGAAGAATGATTAAATCGTAGCTTTTATCATCGCTGAATATTGTTTATATTTTTACCAATTATAACCCCTTTTAATACATTCCGCAAGTAAAAACTGTATTTTCCTGTTTTTCGGTACAATGGATGATTATTTGGTTTGATTTACCGATTTCTGATCAAACAATTGTGAAAACGGTGATTGCATGTTATAATTTAGCATACTTGGAACTACTTAGAAGCCTTGATAGTACAAATATATTCAGAGGAGGATTATGCATGTTTTGCTCTAATTGCGGTAAGGAAGTAAAGGACGGAGCCAAATTCTGTACCAATTGCGGCGCACAGATGCCGGAGCCATCGGTCGGAGAGTTCACTCAAACGGATGAGTCAGAGGAGGATTACCGACTGGTAGAGGAGCATCCGGCAGCACCATCTGCTTGGAAGACAGAACGTATGGAAAGGCCGGAAATGACACGTCCTGAGGTCATGGAAGCACAACCGGGTCTTAGCCAGCATCCTCAGGCTAATACACAGCCCTTACTGCAGCCTGAGACACAGCAGGGGATGTTAAACCCGCCTTATACACAGCCATCCGTGAGCCGGCAGCCGGCTATGCAGTCTATTTATCAACAGAATGGTGCACCACAGCAGTCTTATATGCAGCAGCCCTATGCACCGCAGCAGCTTCAGAACCAGCCGGGTATGACGCAATCCTATATGAATCAGCAGAGTTATTCTGCGGCCCAAAAGAAACAGGGATCCGGTAAGAAGAAACCAAATTGGAAGCTGTGGGTACCCGTCAGTGTTCTGGCGGCTCTTTTGGTGGTTGCAGGTATCCTGCTTCTGTTTTTGAAAAAAGACTCGGACGATACGGAGAGTGCAGCCTCCAAGAGAAAGAAATATGAGCTGGGGGATGAGGTTCAGGCAGGAGATCTGGTATTTACGGTAGATGATATCTATGCAACCTACCAGATTTATGATGAAGGGAAGAATGACTTAAGCTATTCGGCCCAGGGTATGTTCGTGATACTGGAAGTAAATGTTGAGAATACGGGTAAGAAAGCAGCATCGGTATCAAAGGAACTGTTCCGGCTGGAGAACTCCTCCGGGGATAGAGTGAAGCTGTCTTATGTAAGAAACGATGAGCTGCCGGACAAGCTGTCAGCGGGAGAAGACCAGAACTATGTACTTATATATGAAGAAGCAGAGACTGACGATGAATATATCTTAACCGTGGGGAGTGATAAGGACAGCAGAGTAATTAATCTGGAGCTTACAAAGAGGGGAGAAAAACCGACCGACCCAAGTCCAAGTGTGAGTCCTGTCCCGTCAGTTGATTGGTCGGGCACCTGGACCAGGATAGGAGATTCTTATTATGACAGTGCTGTAGTGGAAATAACGGATCTGGGAGAAGGTAGTATTTATTTTATATTCAACGCTAACACCGGTGCCAACACAGGGGAAACAGAGGGAATAGCGACGGCAATCGGAAATCAGGCAGCTTATGAGGATGAATCATACGGGTTTACGATATCCTTTACCAGGAACGATGATACGTTGGATATTGTGACGGGAGGTAACTTCTATGGTGAATTGGGAGAGGGGGTTACCATTGACGGTTCTTATATGCTTGGAGAGCCGGTAAAGGAAGCTCCTACACTGACGGAACTGGGCATTCTGAATGGAACCTCTCAGGAGCAGGTGTTCCGGGAGCTCGTCATGGAGGATTATGATCAGTTTATCAATTCCTGTCAGACAGTAATCATGGAAGCTGATCTGGATGGGTATGGAGCTGCTGTATACTCCGGAGGAGTAAGAGGATTGTACACCATTATGGAGTGTATTATCATGGTTGCACCGGGAGATCAGATCTGGGCCGCAGTGATCGATGATAGTATTGTTAAGTATTACACCAACACTGCAGATACGAACTTTCTGCCTCTTACGTTTGAGAACTGGAGAAGCGATTTCTCATATTACGAAGTGCAATATATGAATTATATTGAAGCAAGCCCCGAAGCTACAACGGATTATAATTATGATGACGGTGATTCAACCGGCACCAGTGATTATTATTTTAACCCGTATTATATAACAGCGGTAGATGATATCGCATTCTCGCCAAGAGAAGCATATTACGAGGACGGATACTTTTATCTGGTAATGTATATCTATAATGGCAGAAGCTACACCGCATATGATATCAGTGATGTTGATATCATAGTCGCAAATGATTATGAAACGATAGCGGGAGGCAGCTTCGGTACTCTGCAGGACGCTACGATTGAACCCTATAGCTATATTACCTGGACCTTCCGGTTCACGGGGGATGCGATTTATGTGTCGGATGCGGATCTTACCTCGATCCATACGGATTCTTACTGCAGTTATACTTATTAAGGGGATGAGTTATGGTAATTGAGGGAACTCCTATTTGCTCGGCAGAGGCCCCCTTTTGTAGAAACGAATTATAAACAGTTACTTTATAGGCACGGCTGGACCTCTCGTTCCGCTGTGTCTATTTTTGTAGTTTTTTCTGCAGAATGTGCAATTTGCCTGAAAAAAGTCAACCAAAATAAAAAAAGTTATACAGGTTGTTGACAAATCAGAACTCTGGTGGTATTATAACCTTGCAAAGAAAATATTGTATCCAATATCCAACCGCAAAGAAGGGGGGTTGGATATGGACAAATACTTAAGGAGGTAGCAAAAATGAAAAAGGTTATATCAGGTTTACGTGCACTTATTGCAATTACAATCATTTGCAGTTTTGCACTGGTTGGCTGCAGTACACCGAAACAGGAAGCGAAGAAAGAAGAACCGAAACAGGGAAATCAGGTAGCAGCCGGAGATACAAAGAAAGATGATTCCGCGAAGGATAAAACAGAACCTGCCACAAATGCAGAGCCTGTTGCTAGTACAGAGCTTCCGGTATCAGGGATAGGAGCAATCATCAGTACCGATGTAAAAGCTACTGGTTCCTATAAAATAGGTTATATCGCTAAGAATACGACTAACCCTTACATGGTAGCTCAATCCAAAGGTGTTGCATATGCCGGTGAAGTAATGGGCTTTGAAGCAATCACCCAGGCACCGGCCACAGCAGACAGTGTTGAGGAACAGGTTAAGATCATGGAAGATATGATCCAGCAGGGAGTAAAAGCGATTATTGTTCATTGTGCTGACTCTAACGGTATTATGCCCGGTGTCAGAAAGGCACAGGATGCGGGCATCATAGTACTGACGATCGGTACTCCTGCAGCAGAAGATACCTTCTTAAGAACCGGCGTTAATTATCGTGAAACCGGTGAGGTTATTGCAGAACAGATCGCGAAGAAATTAGGCGGTAAAGGTAATGTCATAATCCTTGAGGGCCCTCCGGGAGCAGCGAACGCAATTGAGAGATTGAATGGTATTAATGATACCTTTGCTAAATATCCCGACATCAAGATCGTAGCATCACAGACAGCTAACTTTAAGAGAACAGAAGGCATGCAGGTAACAGAGAATTTAATACAGAAGTATACCGATGTTAACGCAATTATCGGCATGAACGATGAGAGTGCTTTAGGAGCAGTACAGGCACTTAAGGCAGCCGGTATGACAGATGTTATTGTTGGCGGATTTGACGGAAGTGCCGATGCAACAGCAGCAGTTGAGGCAGGCGACTTATATGTTACCTACAATACAGACCCTTATGGTTCAGGCTTTATTGCGTGTGCTTATGCAGTGAAATTCTTAGATAATGGCACAATGCCTCCGAGTAGCTTTGTTCCGTTCCCTGCAGCAGCTAACGAGCCTTTAATTACAGCAGATACCGTTGCAGAATACAAAGACAAGATTGCTTGGTGGAAGGTCGTTCAATAGTTTATCAATATCATTACTCCTGCCTGTCCTTCATCTGAAAGAAGACCATAGACGATGGAGCCCCCCTCCAGAGTAAACCATCTCTTCTCTGAAGGACAGGCAGTATAGAAAGCTCAGCTATTACCGGAAGAGGTGAAATAATGGGAAGAACTATTTTGACTGCGCAGCACATAACCAAGATATTTCCCGGAATGAAAGCATTGGATGATGTTGATTTTGACTTGCAGGCCGGAGAAGTACATATTCTCGTAGGTGAAAACGGTGCAGGAAAAAGTACGCTGGCAAAGGTTATACTGGGGGCTTACCGGCAGGACGAAGGCGAGTTGTTCTTTGAAGAAGAACGGCTGGAGCTAACCGGGACCAAGGATGCAATAGCAAAAGGAATTGTTGCGGTATATCAGGAATTTACCCTGGTTCCTTATCTGAATGTAGCCCAGAATATATTCCTGAATAGAGAATTTAGAACGAAGCTAGGCTTTATCGATCATAAAAAGATGGAAGCAGAAGCTACTGCGTTGCTGAAGTCATTGAATTGCGAATATATCAATGTAAAAAGCCCTTTAAAGAAGCTAAATGTTGCAGAGCAGCAGATGGTAGAGATTGCGAAGGCACTTTCGTATAATCCCCGGATCATTATATTTGACGAACCGACCTCAGCCTTATCAGACCGTGAAGCTGCATCCTTATTTAAACAGATCCACAGGCTTAAAAAAGAAGGAATCGGAATCGTCTATGTTTCCCACCGGATGGATGAATTTCCGCTCATCGGGGACAGAATTACGATTCTAAGAGATGGCAGAAAGATCAAAACCGTGGGTATTAAGGATTGTACAAATGAAGAGCTGGTAAATATGATGGTAGGACGTGATGTTGCACAGGTATATGTGCGTTCTAAGAATCAATATTTCGGAGAGGTGCTCAGAACCGAACAGCTGCAGGATTATGCAGGAAAAGTAAAGGGTGTTGACATTTGTGTTAATAAAGGTGAGATCGTCGGTATCGCCGGTCTGGTAGGCTCCGGACGGACTGAACTGGCGCAGCTGATTTATGGAATCAATCAGATTAAAGCAGGGAAGGTTTATATAGAAGGTAAAGAAATCATACCGAAGTCACCCGTAAATGCGATCAGGAACGGAATAGGACTTGTGAGCGAGGATAGAAAAAAACAGGGACTGGCATTGGGTGAATCCATAGCTCTAAATATCATTGCAGTAAGTCTAAAGAAGGTATTTCCTAAGATATTTATAAAGAAAAAGAAAATAACAGAAATTTCACTGGATTATATTAAACGTTTGCATATCGTGACAACGAGTCCCAATAAGCAGTGCAAATACCTGTCCGGCGGTAACCAGCAGAAGGTTGTACTGGCAAAATGGCTCAGCTTTGACCCTCAAATTCTGATCTTTGACGAACCTACCCGCGGAATCGATGTTGCCGCTAAAATGGAGATCTATAAGCTGATGGATCAGCTTGCAGCCAGCGGGAAAGCAATCATCATGATTTCTTCGGAGTTACCAGAGGTAATTGGTATGAGTGACCGGATTTATATTATGAATGAGGGACATGTGGTGGATGAATGCAAACGCGGACAATATACCTCAGAACAGATTGGAGCAAAAATGTTAGGGGTAGGAGGTAAAGCCGATGACTAATATGAAACAGAAAATGAAAGCTCTGCCCCCGGTTTCCTGGATGCTCGTTATCATTATTGTTATATTCAGCATCAGCTCGCCCAATTACCTGACATTCTCAAACTTTAGGAACATATTGATCCAATCAACACCGCTGATGATCGTAGCATTTGCACAAACCTGTATTGTGTTGACACAGGGAACGGATTTATCCCTGGGTGCACAGGTCAGCTTTGTAACAGTAATGACGGTATTTCTGGCAAAAAGGGGAGTTCCCCTGCTGCTCAGTATGGTTGTCTCAGTGCTATTAACGGTCTGCATCGGAGCAGTGAACGGATTAATCATCGCGAGGGGGAATATCCTGCCGTTTATTGCAACCTTTGGCATGCAGAATATTGTTAACAGTATTTCCTTATTGCTGACCTCAGGAGCCTCTATTTATTTTCCTAGCTTTACCTATCGTATTATAACAGAATCTACATTTTTATTTATCCCCTTGATGGTTTGGATCGCTGTTTTAACCTTTATCCTGGTATGGATCATATTGCGTAAAACAAAGTTTGGAACTAATATCATCGGACTCGGAGGAAACAGAGAAGCACTGGCCCTGGCTGGAATCAGTCCTTCGAAAAGTATCATAAAAACCTATGCCTTTGCGGGCTTTATCGCTGGTATCGCAGGTATCGTAACCCTCTGCCGGGTTGAGTCCGGACAGCCGATTGTTGCAACCGGATGGGAATTCCAGGCGGTAGCGGCAACTCTTCTCGGCGGAACCTCCCTTCGGGAAGGTAAGGGTGGAGTGACCGGAACCATCTTTGGAGTCCTGCTGATTACGGTAGTGAAGAATGGTCTCAATATCATTGGAATTAAGTCCATCTACCAGAATGCGATTATTGGTTCCATAGTTTTAACGGCAATTATCATCGATGCGGTAATCCGTATCCGTTCAAAAGAGTAGGAGGGGGAGAAAGATGGCTAAGTTTTTAGAAGATTTAAAAAAATCCAAATCCTTTTACAGCTTACTGGGCCTGGTCGGATTAATCATTATATCCTCTCTCCTTGCCCCGAATTTTAGAACAATGAATAACCTGATTACTATCTTTCGTCAGGCAAGTGTATTGTTGATTTTAAGCTCAGGGCTGACGGCGGTCCTGCTGACAGGCAGTATGGATTTATCGGTTGGTGCTACGGCAGGCCTTGTTGGCTGTATCTGTGCACAGCTCTTAAAAGCCGGTGTCCCGATACCCCTAGCTTTTCTGATTGGAATTGGAGTTGGTGCGCTGGTCGGACTGGTCAACGGTGCACTGGCAGGAATACTGCCAAGCTTTATCGCCACTTATGCAACCAACTGGGTTATGAGCGGACTCGCTATTATTGTAATGAATGGTGCTGTCATCTATGATTTGCCGAAGAACTTCAACAAGCTTGGAGTAGGCTACATCGGACCCATACCTAACCTGGTCATAATAGCAGCTGTTATTGTAATTATCTTATACATCATACTTCAGAAAACCACCTATGGCAGACAGGTTTATGCCTACGGTTCCAATTCGGAGGCTGCGAAGTATTCCGGTATGCCGGTTAAGAAAATCATGGTTTCCAGTTTTATCATCTGCAGTGTCTGTGCCGGTATCGCAGGAATGATCATTACGGCGAGGCTGAATGTTGCAGATGCAGCAATGGGAGATTCTTACGGACTCCAAACGGTTGCCGCTGTTGTAATCGGAGGCACCTCAATGCTGGGAGGCGAAGGTGGAGTAGGAGGAACCGTAATCGGTGCCTTAATCCTAACCATCATAGTTAATGTCATGAATTTAAAAGGAGTTTCTTCCTTTGCCCAGCCGATGGTTGTGGGTATTGTAATCATTGCAATGGTATTGTTTGATATCAATACGAAACGCAAGCAGGAAAAGGCAGCATAAGGAAAGCTTAAAGAAAGCTTAAAGGTAGTTAAACAAAAAAATAAATCATAGAAAGGAAATATTATTATGGGATTAACAGTTAGACCACTCAACACAGGATATGTACCTACTTATCCGCTTCAATATCATTATCATCACTCTTGCGCACCTTATTTAAAAAACGTACCGACGGAGAAAGTGCCTTTACCGGTATTCACTTATTTAGTAGAAGGAGGAGAAAAGCTTGTATTAGTTGATACAGGAATGGCATGGACAGATCGTGCCAATGCCTATCACCATCCGGGATCCTGGCAGGAGGACGGACAGGACATCGAAAGTCTACTGGCTGGAATCGGCTACAAGCCCTCTGATATCGACATTATTATCTTTACCCACTTACATTGGGATCATATTTTCTACCTTGAAAAGTTTCCTAATGCGAGACTGATTGTGCATAAGAGGGAATATGAATTTGCCATGGATCCAATTCCGCTTTATTACAAATCCTATGAGGCACCGGAATTAGGAGTAGTATCACCGCTTACAGGTCGCAGCTTTGAAACTGTGGAGGGTGAAACAGAAATTATTCCCGGAGTCAGGGTATTTGAATCCTTTGGTCATTCACCCGGACACCAATCCGTTGAAGTAGATACTGAGGAAGGCAAATATATCTGTGCCGGAGATTCCATCTTCGTTCTCGGAAACTTAGATCCGGTACCTGAGCTTCATTATAATATCACACCTCCGGGACGTTTCTATAATATAGTAGAAGCCTGGAAAAGCATTGAAAACCAGAAAGCAAGGGCACAGGACAGATCCTTCCTTTTACTGAGCCACGATCTTACCTTACTGGAGAGAATTAAGGAAACGCCGGTACTGGGATTAAAGAAATAGGTATCTGTGAGTATTTCTATGCGAGGGCTTAGCTCTCGCATAGAGCTGTTTCAAAAAATATTACAATGATTTACGGAGGTCCCGTAATTATTATGAAAACAATAGCGGTTATCGGAAGCTGTGACACAAAGTATAAGGAAATTGCATTTTTGCGCGAGATAATCGAGGCAGAGGGATTGAACGTTCTGGTAATTAATATCGCTACCGGACCTGGTCAATCCAAAGGATTTGATATCTCAAGGGAAGAAGTAGCCCTGGCCGCCGGTGTAGCCTGGGAGGACATGAAGCCAAAGACTAAGGGGGAGAAGATCACCTTTATGGCAGAGGCAGTTGCGGAGCTGGTAGTGAAGCTGTATCAGGAGGGCAGGATCCATGGGATATTATCAGTCGGAGGACTGCAAAACACAGTAGTCGCTACAGCTGCGATGCAGAGGCTTCCCATTGGTTTTCCTAAGGTTATGGCTTCAACGGTTGCCTGCGGCAGGAGAGCCTTTGAGAGTGTCGTCGGTGGATCGGATATCGTGGTCATACCCTCGATCTGTGATTTTACAGGGCTTAACATGGTGACAAGTCGGATTATCGCGAATGCATGCGCTTGCTGCATCGGAATGGTGAAAAGCTCCGGAGCGGTTATTCAGAAGGGAAGCAGACCGGTAGTTGCGGTCTCTTTGATGGGAATTACGAACACCGGTGCTTGTGCTGCAATCGAAGAGCTTGAACGGCTGGGAATAGAAGCAATCGGGTTCCATACTACAGGTGTTGGCGGAGCCACCATGGAACAGATGGCAGTTGAGGGCTTGGTGGATGGAATCTTAGATTTGACCATCCATGAGATTACTTCCGGTTATTTTGGCGGTGGCTTCTCATACGGTGAGAAAGCAGAGGAGAGGCTGCTGAAAGCTACCGGTGCAAAGATACCTATGGTAATCTGTCTGGGTGGTTTGGATTTTGTGGATTATGTAGTGGGAGAATTCCCTCCCAGGATGGAAGAGAGAGTCTATATGATGCATAATAAAACGACTGCACATATAAAGATTCTTCCGGATGAGGCAAAGGAAGTAGCTGACATTGTAGTAAAGCGTCTTAATACAATTGATTACAAGGTAAAGCTCCTAATCCCTACAGAGGGAATGAGACATAATACAAGACCTGGGGAGGAGTTATTTTATAAAGAAGTAGATGAGATATTGATACATACCATAAGAAATAATCTAAACAGCAATATTGAAGTAATCCTGATACCCGGAAATCTGGACACGAAGGAATGGGGCATCCAGGCAGCACAGCATATGTTTGAAGTGCTGAAGGAAA
>JAEYQV010000078.1 GCA_023409835.1 Bacillota bacterium
TGCCATGAAGTCCGCAAAAGGCGTTTGCACTGATATATTGCGGCAGCTTGGCTGCTTGGCCGATACCTGCAACCATCAATACCTCATGGGGTTCCTTGTTCAGTTCCTCCAGTGCTGTTTTTAAGCAATCTATGATATTGAAGTTCCCGCAACCGGGACACCAGGCTGTCTCATAGGAACAAAAGCTCCGGTTACTCATAAGGCTTCCCCCTTTCTTAATTCGGTTGCAAGCTCATCTCCTGTAATCTGTCGTCCGTCATACTTTAAGACACTTGAACTACAGGTGATTCCTGTCTGTTCGCGGATGAGCTGTGCCAGCTGACCGGTGGCGTTCTGTTCTACATTAATGATTCTGCCTGCTTTTGCCGACTTCTCCCGAAGCAGCTTCTGAGGCAGCGGATAGATGTCTCCGAATACAAGAGCCGCATAGGTTCCGGGTGCTTCCTTGTTGAGTTCCGAGACTGCTTCCGCAATCGGGCCATAGGTTGAGCCCCAGCCGAGCAGCAGTGTATCGTATTCCTCTGCTCCCAGAAATTCCGGCTCTATAAGCTCCTGCTCCAGAAGCTTCAACTTTCCCATACGTTTATTCATCATACGGGTTCGAATACCGGCATCCTCCGTAATCCTGCCCATCTCATCATGCTCATCACTATCCGCGGTAACAAAATTCATTGTCCTTCCCGGAATCAGCCTTGGGGATATTCCGTCTTCGGTAAATCGGTAACGGAGATATCCTTCCTCCGGAAGCTCTGCCGCTGATGTTGAGGATACCCCTATATCGATTGTCTCTCCTGTTGTACGTAAGGTTTGTACCCCTGTAAGCTCATAGGGCTTTACTGAGGCATAGGAATCACCCAGATATTGGTCGCTTAAAAGGATAACCGGCAGCTGGTATTTCTCGGCCAGATAGAAGGCACGGGCTGTCTGATAGAAGGAGTCCGTATGGTTTCGTAACGCAATCACCATTCTGGGAAACTCGCCCTGAGATGCCGATATTATGAATTTCAGATCACTTTGTTCTGTTCTTGTCGGTAAACCTGTGGCCGGCCCGGGTCTCTGGACATCCACAACCACCAGCGGAAGTTCTGCCATACCGGAGAGTCCCAACGCTTCCACCATAAGGGAGAAGCCGCCACCCGAAGTTCCTGTCATCGCAGGCACTCCTGCGAAGGAAGCACCGATTGCCATATTAATCGCTGCAATCTCATCCTCCGCCTGTTCCACAACAATCCCTGAATCCATACCGATAGAAGCCAGATATTCCATCACCGTGGTGGACGGGGACATCGGATAAGCGCTGTAGAATTTAAGGCCTGCAGCGGCAGCGCCTAACCCGATTGCCTGGCTGCCGGAAATAATCATATAATCTCCACAGTTTCCCTTAAGATAGGGATAACGGCCGGAGGTACTATCATAGCCCCGGTTTAATGCCTGAAGGTTCACCTCAAGATATTGCTCCTTAATGAACCTCTTCAGAACCTCTCGGGCACCGTCAAGCTCTATATGAAAGATTTTAAGAATAGCTCCGATTGCTACACTTCCGATGACACGGGGGTTTCCGAGCTCCTTACCTATGGCTGTCATATCGATCCTGATTGCTCTGGGATCCTCCGTCATCAGCTTACTGTCACATAGGATGAAGCCCTCCTGCTTTAATTCTTGTGAATGGGTACTTATGGTCTCCTCGTTTAATGCGATCATTCCATCCAGGCGGTAACTGTGTGATAGTATGGGCTCCGTTCCAAACCGAAGCAGTGAAAAGTTATGCCCTCCCCGAACCCGCGACATAAAGTCACGTACTGTAAACACATAATATCCGGAATCTTTCAGAAATTTCTGTAGAATTGAAACCGTTGTCTCAATTCCCTGTCCTGCGGCTCCGCCGACTAATAAATTATACACGAATATCCCTCCTTTTTACATTTGCTTAGTTTGTTTGTAAGAAACATATAAAAGAAATATAGATACGAGGTAATATAATAGTAATAATTACTATTGTAAATGACTATTCCTGTCTTTTCAATATGTATTTATTAGAATTTGATTAATTATTTTCTATTCATACTCATGAACCCATATGATAATATAGATTTTATTCTTTGCCGATACATAAATACATAGTATAATAAAGGAAATGTCGAAACAACTGTATAAGAAGGGTATTAATATGATTGAATTTAGAGAGATTACCTCAGTTAATTTTGATGAATGTATTAATCTGGAACCAAGAGAGGATCAGAAGAGCTTTGTAGCCAGCAATGTCTGCAGCCTGGCAGAATCCTATGTGGCGCTGATGAATCAGGAATGCACTCCTATGCCTTATGCCATCTATTCTGATGATGTCATGGTCGGCTTCATTCTTATATCCTACAATATGCCCGATGAGCATTATGAGGAAGAGGTCTACTGGATATGCAGACTGATGATTGACCGGCAGTTCCAGGGCAGAGGCTACGGCAGGGAAGCTATGTGTAAAGCTTTAGAGCTGATCCGGACCTTCCCAAAGGGAAAGGCCTCCTTAGTATCCCTTTCCTATGAACCTGATAATGCGGCAGCAAAAGCACTGTATGCATCCCTTGGATTTGCAGAAACGGGAAAGATACTGGGTGGCGAATTGGTCGCCATATTACCGCTATAAATATCTCAAGGTATATTAGTAGTGACAGATACACGAAAGCGTAGGCTTATGGTGAGCCGGGGTATCTAGAGATCGGTTCTATCCCAGACCCTTTTTTTACGGGACTGGGATACGGAAACCTTAATGATAAAGATAAGGCCGGAACAATAGTATCATATCAACTCAGCGGTGTCCCGGAACCGGGCTGTAATAACGTTATGATATCATATTGAGAATTGGCGATCAGCCATAATTGCGGAAAATAGCTCATGATATTCCAGATCCCAATACCGTCAAAGCCATACTCCGGTACTAATTTCATATGGGCTTCAATGCCTCTGGCATCTCTAAACCGCACAATATATTCCTTACCGCTTATATATTGAAAATAAGATGCTTTTGTGACCTCATCATATAGAATCGTAGCCCCAACATTCCTTGCCAAATCTAATGCAGTACTATAGGTAATCGTTCGTCCCCTGGTGGTACAGGCTATGTATGGACGCTCCCAAACGTAGCCAAGAATCGGAACTCCGATTAAGGTCTTTTCCGGTGGTATTTGCTCCATCATATAACTCAAATAATTCTTTAAAGAATCAAAGGCCATGATACCCGTAGGTATCCCTACAAAGTTTCCCAGCTCATAAGGGATATAGATTACTCGATCCACTGCCTGACTAAATCTTGAGTAATTTAGACCGATATACCTTGTACTGGTTATAACCTCAAACAAACTTGGATTAATTGTTACAAATAGGATATAGCCCTGGCTCCTTAAACGTTCGGAAAACCTGGTGATAAAATCAACAAAACGATCCAGATCCTGCGGATATATGTAAGGAGTACTTATATTTACTCCATAATAGCCTTTTGAATTCAAAATACGCATTACATTGTCAAAGAATTGATTCTGCGTTTCCTCACTTAAAAGCACATTATGTGTGATGGAAATTTCCTCCGTCTGATCCTTTGCTGCTGCTGTTAACAGCATGATCGGTGCAACTCCATATTCCCTCGCAATTTGAATGAGCTCTTTATCATCAATATCATTTATTTCTCCTTCTGCATTTACCTGATAACTATATATTGTTAAATAGGTAAGAAAAGATAAGGTCTTTCTCAAAATCTCTTTATCGATAAATGGATAAGCATAACCATCGGTTGAGAGCTTCACGATTTTATCGCCCTGATAGCTGATCACAATCATTTCACCGGGATAAATAAATTCTCTGTTAGAAAGATAGGGATTATTTCTTAATAATTGAAGCACCGTCACACCATATTTCTCTGCAATGCCTGCCAAGGTATCACCCTCCTGAATGGTATAGGTTATCTCAGGAAGCAAGATAACCAGGGCTTCACCAATAACTAAATTGTTGGGTTCTTTTAACTCATTCTCCAGAATTAATCTTTCTTCCGATATCCCGTATTTTTCAGCGATTAAGCCTGTCGTTTCCCCTTCCTGCACCACATGAATTACCATAGCTACCCTCAAACAATTAACATATTCTTATTCTATATATATGTTAGTCTTTAATAGAAATGCTTGCATACTCCATATTAGATAAGCTCCCTATTCCCAGAGTATGATCGGAAAGGAGTAATGATCTATTTTACAAATCTTCATGTACAGTTTGGTATAGTAAAAGTAATTTAGACTCATCTATAAATTTCACTCTTTTAGGCATAATAACCTCACATACGCTAATGTACCTATAAGCGAACACCCCAGTGAGATTCCCTGAATACTCAATAATGTAAGATTAAAATTCGAATTAATGACATTAATCATCGCAAGGATATTCATTACAGTTACATAGACCAATGCAAAGAGTGCAATTGACAAATATCTTGTCATTTCTTTTATTAGCTTGAGGCTATACTGATACTGCCGAAATAATTCATTTGTCCTAATTCTCTTAGCCACATCTGAGAAAGCAACCCAACGTGGAATACCTATGACAGAAGGTATTAAAAACACCATATAGTACATTTTATCCATATTATTTGCAGACCAGCACAGCGAGATTAGGAACGCAAATGCCATTCCAACATAGGTACAAATGCATTGCATTTTAATCTGCTGATAGGTAACTATCATGTAATATTTAATCTGTTCTTCTTTCTTCTTCTGTTCTCGTTCTGCTTGCTTATTCCCGATGATACGTTCGCCACACAAAATCTCATCTGCTGTAACTTCAAACAATTCGGCAATCGCAGGTATGGCTGTAATATCCGGTAATCCGTTTCCACACTCCCATTTACTAATTGTCTTGTCTGAAACCCCCAAGCTATTTGCTACATCTTGTTGGGTTAACCCCCTGCTTTTTCTTAATGCAGCTATAAATGTTCCTATATTCTCCATGCCCATAATGAATACCCCTTTCTATTTAATAATAGCTCGTAATAATTCTTTCCCTCTTCTTTTCTATAAAAAATTGAATCATTACAGTCATTCTACTTTAAGTAGGAAAAAAAATCCACCGACTGATCGTAGAAATGGTATTCGGCATGTAGAATTTTAACTTTTTCTAAATTAATGTTACAAAACAGAATGCATAATACTTTCTGAGGAGAATATTTTTACACGATCGGGAACTATCTTAATATATCTCATTTAATAATTGCCACTCCTTATTGGCACAATATTTAAATAATCAGAAACAACTTATTGACCGTAACTTTATAATACTTTACAATAAATTTATGATAATATTATGATAATATATTGATAAGGGAGTAATTGATATGATTAATATAAGACCTGTATCAGATTTAAGAAATAAATTTCCAGAGATAGAAAACGTCGTTCGTGAGGGAGAACCTGTATATTTAACTAAGAATGGATATGGTTCTATGGTTGTTATGAGCCTCGAAAATTATGCAGAATTAACAGATGATATTGAATTAAAATTAGATGAAGCAGATAAATCAGCTGCACTAGACGATACCAGATATACCCCAGATGAAACCTTTTCTAGAATAAGGGAGAGAATTAATGGTGGAAAAAAAATATAGTGTACGGTTTTTACCATTTAAAATAATGGAAGTCAGGCGTATCCTGTATACCAAAAGATAACAGAAAATTGATATAACTGCAATACGGGAGTAGGTGAAATGCCTGCTCCTTATTTTAATTATTAAGGCAACTATGCTGTAACATCCATAAGATAGATATATTGATGAATAGATATTTAAACGTATATAATAAATACATAATAGAATTTGACTAATCAATCAGAATAGTTATTAAATAGTACCATGATAATATTGTTATGGTATAATATGGATAGAAGCAACAGATATATACTTGTATTTATTTACATTTTCTTTAAAAATTCTCTTGACTCTTCCGTTGGGGAACAGATTAAAATAAGTATAAATCATCAACAGGAGGAATTTTATGAGTAAGTTAATCAAAATTAGAGACATTTCAACAAAGTATGAAATATCGGCTCGAACACTACGTTATTACGAAGACATGGGATTGGTAACAAGTACCCGAAGCATTGATTACGCCTATAGGCTATATGATGAAGTTGCTATCAAGAGGCTAGAACAAATTCTCATCCTACGCAAACTGTCCATCAGTATTAAAGATATTCAACGAATATTAAATACATCCGGCTCAGAAGTTGTATTGGATGTGCTTGGTAAAAAAGTAGGAGATATCGACGAAGAGGTTGCCTTACTTCATGAATTGAAAGAGGTTGTACTTGAGTTTATCAGACAGATAGAGCTCGCAGATTTTAGTAAAGGTTCTGACGTAAAGATGCTTTATGAGAAGGCAAAGGAAATAGAAAACCAGCTTATCAATGTTACATACAGCGGTAACTCTTCCAATGTGAATCGATTATTGGATGTGACCGAAAAGATGAAAAGAGCTCCCGAGGTCAGAATTATTCGAATAAACCCCTTCAAGGCGTTTTCCTCTGGTCTGGACACAATGGATAATGTTATGGGTAGTTTTCAAAAATGGCAGGAAGAACATAACCACTTGGTTAAAAAACTCATGTATGGATCTCCCGATTTTCTTTGGTTTGAGGAAGATATGAGGGCTGAATGGATTTGGGCTGTAGAAGATTGGGTCACAGAAGTAG
>JAEYQV010000110.1 GCA_023409835.1 Bacillota bacterium
AGGTCGTTGCTACCGGCAGATCCGATTTCCCGAACCAGGTAAATAATGTGGTTGCCTTCCCCGGTATCTTTAAGGGAGCTTTAGAAGGCCGTGCTGTGCAGATTACCGAAGAAATGAAGCTGGCTGCTGCGATAGCGATTGCCGGACTGGTGGAGGATGCCGACCTGAACGAGAATAATATTATGCCACAGCCCTTTGATCCCAGAGTTTGCAATGTGGTGAGCAATTCCGTAAAAGAATATATTCATCATATATAGAAAGGCAGCCAATGGTACATGCTTATGGAGGAGAATTACCGGACAACAAAAACCATGTGGGGTGATAAGCGATATCATTCTCTGGATTATGAGCTGAAGAGAACCTACGGCGGGAAGCTCTATAAGCTGAGCATTAACGGAGGCATGAGCTGTCCGAACCGGGACGGCACCCTGGATACCCGAGGCTGTATCTTCTGTAGCGAGGGAGGTTCGGGGGATTTTGCTGCTGCATATCAATCTTCAATTACAGACCAGCTTGAGCACGCAAAGAAGCTGGTTTCCGGAAAGCTGTCCGGGAAGGAGGATATCCGGTATATTGCCTATTTTCAGGCTTATACTAACACCTATGCCCCCATCGATTATCTGGAGCGGATCTTTACCGAAGCTATCCATTACCCCGGTGTAGCGATTCTCTCCATCGCTACCCGACCGGATTGTTTAAACCGGGAGGTTTTGGCTCTGCTTGGTCGGTTGAATCAGATAAAACCCGTGTGGATTGAGCTGGGACTTCAGACAATCCACGCTGATACAGCAGAATTTATTCGAAGGGGTTATTCTCTGGATATCTTTGAATCTGCAGTCAAGCAGCTGCATAAACTGGGAATTACAGTAATTGCACATACAATAATTGGCTTGCCAAAGGAATCAAAACATGATATGTTAGAAACCATGAACTATATCGGTATGCTGCCCATACAGGGAATTAAACTGCAGCTGCTCCATGTATTAAAAGGAACTGACCTCGGCAAACTGTGGGAAGAGGGTGTCTTTACCGATACCCTTACTCTTTCGGAATATACCGAGCTCATTATATCCTGTCTGGAGGTTCTGCCGGGCGAGCTCGTGATACACAGAATTACCGGTGATGGTCCGAAGAAGCTATTACTGGCACCTCTTTGGAGTGCCGATAAGAAACATGTATTAAACAATATCCATAAGGAAATGAAGCTTAAAAACACCTGGCAGGGTAAGTATTATAACCAATAAGGAGGTACAACGATGCAGTCCGATACCTTTATGCTATATAAACTGATGATACTTTATATTCTGAGCAGAGTAAATTTCCCCCTGACAAATGCTCAACTAACAGCTTTCATCCTGGAGAAGGAATATACGAATTACTTTAATATCCAACGGGCTCTCTCAGAGCTAATTGATGATGCTTTCATCTCTGTGAGAACAATCCGCAACAGCTCCCTCTACCGTATCACTGATAGCGGAGCAGAGACTCTTCTGTTCTTCGACAATTTGATTTCCTCCGGAATTAAAGAAGATATCGAAGCCTATCTGGCTATGAATAAATACGACCTTCAGGAAGAGGTTTCCACGACAGCGGATTTTTACCAGGTAAAAAAAGGTGAATTTGCAGCTCATTTAAGCGTCACCGAACGGGAAACCCCAATTATCGATTTGACTCTGATTGTAACCTCGGAGGAAGAAGCGGCGAGAATCTGCAGCAATTGGAGGGAGAAAAGCTCCGAGGTATATACCTACCTGATGTCTTCCCTACTAGATAGCAAATTATGATTTACTGATTGGTCTGCTCCTCCTGCTTCAGTCCGCAAAGCTCCTCGATACAATCCCATATCTCCTCCCGACCCTGCTTCGATAAAGCGGAGAATGGCAGCACCCTTGTTCCGGGAACCACATTTAAACCTTCTTTTAACATCTTTATATGCTTATCCTTCTGGCTCCGATTGATTTTATCCAGCTTTGTAGCGATAATAATCGGATGGAAGCCTTGATAGATAATCCAGTCATACATACTTTTATCATTTGCCGAGGGTTCATGACGTATGTCCAGCAGTAGAAATACTATTTTCAACTGTCTGGACTTTTTTAAATACTGTTCAATCATCTTGCCCCATTTTTCCTTCACCGCTATTGAAGCATTAGCATACCCATAGCCGGGAAGGTCTACGAAATACAGGGCATCATTAATATTATAGAAGTTAATTGTTTGTGTTTTACCGGGCTGAGACGAGGTACGGGCAAGGGATTTCCGGTTCATAAGGGCATTAATCAGGGATGATTTACCCACGTTGGATTTACCGGCAAAGGCAATCTCCGGTTTATCATTCTCCGGTAGTGTGCTCGTAATTCCGCATACTGTTTCCAGATTACAGCTTTTTATTATCATCTCTTGTACCTCCTTAATAGTCTGCTTAATATATGTTTATCGTTTCATACCGTACCGGTTCGCGTGCGCGTTCGCATATATGCAGGCAAGCTTGCAATGCTCACCTTACTGTCGCGTATACAAGATGAAACGATAAATCGTTTCACTTGTCATGAATAATGGGGGCTGCAGCTGCAACCCCCAAAGTATTTTATGATTATTCCAATTACCAAAGCAGAATTATGCAATCTCATCCTTACTCTTCTTTGAGGAGCGCTTCGTAATCGGCTTCCTGGCAACATTCTCCTCCGAGAGCTCGAGTCTCGGTTTCTCTTCGCCAAGTACCGCTTCCTTCGTTATGATGCATTTGACCGCCCTCATATCGGAAGGAATATTATACATGGAATCCATCATTACGGATTCCATAATGGCACGTAGTCCTCTGGCTCCGATTTTTCTCTTAAAGCTCTGTTTTGCGATCTCTTCCAGTGCACCCTCTTCAAATACAAGCTCTACTCCGTCCAGTTCAAACAGCTTCTTATACTGCTTGGTTATGGCATTCTTGGGCTCGGTCAGAATCTTAATCAGTGCCCCTTCATCCAGAGCATCCAGAGCCACACATACCGGAACTCTGCCGACGAATTCGGGAATAAGACCAAACTTAATGAGATCCTGAGGCATTACCTGACGGAACAGCTCACCAACATTTGTCTTATTCTTCTCCATAATCAATGCATTGAAGCCGATTGTCTTCTGTCCGATTCGGGACTCGATAATCTTCTCAAGGCCATCAAAGGCACCACCACAGATAAATAGTATATTGGTCGTATCAATCTGGATGAATTCCTGGTGGGGATGCTTTCTTCCGCCCTGAGGGGGAACAGAGGCAACGGTACCCTCCAAAATCTTCAACAGGGCCTGCTGGACTCCTTCACCGGATACATCTCTGGTGATGGAGGTATTCTCGGATTTTCTGGTAATCTTATCAATCTCATCGATATAGATGATCCCATGCTCCGCCCGTTCAATATCAAAATCAGCTGCCTGAATGAGCTTCAGAAGTATATTTTCAACGTCCTCACCAACATAACCGGCTTCGGTTAAAGCCGTCGCATCTGCAATGGCAAACGGAACATTAAGTAATTTCGCTAATGTTTGTGCCAGATATGTCTTACCGGAGCCTGTCGGCCCGATCATCAGGATATTGCTCTTCTGTAGCTCAACGTCCAGATCCTTCTCAGCCAGCACTCTCTTATAATGATTATAAACCGAAACGGAAAGAACCTTCTTCGCCTCTTCCTGGCCGATTACATGTTGGTCCAGAAAATTCTTAATTTCAACCGGTTTCATCAGATTAATATCCGAATTGGAGGCCGTTTCTCCATCAAACTCTTCTTCAATAATTTCACTGCAGATCTCGATACACTCATCGCAGATATAAACGCCCGGTCCAGCAATCAATTTTCTGACCTGATCCTGTGTCTTGTTACAAAAGGAACATCTCAGTTGCTTTCTGTCATCTACTTTTCCTGCCATTGCCTAATCACCTCATTCTCTCTGTAGTGCAAAGCAAACCGACATTTATCTATGATTTAATATTCCATCGATGATACCGTATTCCTTAGCTTCTTCCGCCATCATATAGAAATCTCTTTCCGTATCGACTTCAATTACTTCCAGAGGTTTTCCGGTGTTCTTTGCAAGTATTTCATTCAATCTTTTTCTGGTCTTAATAATATTATCTGCAACAATCTTAATATCTGTTGCCTGGCCCCTCGCACCACCGGAGGGCTGATGGATCATAATCTCGGAATTCGGAAGTGCGAATCTCTTGCCCTTCGTGCCGCCTGACAGCAGGAATGCTCCCATGCTAGCAGCCATACCGATACAGATGGTGGACACATCACTCTTAATATAATTCATGGTATCGTAAATCGCCATACCGGCTGTTACGGAGCCGCCGGGGCTGTTAATATAGAAGTTAATATCCTTACCGGGATCCTCTGCTTCTAAGAACAGCATCTGTGCAACGATTAAGCTTGCCGTTACATCGTTCACTTCTTCTCCTAAGAATATAATCCTGTCTTTTAATAATCTGGAGTAAATATCGTAGCTTCTCTCGCCACGGCTGGTTTGCTCTATGACATAAGGTACTAAACTCATCTTAATTTCCTCCTTCTTTCAATCTGTAGTATATCCGTTAATTTCGGAATTCTTCTGATTAAACTTCCTTAGCTGCAGCAACTACTAAGTCAACCGCTTTCTGTACTGCAATGTCAGCCTTGATCTGTTCCTTCTCCTTATCACCGATCAGCTCCTTCAGCTTATCGGCTTCCATCTGATAAGCAGTAGCCATCTCGGTAAGCTCCTTCTCTAACTCTTCCTCGGAAACCTCAATGTTCTCTGTCTTTGCTACTGCCTCAAGTACAAGTCTCGTCTGGATTCTCTTGACTGCCTGCGGCTTTAAGCTATCGAAGAATTTCTTCGCATCCATGCCGGTATACTGGAAATACTGCTCGAGAGACAGGCCCTGATACTTCATTCTCTGGGCAAAGTCCTCAGCAATCTGATTCGCCTGAGCCTCAATCATCGGTTCGGGAATATCCATGGTTGCATTCTCAATGATCTTATCTACAATTTCGTTTTCCTTCGCTGTCTTTAATTCTTTCTCTTTATTTTCCTTTATTGTAGCCTTGATGTTTTCCTTGTATTCATCCAGAGTATCAAATTCTGAAACATCCTGAGCAAAATCATCATCCAGCTCCGGAAGCTCCTTCCGTTTGATTTCCTTTACCTTAACCTTGAAAAGAGCAGGCTTTCCGGCAAGCTCCTTCGCCTGATACTCCTCCGGGAAGGTAACATTAACATCAACCTCGTCACCGGTCATCTTACCGATTAACTGATCTTCAAATGTATCAATGAAGGAGTGGGAACCGATCGTGAGGGAATAATCCTCTCCTTTTCCTCCTTCAAATGCCTTATCATCAACAAAGCCTTCAAAGTCGATAACAGCGATATCACCGGACTCTACTGCCCTGTCATCTACGGTAATCATCCTGGAATTCTGGTCACGCTCCTTGTTGATCTGAGCCATGATCTCGTCTTCCGTTACCTCTGCCTCCTTCTTGGCAACCTCTATTTCCTTATATGCGCCTAAGGTAACCTCCGGCTTAAGAGCTACTTCTGCGGTAAAGATAAAGGGCTTGCCCTTCTCAATCTGAACTACATCAATATCCGGTCTGGATACGATATCAAGTCCGCTCTCATTTGCTGCCTTCTCATATGCCTCGGGGATGATCTCATTGGCTGCATCCTCATAAAATATACTTACACCATACATCTTCTCGATAATAGAACGGGGTGCTTTCCCCTTACGGAAGCCTTGTACATTGATCTTATTCCTATTTTTAAGATATGCCTTTTCAATTGCACTCTCAAAATCTTCAGCGGAAGCCTCTATCGTAAGCTTTGCCATATTCTTACCTGTTTTTTCAATCTGTAAACTCATATTATTTCCTCCTTGTTTTATGTACCTCGTCTTTTACTGGTGTTTCCCTTATGAAAGGAAAAACTCGATGGAGCCTTTCCACGGAAATTCCCGGAGTTGTGGGGCAAAAACCTATGAAGTACACTCTGTCTGAATTTTTGACATTTTGAGATTAGTATATTATAACATAGTCCTTCTGTAAATACAAATTTATTTCTTACGCAGAATCAGCCATGTCAAATCATAGCGAATATCAGCTTAATTCGCTTTCATATGTCCTCGTTCCTGCATCACTGCAATGATTCTATCAACAGAGGCTTCACAGAGTTGATCCGTCTTGGCTTCTGCCATTACACGTACCACCGGCTCCGTACCGCTCTCCCGAACCAGAATCCGTCCCTCTGAACCAAGCTCTGACTCAACCTGACGGATGATCTCCTTTACAGCTTCGTCATCTTTCACTGCTTTCTTATTCTTTACCTTTACGTTCTTCATCAGCTGGGGAAATATTGTTACTTCCTTATGCAGCTCTGACAGCTTTGCTTTGCTCTCCAGCATTACCTCCATCAGCTTTAAGGAAGTAAGAATTCCGTCGCCGGTAGTAGCAAGCTTGCTGAAAATGATATGTCCTGACTGTTCACCACCGATGGAATGGCCATTGGCCAGCATATTCTCATATACATATTTGTCTCCGACTGAGGTTTTCTCATACCTGATTCCCTTGCGATCGAGGGCCTGATATAGTCCCAGGTTGGACATGATCGTGGTAACAATCGTATTATTTGCCAGATCCCCGTGCTCCTTCATATACACTCCGCACAGGTACATAATCAAATCCCCATCTATAATATTGCCCATATCATCCACTGCCAAACATCGATCTGCATCTCCGTCATATGCAAATCCGGCATCCAGTTTATTTTCAACTACAAATTGCTGTAACGCATTGATATGGGTTGAGCCGCAGTCTTTATTAATATTTATTCCGTTCGGTTCACTGTTGATGACGTAAGTCTTTGCTCCAAGAGCATCAAAGACACCTTTGGCAACCGTCGTAGCAGAACCGTTAGCAAGATCCAAACCGATTCTCATATCCTTAAAGGATCTGGTGGCCAGAGAAATTAGATAGCCGATATACCGGTTTCTTCCGATTGCATAGTCAACTGTCCTTCCGATATTCTCCCTGGTAGCTAAGGGAAGGTCATCGATTTCACTGTCTATGTATTCCTCAATCAGATTTTCCACATCTGCCTCAAGCTTAAATCCGCTACTGTTAATGATCTTTATTCCGTTATCGAAATACGGATTATGGCTGGCTGATATCATGATACCGCAATCAAAGCCTTCCGTTCTTACCACATGTGATATGCTGGGAGTGGGAGTAACATGGAGAAGATAAACATCTGCACCGCTGGCTGTTAAGCCTGCCACCAGAGAATATTCAAACATATAACTGGATCGCCTGGTATCCTTACCAATCACGATTTTCGCTTTATGATTCTTCCCATAATAATGTCCAAGAAATCTACCTACTTTATAAGCATGCATCACAGTAAGATTAACATTTGCTTCCCCTCGAAAACCATCCGTACCGAAATATTTTCCCATATTAATTAAGTCCTTTCTTAATATATAATTACCATCGGCTTACCTTAGCATTCTTTATTAATATATGCCGTTACAGGCTTTAAATAATACTAAACCCTATCTATGAAAAGCTGCAAATTATGAATATTCGATCTGATTGTTCAGCGTTTTAATTCTAACATATAATAAAAACATTGGAAACAGTATTTTAAAAAAACATCATCGGATGAAACCGATGATGTTTTTCATATCTCAGCAAAATGCTGTTCTTTTCTATTACTTGCTACCTGACATAGACTGTTCCTGGCTTCTGATCATACGTTTCACCATTTCTCCACCTACGGAACCGTTCTGCTTGCTGGTTAAGTCGCCGTTGTAGCCTTGCTTTAACGGAACACCAAGTTCGTTAGCAACTTCCATTTTAAAACGATCAAGAGCTTCTCTTGCCTGAGGAACCTCTGTTCTGTTGGATCCGCTGTTATTACTTGCCATAAATTTTCACCTCCGTTTAGTATTAATCAAAGCAAACAATATTCAAAATCAACTGAGTGTAGGTTCTGCGGTTGTTATTATAATGAACCAGATTTCCGATTCATTTTTGTATCACCGCGAGTGATTTTGTTTTGTGTTGCCTGTATTAATATTGTTAACAGAGGACGGTTATATTATGATGGTAATTATTGTTTTTTGTACTAATTTCTTTTATAAAGCGACTGTAGATGACACTAATCAATTACCCGGATGTTATCTTTTGTAACAACCAGCTATGCTCGTTGGATCGAATACCGATAAAAAACAGAGTATTCTTACGTGTCACATCATTATTATCCGATGTTTTCACGAAAAAATACTCTGTCAATTAATTATTGTCGTTTATTTTATTATTTATAATATATTACTGAGTAACAGCTGCTTCACCGTTAGCTGCATCAATGAAGGACGTCCATAAGCCCTGTACCTTCTCAACAGCTTCTGCAGGAGTAATTGCACCTGCATCGAGATCATAGGTAATATCGCCGTAACCAATGCCGGGAACTACATCCAGATAGGACATTGTTCCGTGTTGAGGCTCATAGAAGAGAGGTAGAGTCTCATCTACTGCTCTGGTGTCTCTAAATACGGGATAGAACGGTTCTTTCCAGTCCTCATTCTCGTAACCAGGAGTAACATTGGTATAAATATTATATGCGAATGCAATATCCTCTGCCTTTTCCTTCTCTAGGTTATAGGCCATAATAGCTACATTCTCAGTAAATAACGTCATCATTTCGCCCTTAGGTCCCTTCGGGAACATTACAAAGCCCCAATCATCCTCCATGTCCTTCCAGGTACTAACCATATATTCTTCTGCACACTGCATAGCAACCTTACCCTCGAGGAAGGTTGAGATGAACCAGTTCCACTCTGTTGCGGTTTCCGGCTTAGGCATATGATATCCCTTATCATAAATACCTCTGCCCCATTCAAGAGCTTCCAGGAAATTAGGTTCGCTCGTTGCGTTGTAGTATTTTCCGTCTTTATAACCGATGAATTGAGCATTATTGGAGAATACACAGCCTCTGAAGAAGTCAACAGAGAAGCTGGAGATACCATATACATCCATAACACCATCACTGTTAATATCGCGGGTCAGCTTCTTGCAAAGATTCTCAAAGTTTTGCCAGGTCCATTCACCCTTTGCCTGTAAATCATACGGTTCATCAGGATTGATGCCTGCTTCTTCGAATAATCTCTTGTTCCAGAATACACCAAGTCTGGGCTCCGGTTTTCCGCTAGCCATACCATAGTAATCGCCATCTTTTGCGTACAGATTAAGAACTTGCTGATTCCACTTTTCTTCTGTGAAATCAAAGCTTTCCAGGGTGTTTAACGGATAGAGAAGTCCTTGCTGCAGCGGTGCAGACATAAACCTGTAATCCATCATCATCACATCAGCTGCAGGAGCACCTGACATGATGGAGGAAACAACAATTTCCTGATATTCCGTCCAAGCGCCAATGTTAGCACGGGTGATGGTGAAGTTATACTTCTGCATCATCTCTTCTCTGTAAGCCAGAGTGTCTTCATCTCTTTGATTGGTCGGCTCAGCGTTGGGATCGGTTGTCCACCAGTCACTTACAGTAACCGTAATACCCTTTAAATCTCTCGGAATCTCTGTAGGTTCCGGTGTAGCCACAGGTTCCTTGTCCTCTTCCTTAGCTGCTGCCTGCGTGGGAGCAGCGGTAGGTTCCGGAGTGTCTTTGGTACTGCTTGATCCGCAAGCGGTCAGTACAGCAACCAACATGGAAATTGCCAGCATAAATACTACTGTTTTGCGTAAATTGAGTTTCATAAACTACCTCCCTTTAAAATAGTACTTACATTGTAACATATATTTAACAAAAATGGAATATAAAGATAATATTATGTGTAATTTTATAAATATAAACATTATTTTCTTATGCAAATCCTTCCTATTTAATAAAAAATGCCGAATAGGAGTCCGAATGTTACATATGATTCAGTCATATATTGAATCAAGAGCCAATCCGGAGAAGACATACCATGCTTCCTGTCTTAAAGACCATTAACCAGTTTCTATGGGGGCTTCCAATGCCTGTTCTTCTGTTTGGAGCCCATATCTATTTTACAGTGCACCTGAAGGGTGTTCAAAGGCATATCGGTAGAGCGATTCGCCTGTCAGTGACTCCGGACTCCGGAGCGGACGGAGATCTGAGCAGCTTTGCCTCTCTGACTGCCACCCTGGCCGCAACCATAGGCACCGGTAATATCGTAGGTATCTCAACTGCCGTTGCACTAGGTGGACCGGGAGCAATTCTATGGTGCTGGCTAACCGGTATTCTGGGTATGGCCACCTCGTACGCAGAATGCTTCCTGGGAGTGCTTTACCGTAAGAGAACAGAGGACGGCACCTATATCGGCGGTCCGATGTATGCTCTGGAATATGGGTTAAATAAAAAATGGCTGGCAGTGCTGTTCAGTATCTTTACCCTGATTGCTTCTTATGGTGTCGGCTGTTCCACTCAGGCCAGAGCAGTGACGGAGACCTTACATACCCTGTGGGGACTGCCGGAATTTATTGTAGGCTTTGTCATCGCCGTTATCGTTGGGCTGGTTATCGTAGGCGGTATAAAATCCATAGGTAAAATATGTTCTCTACTGGTACCTGCCATGGGTGCCTTCTATATATTGGGATGTCTTGTCCTGTTGATTATGAACCTACCCTATGTATTACCGGCAATCCGCTATATTTTTAAAGCAGCCTTTCTACCCTCCAAACTGCCAGCCGCAGTTGTGGGCGGCTTTATCGGAAGTACTGTAAAAACTGCTGCCCGATACGGTATAGCTCGGGGGTTATTTACCAACGAAGCCGGCTTAGGCTCCGCGGCCATCGCAGCTGCCGGTGCAAAGACCTCCCACCCTTCCAGGCAGGCCCTGATCTCCATGAGCGCAACCTTCTGGGATACTGTGGTGATGTGTGCAATCACCGGATTAGTCATTACGACTAATCTAATACGGTACCCTGCCTCTGCCGGAGGGTACTCCTTCGCCGAGCTGACTACTGCTGCCTTTGCCATGATTCCCTTCGGTACCCGTATACTGGGTCTCTCTCTGATTGCCTTTGCAACAGCGACTTTGATCGGATGGTCTTATTTTGGCGAAAAGGCGGTAGAGTACCTATTCGGAAAATCCGGAATCAATACCTACCGCCTTTGTTATATAATAATGATATATGTCGGATCCATAATGTCTCTGAAGCTGGTCTGGGAGCTGACTGACTTTTTAAATGCTTTCATGGCAATACCCAATCTATTGTGCCTGATCCTTCTCCGTAAGCAGATAACTCCTTATCTGAAAGAGAAATGATTACCTGTAATATCTGTATTGGATTGCCGCTGCTATCCTGGCTGCTTCTTCTTTATCCTTTAATTTCTCGATTAGAGATAGGGAGAAATCAATTGCTGTTCCCATTCCCCTTGAGGTAATAATCGTTCCGTCTGCCACCACATCGGTATCCAGATATTTTGCACCGATTAAGCTTTCCTCATGCCCCGGATAACAGGTTGCATTCTTTCCCGTCAATAGCCCTTTGCTGCCCAGAACACGGGGAGCGGCACAGATTGCAGCCAGATTTTTTCCTCTCTTATGGAAATCTGTGAGCAATCGGTCTAACCCCTCATGCTTCTCCAGATTCGTCGTGCCGGGCATTCCTCCGGGTAATACCAGCATAGCAGCATCTTCGAAATCAGTGTCTTCAAAAAGAATATCCGTAATCACTGCAATGTTGTGCGAACCGGTAACCAGTTTATTTCCTGTTACGGATGCCATAACGATATCAAGCTTTGCCCTTCGAAGCAGGTCTACCACTGTTAATGCCTCTATCTCCTCAAAGCCCTCTGCAATAAAGATATATACCTTTGACATTATCTTTCTCCCTTCCGTTAAGCTCGAGCAAGTACGAAACCTGCTCGTCCAGATTAATTATAACATATTACCGTCTGCGTATGTATAGTATATGTACTATTCAACAAAATATCTATAAAAATGGAAAGGAGGGTATACACCCCCCCTTCACTTAAATTAACAGGCAGCAAATATAATCGACAATGCTATAAGCATCAAGTTTCCACAATAAGACTGGAAACACCTACATTCTTCAATGTAAGAATTGGCTTGCAGTTATCTTTCTTCTTTGAAGAACCGACTGCACAGGCCACCAGCAAATAACAGTCATCATATGGTACTTTGAATTCAAAGCAACCGCAGCAGCTTACTCTCTCACAATATAGAAGTACCTTATCCTCATTACAGAGCTTATATAACCTTACTTCAAAGTCATGGGATCCACAGCAGCTGCAGCCCCAGATACATCCGAAGATAACACCCGGTTTAATCTTACATTTATCCCTGCAAGGAGATTCTTTGGGAGCTTCCCGGTATTCCACTCTCATGTGAACGGTCGGACACGGCATCGGAACTCTTACCGGATACGGTCTGTACTCAACTCTGACTTCCTGCTCCGGGCAAGGTTCCTTAGGTGGGCAGGGTGGACACTCCGGACAGATTACCGGCGGCGGGCAGGTCGGACATTCCGGACAGATCACCGGCGGCGGGCAGGGTGGACACTGCTGTGGTGGCGGACAGGTCGGACATTCCTTTTCTGGCGGACAGGTTACCGGTGGTGGACAAG
>JAEYQV010000126.1 GCA_023409835.1 Bacillota bacterium
GAGGACACCTTCCCAGACCCCGATGTCCGGTGCTCCGACGGGGATGCCTTCTCAGACTCCGACGAGGACACCTTCCCAGACCCCGATGTCCGGTGCTCCGAGCTCCGAATACCTGTCTCCTGTTATCACCTACCCATATAGTCCGGGAGGCTATAATAGTATGTATGTGCCCGTTAACATTCCTTACAATACTCCGATGGGTATTCCGCTATATCCCATTTACGGTTACGATAATAGTGAGGATCTCGATCGGGACATTGAATATATGAAGCAGCTCTATCCCTATACTGCCAGAGTTATCCAAAAAGAGGTTGATGACGAATGCGATAAGCTGGAATATGACGGCAGCTTAATGTTTGATGAATATCCTGACAAGACCTCTCTCGATAGAATAGCAGATCGCGTTTATGATAAAATAAAGAATATTGAAGAGGAACCTCAGGTCGAAGCGAATAGTATCTACAATTATCCGAGTCGTCGTAGAAATTTCCTCAGAGACATCGTAAGCCTGATTCTGCTAAATGAGATTTTCAACCGCAGAAGACATCACCGCAGCAGGAGACGTTGGTTCTGACGGAGCTTCCGATACTAAAATATTCTGATATCAGGTCCGGACCGGCAAGCTTAACCTGTCGATCCGGATCTTTTACTACTCCCAACTACCAGCTTTGATTTAAAATCGGTGAAGCCAAATATACTATTGTTTTCTGAGTCTGCTCATCATAGGTGATGGCAATCTGGATATTTACTTTACTTCCTGCCGATACGATATATTCATTTATTAAGCCGGTATAGGCATAGACGGTATAGATACCTTCTTCCTCATATCGTAATGCAATTTCTCCTTGCAGTTCCTTAACAAGAAGATCGGAAATCCTACCCTTCTCTTCTGAGGATAGCTCTCCGTTAAAGCTTCCTTCATACTGAAGCGTTACCTGCTTCTGCTTCACTCCGATGTTCTTCAAGGCGTCCTCTAAAAGCTTTCTGTATTTATCAATACTCTGGATACTGTCCTTTATATTCAATCGCACCACAATATAGTGTTTCATCTTTATGACAGCTTCCTCTTCCTGCTCAAGACTAATCACCTTAAGCTCAGTCGTAGCGTTCCTTGCTTGTTTTGCATAGGAGTATTCACTCCGAGTTCCATCCCTGGTTACGACAATTTGGCTATCTACGTTAAGACCAATAGCCTTCGCCAGGTACATAATCAGATCCTTTTTATCCTCTTCACCGAGATACTCCTTCTCATAACCAGCGATTATTTCTATATTGCTCTTCAGATCACCGGTATTGGTATTGACAAACGCCTGAGTTAACTCAGCCTCCTTATAGAAAAACCGGTTCATAAACATCTGTGTTGCAACGGCAAGCCAGAGTACTGCTGCAATATATAAAGTAAACTTAGTCTTTTTCATGGACAGGATGTGCTTCATTGATTCATAAAACCGATTCAAGTTCTCCATTTATTTCCACCTCCAATTTATGGACACCCTCGGGTTCATTTGTTAGTTTTCCCTGAAACTTCATTTATTATTCCCAATATATGATTCAAACACCGTTCCTGTCTTTAATATGGATAAATCTGATATGCGCTTTGCGCATATACGGCCTCTTGTAACAGCATAATACACGAAATGTCTTCCTATGGCAGACAACCGCTAATTTAAAAAGCGGACAATCCAGTTATTCACCGTCTTGTCCGCAATTAAGTTACATCTTATACTATACCAAATGTTTATTTCATGTTATAATAGGTTAATTCATATCCATCGTTCAATATCGCATTTTCAGAACCTTAATAAGGAGGCTTTCCTATGAAACATCTGTCGCTATACCGTAGACGTTTTATTCCGAACGAACTTGTCCACCTTAAGGATGATGTTATTATTACCCAGAGCGATCAGCTGATCATTACAAAATGGACTGCTCTTCATCCCCGTAAGGATATTGCCTGGGGAATCTCTGCCTACTATCTGGACCAGGGGTTCAAAGTAAGTAAGGTGTTTAATAAAGAGCATCAGCTTGTTTATTGGTATTGCGATATTATCCAGAGTAAGGAAGGTCCCGAGCCCGATTCCATCATCTTTGAGGATCTCCTGGTTGATGTCATTCTTCTCCAGGATGGTACTACGAAAATCCTGGATCTTAATGAGCTTGCAGAGGCATTTGATCATCAGCTGATTAGTGCTGAGGAGGTCACAAAAGCCCTGCGCATCTTGAATTCCCTATTGGAAATTATATACCAGGGACGTTTTCATACACTTAAGGAGCCGGTGGATCGTGCCGAAATGCTTTAGTTATTCTTCATCCAACATCTTAATTCTTCTGATATGCCTTTCGTTGCCGGAGAATTCTGTATTCAGGAAGGTATCTACAATCTTAATTGCATGACCCACACCTATTACCCGCGCCCCCATAGCAAGTATATTGGCATCATTGTGAAGTCTCGTTGCCTCTGCGCTGAAGCAGTCATGGCATAAAGCAGCACGGATACCCTTCATCTTGTTAGCAGCGATGGAAATACCAATTCCGGTTCCGCAGATTAATATTCCCTTCTCACACTCGCCCTTCTGGATTGCCCGGCCTACTGCCTTGGCATACTCCGGATAATCACTGGCAGTAAGATTACCACAGCCAAAATCCTTATACTCGATACCCTTCTCTTCCAGGTATTCTATTATTGCCTTTTTTAGTTCATATCCGGTATGATCATTTCCGATTGCTATCATACGAATTCCTCCTAGCTTTCTTCATTTAGTTTATATACTGCTTTTTTAACCAGACGTGCCAGTTCGATATAACATTCCTCATAGTCTATCAGACTGCCGCCGTAAGGATCAATAACGTCCCCGATTTCTCCGGCATATTCCTTAATGGTATAAACCTCATGTGCTTCCGGGTATTCCTCCTGTATCTTTTTCTTCTGGCTTGAGGTCATCGTAAGAATTAGCGTATTCTCTTCGATATCTGACGCCTTCAGGCCCTTTGAAATATGGTTCACCAGTTCAAGCTCATGCTTTCCAAGTACAACCTCTGCCTTGGGATTGATCGGTTCTCCAAAAAGCACTACCAATCCTCTGGACATTACCTTCATCGTATTGACCCGCTCGAGGTTCTTATAAAGCGCTTCAGCCATCGGGCTTCTGCAGGTATTACCGGTACATACAAATATTAGCTTCTGATATTTTCCCATATCAAATCTCCAATCTGCTGATATCCTGCGAATTTAGAATCCGCACAATATTTACAAAGTGATTTATTGACTGTTCCCCCACAAAAATGGTGTTTCCTTATGAAATACGTACAATCCGATAGCCTGCTGCCTTTAGCAGTCGATTCATAATAGCCTGTCCCAGGTTATTGTCTGAGAAGCTTTCCGTAAAGATATATTCCGTCCGTAACTCGTCAAATTCCCTTAGGGTTGCATATAGACCCGCTGCTATGGAATCTTCATCCTTCCGGGAACCGATCGTTCGGATAGTGCCGTAATGATAGTCCTTTTCCGTTTCAGAGGTTGCAATGATGCCAACGCTCTTATCCGCTTCCAGTAATTCCTTGGCCTTCCTATTAATTACTCTGATTACTTCTTCGATATTGCCTTCGTATATGGTCAGGCAACCCTCCGGAGCATAATGACGGTATTTCATGCCTGGAGCCTTCGGCTTCAGATTCAAATCCGGCTTTTCCTGCAAAATAACAGGATCATATTGAATCAGTCCAAGAACATTCTCAATCATTTCCTTGGTAATGCATCCCGGTCTGAGAATCATAGGCTCTTCTCCGGTCAAATCTATAATGGTGGATTCCAGTCCGAGAGCAGCTTTCCCTCCGTCGATTATCATGTCAATCCTTCCGTCCATATCCTTGATTACATGGGAGGCAGACGTAGGGCTCGGTTTACCCGACAGGTTTGCGCTGGGTGCGGCGATATAGACTCCCGATTGGGCAATCAGGGTCCTTGCCAGCTTATGCGCCGGGAGACGGATTGCAACCGTATCAAGTCCACCCGTCGTTCCATGTGGTACACAGTCCCTCTTCTTCAATATCATGGTTAGCGGCCCCGGCCAGAACACCTCCGCCAGCCGGTAAGCAGCTTCCGGTATATCTTTTGCCAGTATTTCTATATCCCTCGTATTAGCAATATGAACAATTAACGGGTTATCCGAGGGTCTTCCCTTCGCCTCGTAAATCTTCCTGGCGGCTGCAGGGTTTAGGGCATCGGCACCCAACCCATATACCGTCTCGGTAGGAAATGCAACCAGTCCTCCCGATTGTAAAATTGTTATTGCCGGATCCAGATCACCGGTGCCGAAATCATCTTTATCAAGTTTAAGTATAATGGTTTCCATCGTGTATTACTCCTTGTGGTATAACAGCGTCTACTGCTCCAAATGTCGTTGGAGAAATCCGCCTACCGTGCATTATATCACTTATTGTCTGTAATTGCTATAGTTTGATTTTTGTGAGGAGGTGGTATGATTGATTTATCTAAGGGGATTGTTCTGTTCGTTTTGCGTGTTGTTATTGAGTTTATTCAGATATTCTTTAATGCCTTGACTGATCGCATCTGCCATCTTATTTTGATATTCATCGGTAACCAGGAGGGAAGCTTCCTTATTATTCGATAAGAATCCGCACTCGACAATGACCAACGGACAATTTGCCTTTCTCAACATGAAGTAGCTGTCATTGGATTTTGCCTCACGATGGTTTCCGTCTGCGATGGCTTTCTTAATCTGCTCCTGCAATACGGAAGCGATATTCTTTCCTATCTCGGACTGGATATAATAAAAGACCTGTGCTCCTTTGACATATTCCTCCGTATAGCTGTTCTGGTGGATGCTGATTGCAAATAGAGCATTACTGCTATTGATGATCTCTATTCTTTTATTCATGTCAGCTCTCTTTTTATTCGATTCCCCATCTTTACACAAGGTAATGTCTTCTTCCCTGGTCATAATCACTTTGATGCCCATCTCTTCCAGTAAAACCTTCAGTTTGAGAGCAATCTTTAAATTAATATCCTTCTCAAGGCATTTATTAATTCCGATTTTACCGGGATCCATGCCTCCGTGCCCGGCATCAATTATAATTGTAATCCCGGAAAATAGGGGTTCCTTCTCATCCGTAAAAATATTTTTCATTACTTTAACTGCCGGACCGGAAGAAAGGATCCTAGCCATAAGAACCAGCATTAAAAATATGACACAGAAATACTTTTTCTTCATTGCCATGCTTCCATATATAGAACTTCCCTATATTTTATGACAAAGCCCCTATGTCCTATTCTTAAATGCCAATAGCCCGGTAATAGAAATAAGGGCTGCGGCATTAACCTATAACGAAAGCCACTCCCCGTATCCCTCCTTCACTGTTGAAGGAACGATACCTTAGAATTCCGGACAGACGATCATTATCATGACTATGATCCTTTCCTGCAAACTCAAGGTGGCGTTCTCTTCGTTCGATAGGAGGAACTCCGGGTTAGCACTTTCGATGATTTGTTATATGCTGCACCCCTTTTTGATACCTATGCCTTTAAGCTCTACTTCTTATTCAAATATTTAATAATAACATCCCACACAGTTTCCCTGTCCAGACCAAGCTTCCAGGTAGCAACTCCTGCTGTATTCGCATTATAAATTTCACTCATTTTTAAATCAACGGAGGTCTCATCCTCCAGCCAGATCCGATAGGTTGAGCCGTCCATTTCATACTCGCCGTAATTGTAGCCGGTTGCTTCCTCCCATTTCGGTGTAAGGCTATGATCGGTAAATACGTTCGCCGCTTTTGTCATTCCCAAATTCTCCGAGCTGATGGTACCGTCTGCTGTTTCCTTCCATAGCTTCGTCCAGAAGGGTATGGCAATGATGGTCTTCTCTGCAGGTACAACCTCCAGAGTATTAGTAATGGCATCCTTAACAAAACCGATGGAAGCTACGGGTCCCGCTTCCTCCGTTCCGGTGAATTCGTTGTAAGCCATGATAATAACATAATCCAGAATCTGCCCCTGCTCCTCCAGATTGTAGTGCTTATTATAAGGGGCCGGTACATAATTATCCACTGACAGGACGATGCCGTTATTTCTGCATTTTACAGACATCTCCCTGAGGAACTGGGTATAGTCCGTACCTGAAGCCGAAGGAATTGTTTCGAAATCTATATTGATACCATTCAGTTTATAGTCTAAAGCCGCCTGAATCAGAGTATTCGATAGGTTATCCCTCGCCGAGGTGTGGGACAGTAATTCAGCCATATTTACCTTAATATCAAAATCACTGGCCAATGCCCATACCTCAACTCCCAGCTCCTTCGCCTTGTTCACATATTCCACGCTTGCATAGCTGGTAATAGCACCGGTGGTATCGCTCACCTTAAACCAGGTGGGAGAAACTACTGTGATGCCCTTGGTTGCTTTTAAATTCGTCTCCAGGCTTTCCACTGCTCCACTGCTTGATATCTGATGAAATGCAAGACAGATCTTTCCCTGTCTGGTCTGATTGGTATATTGGGGTGCCGTATAGCTGCTTTCAAAGGCTTTATAGAAGGATTTCTTGACATTCTTCTCCTTAACATAGCCGATAATTCCATCCTCTGTCATAACCTTTACAAAGCCCTTACCCGGAACCTCGTCCACATCAACATACAACAATGCAGTTCCTACCGGGAGCTCTGCCAGGATGGGATTCTTAATCCCCGGCTTCACTCTTAACTGGGTTGCCTTCGTCACCTCAGTACTCAGATAGTCTCCCCATTTGTAAGTTATTACAAGTCGGTTCGGCTTCTGGTAGAACTGATATTCCATATCGGAATACTCCCCGACAAAATCCAGGGCTACATATACCTTATCCGCAAACACTTTCACGATCTCGTAATCTGCTTTCTTAACCGTTGAGTTCAACGTCATTGTAACAGAATAATCCGAGCTTCCGGCTTCTGCCCGTAGGATCTCCGTAGGTGTAGTATAAGTCAGTATATTTTCCTTGCTATCCCAGTAAAATCTATGATTAAACTCCCGGACGATGGTTTCATAATCAATATAAACCTCGCCGTCAACCAGCATTCCCTTTTTATCATATAGCTTGTCCTGAAGAATTATCATAACCTCGGATTCTTCGATCTGATAATAGTCTGTTAAAGACATCACCTCGTTGCTGGGGGTTAATTTTCCCTTTATAGCTAATGCCGCCGCAATGATAACGATAATCATCACAGCCGATAAACCTATGATAGCGACTCTCATCCTTTTATCCATACGTTCCTCCATCTACTTGCTAAGAAAAGCGTGACAAGCCCGACTCCTCCCACTTAATCTATACCCCATTATAGCATTAAACCTTTCTAACGTCATTACTAAATTTCGACTTATTGCCCGGTACATAGCAAGAGGCTGTTTCAAACCATAGGAAAATACCGAGAATTCGAATAAATATCCTTATTCATCAGTAATTATTTCTTATGTGTTTCGAAACAGCCCCTTCCATGGGGTAATCCCCTTCCAGTGGGTAATCCCCCTTCAGTGGATAATCCCCTTTCAGTGGGTAATTCCATTCCAGTAGGCAATCCCCTTTTTAGAGGTAATCCCCCTTCAGGTGATTGATTAATGGATAAACAGTGCTCCTTCCGTCTGCATAACTTCCATGTAAGTGGGATCCGAAAGCAGTTACTAACACCTTCATAAAAGTATAGAGGGCTTTTTAAGTGCCGGTTACGCTCCGGTTCCCATACATTCCTCCAGAGCTGAAGATATGCAGGGCTCATAGGTTGACAAGCTATTGGAACACATGGTTTGATAAAGTGCTTCTATTGTTTTACTGTTTTTCGGATAAGAAGGCCATTTGTGATATGTTATACTTATCCCTACCATTTCAAACCATGAGTTTGTCAATACTTGCCTAGCCCAACAGCCCTTCGAACAACCGGATAAAAGCTTTGGAGGGTTTTGTTACATCAGCTTCAAAAGGAACGGAATAGAAGGTTTTGGTAAGCTCCTTTTCCAATCGGTGAAGTACCTTCTTTGGGGCAAGCGGGATCAGAGGAAGCCAGGTATCGCTTCCGCGCGTCATATAATTCCGGCGGATAAACCGGATCAGCTTCCCGATATCCCATTCCGAATGTCCGCTTAACAAGAGCTTCCTGTCACAGCGTAGGAATTCTTCCTTATTCCCCTGAAAGTCCGTCCCGAAATCCAGGATAAAGTAGTCATAACCTGCTCCCATCATCTCCGCCACCTGGTGGACTTTAACATCCTTGTAAAATGTGATATTACCATAGGTGAAGCTTCCTGCCGTTTCCCCGTTCCATTCATAAACAGGCTGCAGCAGACTTAAATCCTGGTGGTGATTTACCTCAAGAAACGCAGTCCTTCTTCCCAGCTCCTCGCCAAGATAGAAAGCCAGAAGTATTCCCGTATAGGTCACACCGGCTCCGGGACGAATACCCAGAAGACCGATTACCTCCTTGATATGATTGCGATTCCTATAAACCTTGGTGTAAAGCATCGGTTTCTTTCTCATGTCAGGATGTAGTCCTTTCCATTACAAGCCTTTCCAGCTCTTCAAAAAGCTCGCATTCCGCTCCGGTCCACCTTTTTGCAAAGGGATTGGGTTCATACGGAATCCGAAAGCAGCTTCTTAAGTCCATATGTTTCGTAGCGTCTTGAAACGCCCTGCCGTCCAGGAAGTTAAACAAGTAGACAATCTCTTTATATTCTGTTACCAGATTAAGCACCTGTTCGGCAAACTCAAGCTCCCAGTCCTTCGTTCCCAGCACCAGAATCGGCACCTCAGCCGCAAGAAAGGAAGCCAGATTTTCTTCTGTAAGGCATCCATAATCCTCTACGATTACACGGAATCCGGAAAGCTCCTCCACAGACTCCTCCTCCCGACCAAGCATCGGAATTCCTCCGTACATAAGAAGATTTCCGATGGCGGGAAGCCCCTCATATCGGCGCTTCATAGCCCGGACACACCTGCTCTGATTCCTCTCCCTGTAAACACAGCTAATCTTTTGACGAATAAAATAGCTGCATAAACGGAAGGATAAATGTGTCACTCCAATCCTTGGCTGTACTCCTGCAACTGACACTCTTACGGATGGACCTGCTTCGCATAGGGACGGTTGTGATCTGCCTGCTGATAATTGTTTTCTTAAGCCGGTAACAGAAGCGTATCTCTGGGAAGGATGATACTTGAGGCAACGATTGATAATTTTCTTTAAGTTTTTGGGGCAAACATTACTCCAGTCGATATTCTCCGTGCTTTTCCGACCATCCTCCAACGGTTTTCCCGTGACCATATAGTATAGCAGCGCCCCGATTCCATAGACATCGCTGCGTTCATCAATAGCTTTGCTGTGATACAGCTCAGGAGCGGCATAGCCCTTCGTTCCAAAGAGATCCTGTCCGCTATCCGCTTCATCTCTGAAGATGGCACTGCCAAAATCAATTAGCTTCAGAGTTCCTCCGGTAACGATGATATTCTCCGGCTTCAGGTCAAGATATAGGATTGGTCTTTCGATATGATGTAGATATAGGATTAAATCACAGAGTTGAAGAGCAAAATGGATGATATGTTCGATGTTAAGTGTCCCTTCTGCCTCGACGTAGCTCTTGAGGGTAATACCGTCAAGATATTGTTCGACAATATAGGAACCTTCTTCATCTTCTTCAATATCATAGATAATAGGAATACTGGAATGTTTCAGAGTTTTAAGAATTTGAGCTTCCCTCAGCTGACGTTCGTAGGAGGGGTGGTCTTTAGAAATACATTTGATTGCCCGAAATGAATTAAGCTTGATATGTTCTGCAAGATATACTTCGGCAGTGCCTCCCCTGCCAAGCAGTTTAATGATGCGGTACTTTTGGAACCATAGTTCTACGCTACATTCTCTCCTTTCCTATCAGTATATGACAGATTGTGAAGCAGGTCATCTGTCTTCTATTATATACAAATACTGGAAGGCAAGCAATGGTTTTTTATCCGTCTGTTTATACAAACTTTTTGTAGAAATATGTACAATTTAACTTTGTCGTATCCTACAAAATCCTGTTGATATTGGTACCATATTAATAGAAATTTCACATCTAAGTATATTGACTTTATATATGTTTTAAATTATACTTTTTTTACACCAATCATTGATTATAAAATACCCATAATTTCGGACTTTATCGGTCACTTATCGGGTATGGAGTAATCATTTCCTGCTAGTACAGAAAGGGGTGTACTATATGAAGATTGAAAAAATCAGTGACAATCAAATCAGATGTACCTTAAATAAAAGCGATTTAATCGACAGGGAATTAAGAATCAGTGAGCTTGCCTACGGAACCGAAAAAGCAAAGGCTCTGTTTCGTGATATGATTCAGCAAGCTTTTTATGAGTTCGGTTTTGAAGTTGATGACATACCTTTGATGATTGAGGCGATTCCCGTCTCAACAGAATGTTTGATTCTTGTAATTACTAAGGTTGAGGATCCCGATGAGCTTGATACCCGTTTCTCAAAATTCTCCTCCTTAGGTGCTCGTGATATTTCCGATAAGTCTGATACGGACGAGGATGCCTATGCCGATGAGATAATAAATAGCTTTGACCAGATCGACGATTCTACCGATGAGGCCGAAGAAGGTGCCAAGGATCTTTTAGAGGCTTCCGATACAGAGACAGAAGAGAAGTCAAACCTTCATGTCTCCTCCAATCTGGTGAAGGTATATTCCTTCCGTTCCTTAAAGGAAGTAACGGAATTGGCTAATGTATTGCTGGGCTATTACAATGGAACCAACACACTATATAAGAATCCTGTTACAGCAATTTATTATTTAGTGATCAGTATATCCCAACATACTCCGGAGGAATTTAACAAGATCTGTAACATCATCTCAGAGTTCGGTAAGGTTGAACGTTCTACCTATGCCAGCTCCTCCTTCTACGAGGAACATTACGAAATTATTGTAAAGAACCATGCGCTTCAGATTCTTTCCGTTATGTAAGCTTTTCTTAACCAGTCATACTTGATTTCTTCAAATAATCGGAAACGGTAAATCGTTTCTTATGAATAAAACGGATGAGGTAACCCTCATCCGTTTTCATATCCATTCCTATGCTTCCTATTCTAATTCCCGGATGCTTCATAAGCAGCTGTGCTTATTCTCCGATTTGTTCGTAAATCCTGTCCATCAGATCCTCCGGATCTAAGCCATGGACCATAGCGGCCTCCTCCAGTGTTTCACCCTGTGCGGAAGGGCAACCGAGGCAGTGCATTCCGATATCAAGTAAAACCGGAATAATATTCTGATCAACAGCAATTGCCTGGGCAATTGTCATGTCCTTGGTGATAGTAGCCATAATAAACCTCCTTATAATATATCCATCTGATAGCACCGAACGAAATATATTCTGTTCGCAGCTTAATAGCCTAGGCAACATTATATTCTAACTATCTGTTTACGTCAAGGGCATATCTTGAGGAATGTCATTGTATTCCTACTCGTATTATCTACCGCTTGAATCGGAATTACATCCCAAAATGAGCAGGAATTCTGCATATTAATATAGAAATGCATAATTGCCATCCTGTTTGTAGTGCAAATAGTGTATTTTTTACTTGCATTATTCCCGTTTATATATTAGAATATAATAGATTGTTGAAAAGGAGGTTACCTAAAATGGCATACAAAATTAGTGATGATTGCATCAGCTGTGGTGCATGTGCAAGCGATTGCCCGACAGAGTCTATTTCTGAGGGAGCTAGTCATTATGAAATAAATCCTGACACCTGCATCGATTGCGGTGCATGTTCAGATAGTTGCCCTACCGGTGCTATCTCAGCATAATCTATAACGTACATAAAAGAAGAGGTACTAGCCTCTTCTTTTTCTTTCTTTGGAATATTTCTAAGTTCCCGATCGTAATCGATCCCTCATATTATATATAAATCTTGTTCTTCTTAAGAAACTTAGACTTTTTTCTATTTTTTCCATCCAGTGTGGCTGCTGCCATCATACGACTCTTCTGGTAATCTCTTAAGGTTGCGTCAAATTTCTTAAAGCGCTCCTCTTCCTTTTCCTCCTGAAGGCGCATCAGGAAATTCATCTCCTTTACCACGCTATCGGCTACACTCGTACTGATATTCTCTGACAGAGTCGCATTATTCTCTTTTAAGGCCGCCAGTATGATATGGTTCATAATAGCCTTAAACTGACTCATTTTATCGCCGGGCAGATCCTTTATCCCGGTATTCTCCTCGCTGCTGGTGATAATGCTTGTCCCATTCGTACCGTTCTCCTCAACTTCGTTACCTGTTTCTTTTTCTCCTGCCTCTTTTTGGCTTGTCCCTTCCGAAGTTCTCTCCTCCTGACTTGTCCCCTCCTGATTCATCGGTTGTTTCTCTTCTCCCCACATCTCGATCACCTTTCCATTCAGTTTATCCTTTAGTCTTACCATCGTCTGGCTGTCCAGTGAATCCAACTTATTCAGATTAGGAAGCAGCATCTTCACAGCCTTCAGCTGAAAGCCTTGTTCTTTCAGATGTTTTATCGATTTAAGCAGCTCAATATCCGATTCCTTATAATACCTGTGTCCCATCTCATTTCTTCCGATTGGAAGCTCAAGCTGCTCCTCCCAATATCGGAGTACATGGTCCTCCACTTCCACTCTTTTCGAGGCTTCTGAAATCATATATCTAACATCATTCATTGATTGTCCTCCCCTATTAGTGTAATTATTTTCCACTTTTTACATTATAACATAGCAAACCTCAATTGCAATACAATTACCACATATTCCCATTTAACTTATCGACACAAAAAGGGGAAACCTCAAAGAAGTTTCCCCTTTTCAACACATTCTCATTATTCCGTTGTTACACGTGGCCATTTGATGTAGATAAGCTGTTCCTGCTTCTTTTCTCATAGGTCCCCAGGAGAAACATAGAGAAGGAAGCCACGATCGCCAGCAGGAAAATGACCGGCCAGACATTATTCACACCATACGTTCCAATATATTTACCGGTCAGATACGGTGAAAGAGAACCCCCTGTGCCGGATATGATATTTATGATTGCATTAAACCGACCCCGATGGGAGATTGGTGTGTGGTTCGCAATATAAACACCGACATTTGTCGCATTGATAATCTCACCGATTGTCCAGATGATGGTTGATAGGACAAACAGCCAGAAGCTGTTCACAAAAAATAGCATGCCGAAGCCAACCGCAAAGAAGATACCGGCAATGGATACATTGTAGATTGCTCTCAGTTTCCTGGTCAGAAGCGTGATTATTGTAGTAAAAAATATGACCTCCAGACAGTTAACCATGTTAAAGGTCCCATAAAATCTTGCTCCAAGTTCTTCCCCGAATACGAGCTTTGCCTTCAGTGGCAGGCTAAAATTGGTTTGTGCATAGATAAAGGAATAAATCGTATCCAGCAAAGCAAAGATCAGTAGCAACGGACGACGAAACAAGGCCAACAGTAATCCGCCGGTCTCTGTCTTCTCATCCTTCCGTTCCTCCTCAATCTTAAGAATCTCTTCCTTGGAGGGCTTCGTTTCCTTTACGAATTTTATTAATAACAGAATGGAGATCAGCGTAGTAGCTGCATCTCCCAGAAATAGAAGCTTCATGTAGTTGTTAAACAGGAAGCCCGATACAACGGAACCGATTGCCGTTCCCGCATTCATACCCATATAGAGCAGGGAGAAGGCTGCCTGACGGTTTTCCGGCACCGTCAGATCATTCATCATGGCACCACTGGCAGGATGTGCGATACTACCAAAGAACGAGGATAGAATCAGCAGGTAAGGCACAAAATGAAAGGTAGCTTCGCTATCAATCAGATAGGCACTGGGGATATAGCAGGAGGCTGCAAGTCCCATGAACAGAATCATGATCTTCTTCCTGCCCATGATGTCGGTTAGCTTTCCCCCAATCAAAGCACCCGGGACCTGTAGAAGGGAGCCCATCAACAAAAACAATCCGACCTTTTGCTCCGGCATGTGGCCCTTCTGGGTAAGCAAGAGCGTCATAAATGGGAAAACAAAGTTCCCGATGGAGTTCACAACCCGTGCAAAGAATATAATATATACACTTCGCGGAAGTCCAAAATATGAAATTTTCGATTTATGTAGGTTCATTGACTTATCTCTCCAAATTCGCAAATTTTGTAAATTGCGCCTGCCATGCCAGCTTTACGGTTCCTGTTGGACCGTTTCTCTGTTTACCGATAATAATCTCAGATACCCCGGGCTCTTCCGTATCATGGTTATAGTAATCATCCCGATATATGAACATTACAACATCGGCATCCTGCTCAATTGCACCGGATTCTCTTAAATCCGACAACATCGGTCTTTTATCCGGCCGCTGCTCCACGGCACGGCTTAACTGGGATAATGCAATTACAGGTACATTAATCTCTCTTGCCAGGGATTTTAAGGATCTTGAGATCTCCGAGATCTCCTGCTGCCTGGATTCCGAACGCTTTCCGCCGGACATCAGCTGTAAATAGTCAATGATAATCAGTCCAAGGTTCTTCTCCAGCTTTAATTTTCTGCATTTGGAACGAAGCTCACTAACGCTGATGGCGGAGGTATCATCAATGACAAGATTGGAATTACCGATAATTCTTGCACTTTCCATCAGGCTCGACCATTCATCGCCGCTTAGATTACCGGTACGGATCGCCTGGGAATCCACTCTGGAATTCATCGCCAGAATACGCTTTACCAGCTGGTCCTGGGACATTTCGAGGCTGAATATGGCCGTTGTAACATTGGATTTTAATGCTACATATTCCGCTATGTTAAGTGCAAATGCTGTCTTACCCATGGAAGGTCTGGCAGCAATCAGAATCAAATCAGAGGGCTGAAGACCCGCCGTTTTATAATCAAGATCATAGAAACCGGTAGCTACACCGGTAACGCTTCCCTGGTTCTTGGAAGCAGCCTCAATACTGTCGATGGAGCGAAGTACTACCTCCTTAATATCGGTAAATTCCTTCGTCCCCCGGTTCTGGACGATATCGAAGACCTGCTTCTCTGTCTTCTCAAGGATAGTATCCAGCTTCTCCTTATCCAGATAACAGTCATTTGCAGTCTCCTCCGTAACCTTGATCAGACGGCGGAGTACCGCTTTATCCCTAACAATCTGGGCATAATACCTAACATTGGCAGAGGTAGGTACCGCAGTTACCAGATCTCTTATGAACTCCAGGCTGCAAACCTGCGGAGGGACATCCTTCTCCTTTAATCGGTCCTGCAGGGTTACCAGATCCACCGGTTTCCCCTCGTTAAAGAGCTCCTGCATCGTTTCATAAAGTATGCTGTATTGCTGTTCATAGAAATCTGTTCCGTTTATCATTTCTGAAGCTGCTATGATGGCATCCCGGTCCATAATCATGGAACCGATGACCGATTGCTCCGCTTCGGCACTATGTGGAAGTATTCTCTTTATAAAAGCCTCATCCATGGTATTTCCCCCTAGTTACTATCTAAACCCAACAAACCCGAAAGAACAAGGAAGGTGCACCGCATGCGGTAGTTCTGCAATTCTTCCTATGTGAATGAATCCTGAAAAACACGTAAAAACATTTTCCAAGAAAACAACTTGTTGTGCTCCTTAAGAATTCTGTCTTTGAAGTAATAATTAAACCGCTTGTACCTCTACCTTCATCTCGGCTGTAACCTGAGGATGTAATTTCACTGGAACGGTATAGCTTCCGGCATTCTTAATCGGATCGGACAACTGAAGCTTCTTCTTATCAATATCCAGATTAAACTGCTCCTTCAGAGCGGCTGCAATTTCCTTCGTGGAGATAGAGCCGAAGGTCTTACCACCTTCTCCGGCTTTTATATTGACTTTGATTGCTACCTCCTCCAACCTTTTACCTAAAGTCTGCGCTTCTGCCAGCAGTTCCTTCTGCCTCTTTTCCTCTGCAGCCTTCTGAAGCTTCAGATCATTTAAATTCTGTTTGGTCGCCTCAAGGCCGAGCTTCTTCGGAAGGATAAAGTTCCTTGCATATCCGTCGCTCACCTTGACAATTTCCCCTTTCTTACCTAGGGCTTTCACATCCTGAATTAAAATAATTTCCATATTGACCTCCACTCTGCTTATAACACCGCGAATTAGGGTGCAAGCAAAAATATTATTAGTTATAGTAAACTCCTGTTGCCGGAAGTATTATAGTTCCCCTTCTTTCATCATATCTGCCAGAACCATTTTCAGCTTCATGATGGCTTCATGAATTGTGCAGCCCTCCAGCTGTGTTCCTGCTACGCTAAGGTGCCCGCCACCGCCCAGCTTCTCCATGATGATCTGGACATTTACCTCATCAATGGATCTTGCACTGATGTAAATCTTATTATTAAAATCTGTCAGGACAAAGGATGCTTTGATATCTGTGATGTTTAAGAGCTCATTGGCAATCTGCGCACCCAATACCGTGGGGCTGTCCACCTCGGAGCTGGCACATATGGCAATCGCATAATGATCCATATATACCTCTGTGCTGCTGATTGCATCTGCCTTCGTCTTAAAATCGTTAATCTCACTCCGGAAGGCCTTCCGAATTCTTGTCACGTCAGCTCCGCTTCTTCTTAAAAAGGCTGCCGCTTCAAAGGTCCTTACTCCGGCCTTGGTCAGGAAATTATTCGTATCGATCATAATGCCTGCATATAGTGCATCCGCTTCCACAGGCTTCAGCTTAAGATTTCCTCCGATATACTGCAAAATCTCTGCAATCATCTCACAGGTGGAGGAAGCATAGGGCTCAATATAGGAGAGAGCCGCATTCTCTATTGCTTCATTTGTTTGACGGTGATGATCGAATATAACGATTGTCTTCGCATACTCCAACAGCTCCATGCACTCCAGGTAGCTTGGTCGGTTCACATCCACAATAACCAGAAGGGTATTGATATCCACAATTTCCTTGGCTTGTTCGTTCTTGATAAACATATCCTCCTCGTAATCCGAGTTACCGACAAAGCGGTTCATCATCGGCCTTAAAGAGGTCGTCACTTCATTTATGACAATATGGGCCTTCTTATTGAAGGTCTTGGCAATTCGGTAAACTCCGATTGCCGAACCAAAGGAATCTACGTCACCAATCTTATGTCCCATAACAACAATCTTGTCCTTACCCTCTATAAATTCGCGGAAGGCGTGGGCTTTCACCCTGGCTTTTACTCTGGTGCTCTTCTCCACCTGGATGCTCTTACCGCCATAGTAGGAAATCTTCTCCCTGTCCTTAATAACTGCCTGGTCACCGCCTCTACCAAGGGCAAGATCTATGGCCGCTCTTGCATATTCATATCCGCTCGCATAGCTGTCCGCATTTACTCCGAGGCCGATGCTGATGGTAACTGCCATCTCATTGCCGATATTGACACTTCTGACCTCCTCGAGGATAGAAAATTTGTTGCTTTGAAGCATGGGCAGATATTTCTGCTGAACTACGAAGAAATACTTATCCTTCTCCAGCTTCTTAATAATTGCTCCCATGTTCTGCATGTATTTATTGATTTTTCTGTCTACCAGGGCGGTAAGCAGAGAACGTCTGACTTCATCACTGCTCTCCAAAGCCTCCTCGTAGTTATCGATATATAATAATCCGACTACCTGCTTCTGCTCCTTATTCTCCCTGATGAGGCTGATAATATCTGTTTCATCATAGAGATACATTGCAATCAGAGCATTCTTCGAATCCCAGGAGCACTCGGATTCATACATATTCCAGTTGAAATCCTCATCAAAATCCGGTGCAAGCACCTTACGCAGGAGCACCCGGTAATTTCTGCCGTTATAAATAATATGAATTACCTCATCCCCTTCCGATCTTGGGAGAGTATCCTCTGTGATTTCAGGAAAGATGTTAGAGATCGCGTGTCTGGCTGCCTTCTTCTCCTGGATGATATCCATAAATTCGTTATTCCCCCATTGGAGCCTGCCCTCCACATCAAGAACTGCATAGGGCAAGGCCAGCTCCTTCAATAGCCGTTTTTGGACCTGACCGTAATCCATAGCATAACGAACCAGTTCCGAAGCTACCTGATGGCGGTTAAAATAATAGACCGTAAGGGAAATAAGAAAATAAGCTAAAACAAAGGCAGACAGGATAAAGCCTGCTTCTTTGTTTACCACATAAATACTTAAGTTGGCACACAGCAAGAGTCCTGTCAGAAGTACCGGCCAAAAAAGATATCTCCTTAACGTACCGCCCAGCTTTATTCGTCTACTCATTTTACTACTCCTTTTAGAAACACCCGTATCTGTACCGGGCAGAATAACCCATTATTTTAAATATGTTATATTATTATAACATCATATGTCCTTAAATAAAAGAATAATTTCGCATCTAGTTTCGTCCGTAATTATATTCGTCAAACCTTGTAGGCTTACAGCGCAAGTATTCACATAATAGGCTTGGCTTCTCCCTTCCCCTGAATTTAAGAGCAACAAGAAACCCCTACACAACTATGTCGCGTAAGGGTTTATGGTCCAACATTAATTCAATTTCTCACAATCGCCTATGGATGAAATAACCATATTACTTCTTATCTCCAGGCTGCTTCAGTGCATTTTCAACTGCTTTCAGATATGCTTTACTGTCTGCCGTAGCTCCTGATACGGCATCCACATCAGTCGACTGTGACGATAGGATCTTTTCTGTCAAAGTCTCAATCGTTTCATCCTTTGCAAACACTTGTGGTTTTAGAGTTCGGATACTGACAATTTTATGGTTCCTTACCGTAACCTCCACCGTATTGCTCCAGCGAAAGCCCTGATAGCTTCCGGTATATACACCATCCTCTACCCCCGTTAACGTTATTTCAGCTGTTGTTAGTTGCAGTGCTTTCTCCTTTCCCATCAAAAGAAAAGTAGAAAAACCGGCAATCATAAGCACCAGTATTATAAGAAAAGGGATTAATATTTTTTTTATAGCTTTTTTTGTACCCTTAGAGCCTGCCATAATATCCTCCTATTTCATTAATTTTACGATTTCTGAACTTAACTCCTTAACGGCGGTATGGTCTATACCCGTAGCAGGATTGTTCTGCTTCACATACTCCCGCATTATGAAGCGAGAGAATGCCTTCATCCGATCCTGCCGGATCTCTCCGCCTAAATGGCGATAGAGTAATATCGCCCGAGAAACCTCTTCCGGAAGCTGCTTCCATAGATATGCTTTGTCCTCTGCTTCTGTCTCGATTCCGCAGGTAAAGAAGACCAGTTTTTTTTGTTTAAGCTTCTGCTGATATTTCTTACATAATACATTGATTTCCTTCATTGGGCTTCTCATATACATTGCAGTTCCGATTACAACCATTCCGTAGGAGTCCCAGTTTAGTTGGTCAGGTCTTATTCTTTCCTGTGTCAGACCATCCTTTTGTAGTAATTCATTGCTGCAATTATAGATATCGCAGGGCATAGCAATAAGCCAAGCCACTTCCGTCGCGGCATCCTGTGTGGTTCCTGTTTTTGATGCGTAGATCAATAATATTTTATTCATTTCTTTCTCCCCTTAGACTAACGTTGTTAGTATTATAGGCTAACACTGTTAGTCTTGTCAAGAAATATTTCTGTGGAGTACTTGACAAGCTAACGTCGTTAGCCTACACTATTGAATATCATGATTTGGAGGACAACATATGGAACAGAACCTATCAAATATAAATGCGACCACTAACAAAGAGAAAATATTGTATTCCTCCATTGAGCTTTTTTCACAGAAGGGATATTCCTGCGTATCTATGCGTGAGATAGCGGGAACGGTCGGAATAAAGGCGGCATCTATATACAATCATTACACGAATAAGGAAGCAATTCTGGATGAGATTATGCTTTTCTTTCGTCAACAGCTGCATAAGCACGTCTACCCCTCCTTTGATATGGGCGATTGTCTGGATGTCCGTGTATTTATTGAAAAGTTAACGAAAGCAAACGATGCCTTCTTTTCCGATCCCCTTTTCATTAAAATTGGCAGCATCATTTTACGGGAGCAGTTTCAAAATGAGAAAATCCGACGAATGTTGCTGGAGGAATTAATTCAATATCCCAGAGAAAAAATATCAGCTTATTTTGAACGCTTGATTCATACCGGTAAAATGCGTGCCATGGATCCGGTGCTTGCCGCAAAGGAATATCATTCGTTTTTTATATATGAATTTTATGAAAACAGCTTATCCCAAAACATGGGCAATTCATCGGACGGGAAGATACAGCAGGAACGTGAGGAGCACGTACGGCTGTTTTTACAGACCTGGATCATAGAAAACTAGACATCAAGAGTAAACTTTAATATGATCAGCTGTAATTCAATGCCTTAATTTGTAGAGTGCTTTCATCTGCTTTATATATCATGCAGATTAGCGGATGCTCTTCTTGTCCACCCACTCCAGCAGCATCTTCGTTCCATATTCATAAGCCCATCGATTATCATACATCCGGTAGTCACATTCCAGGCAGAATAATAAAAACAAATAAATATCATACCACTCTGCTCTCGTTAATTGATCCGGGCTTAGCTCTGTGAATCCATATCCTTCGATAAATGCTTTATCATACCAGCAGGTCCGAAAACCAACCTCCATTAGTGGATCACCCCAAAGGCATCTTTCAAAATCAATGATCCCCGTAATCTTATCTTCATGAATAAACACATTACCGGCCCAAATATCCCAGTGCACGAAACAGGGTTCTTTCACCTGCTCAAAAACATCCCTGTCCCTGTCGAGCAATGGCAGCAATTGTTCCATAGGTACCGCTATATCAATGTTTTTTCTCTCCGCATCCTGATAAGTATCCTGAAGCATGCTTCTGAAAATTACGAACCAGTTATCCCCCTGTCTGTTCGGCTGCCCATAATATCCAAAGCTACGTCCCTTAATTTGATTCAGACTTTTCGTATAGACACCCACCTGGTGGGATACTTTATCCTTTTGCTCCTGTGTCATAGTATCCATACAGGAGTAGAAGCTCTTACCCTTAAGCTTCCTCATAAAAAAATAGTCGGAATCACAGATGGTGTGGCTGTTATCATAATACAGGATTTCAGCTATGGGAACGGATGTATCCCTTGCCACCATTTTCATGGACTCCACTTCACTAAACATAATATTAATTTCAAAAGTCATAATATCCACGTCACTCTTGGGTGCTATTTTCAAAATTACCTCTGATCCGTCTTTTTGGGTAATGTTATATGCCACATTAAAAAATCCTTCGGTTAATTCTTCAATGCTCTCAATTTCCTGATCCGGAAATCCCTGATGGAACATTTTTACTATTGTCTGTTCATCCTTCGTGTTCTTGGTTATACTAGTTGGCATAACGTTCTCCTTTTTTCGTATTCTGACATAACAATAATCATTTTGCTGTAATTTCCATTTGTATACAATGGAGTAAATCATTTATTTTTTGTTTAATTTTACATTTTTATCTATTATCCGGATTCTTTTGGTTAATGTTCTTCAACCATTCTGAAGGTTCAGCAGCCTGCATCCCACAGAAATCCAGCAAAATATAGATATTCCGCTGTTATTCTGTTATTTCAGTAGTAGAAAGCAAATAAAAAAGCCATCACACAACCCTAAAGTCATGTAACGGCTATCTTTAATATCTTATTCAAAACTATTTTAATAGTCCATTATAATCTTTCGACACTCTTCGCAAATATATGCTGAACGTCTTATCTGTAATTTATTACAACCAACTAATATAATCCCTTTATGTTTTTTAATTATATTATCGCTAAGAAAAAACCCTACTTCTTCATCAGCAGGTAACCAGAACAATCCATTACCTCCTCTTGCACACATCTTTCCAGCTTTCATCATATTACCACATGTCGGACATTTCATGATTTCTCCCCCAAGTGTTTTCGTTCTATACTTTGGTTTATTTGAACATAAATCTATTACACTGTCTTAATAATACATTTACTATAATCCATAAATTCCCAGTCGTCAACAATTTATAGTATCTCTTGTAGTATTGATTGTCAAAAAGCCACTACACAACCAGAGTCATGTCATGGCTATTTTATTAAATGCAGCCTTATATTATAAATAAGATAATAATGCTCCAGAAAGATTAGCTATAAAATGAGTTATTGCACTGGCATTATGTGATATTATAAGTAATATGTCAATAGAAAATTTATCTATCATATGCTATCATACTTAAAATTCAAAAACCGGTTGACTTTTACTAGTGATAACATTATATTAAGTATAACGATCGTTATACGAGGTGACCAATGAACGAGGTTCAGCAAAAAATCATTCATGAAGCTGTAAAATTATTCAGCTCTAAGGGATATCACGGCACATCCATGCGTGATATCATGAAGGCGGCCGGATGTACGCAGCCGACTCTTTATTACTATTTTGACAACAAACAGGCTTTATTTAAAGAAGCTGTACTAGGCGAATTTCAAAGAATGATGGATCAAGTCATCCAAGATGTGGATACTTCGCTAACTGTAAAGGACATCTATGTTAAAGCTGTCATTAAACGCAAGTATTTTTCTGATTACCAGAAACAGGTCTACCGTCTTGCCATTCAGGGCTGGTATCATCTGCTTGGAGATGAAGAAACCGAGACACAATTATGCGATTGGGTTCAGCAAGTTATTGACCGGTGTAAAGATTTTCTATCAAAGCAAATAAACGACCCGCGTAAACTGGATATTTTTACTTCTTTGCTAATGCATACCTTTTTTAATATGACGGAACAGATGATACTAAAAAATATGGACATTTCCGATGAGGAAATCAACCGGCGTTTTACAATGCTTTTTGAACTGTTTTAATTTTTACCCGTTATATAACAAACGTTATATAAACTGTTTATTTAAGGAGAATCAATATGGCAAACCTATTCGTTAATGTTAAAAGAACCAACCAGAAAGTACACTTTGAAGGAGTTTCCACTGTAAACCCAGATACTGTTATTCCTTTTGATTTTGCGCCACCGCTCGGGGACGGTCAGGGCTTTGGGGGGCTGGAGCTCCTCCTCATGAGTTTTACGGGTTGCGTAAGTACTACCCTCGTCTTTCTTCTGGGAAGGTCAGGCAAACACATTTCCTCCTATACAGCAGCCGCTGAAGGAATCCGCAGTGAACAGCCTTTAGCATTAAAAGAGATTCATTTTATTTTACATATCGAATCGAATGATATCACGGAAACCGACATGGAAACTGTAATAAAACAGGCAGAAGCTATCTCTCCGGTATGGCAGGCAGTGAAGAATAATATAACCGTTAAAATGTCCTTCGAATTATTGTAATATGTTTAAGCTTATCATAGATATATACATACCATAAAAACAGGGCTGTACATCCTATGATGTAACAGCCCTATAATTCTTATCTTTTTTATTAACTCCACTGCATTAATCCATTGTGTAAGGCATTAATGCGATTGTCGAGACATATCGCTCCGTTGCATTAATCCATTGTGTAAGGCATTAATGCGATATGTCTTGATCTCTTCACTGCAACAGTGAGCGCTCTCTGGTGCTTAGCGCAGTTTCCGGTAATTCTTCTGGGAAGGATCTTACCTCTCTCTGATACGTATCTCTTTAATTTATTAACATCCTTATAATCGATACCTGTATGGTTCTTATCAGCACAGAATACACAAACCTTCTTTCTTCTGCGTCCGAAGGTTTTTCTCTTCATAGGAGAATCGCCTTTATCATCTCTATTTCTATTGAAAGCCATTTGATAAACCTCCTTATCCGAAATATTGCATTTCTATATTACATATTTTAGTTGAATGGTAATTCTTCGTCGATACCGTCCGGGATATTCATGAAGCCATCACCCATAGCTGAGCTCGGTTCCGGTTTGAAATCCCTCTGATAACCATTATTGTGACTACCGGATTCAGGATTGCTGCCTTTGCTTTCCGCAAATTCAACCTCTTCAACCACTACATCCGTGGTATATACCTTCTGTCCGTCTTTATTCGTATAACTGCCTGTCTGAATTCTTCCGACAGCCACCATCTTCATGCCCTGCTTAAAATACTTCTCAACAAATTCCGCCTGCTTGCCGAAGGCAACACAGCCGATAAAATCTGCTTCCTGAGTATCCCCGGCACGACGGAATCTACGATCTACCGCTAAGGTAAATCTCGCGATTGCTGTGGAATTTTCCCCCTGTGAGTATCTCACTTCCGGATCTCTGGTCAAACGGCCAATTAACATTGCTTTATTCATAAATAACTACCTCCCTTTACATTCGCCTTAGGGTAGTATTACTATTTTGCATCTTTTCTGATGCACA
>JAEYQV010000033.1 GCA_023409835.1 Bacillota bacterium
GAGGCAGCAGCCAGCTCTGCTTCAAAGGATTCAAGAGCAACGATATTCCCGTTGCGATTTACTTCATTTAATATAGGCATGGAGACTGTATTGTATCCGGTTGGATTTCCGGCAGGATCCGTACCCCTATAAGCAGAACCGTCAATCGTTATCAGTGCATCATAGCCGGTACCGTTATCATCGATATTCCTTCTGACAAAATAATAGGGCTGGTCCGTTTTTCGAATAAAACGATACTCATAGCTGCTGCCTGAGGGACTGCTAATCTCCGTTCGTATGCAGCTGCGTTCTCCCTCCTGCACCGGGCGGTATCCCCCGGTCTCATCCGGCTTCACCTCACAGGAAAAGGTGCTCTCCTCCGGATAGTTAAAGGCTCTTGCAATATCCTCCAGCGTGGATGACTTCATCTCCTCCATCAACGCCTGCGCCAGAATATTCTGCTGCTGTGCCTGCTTCGCCTCCGCATTCACATTTGCCGATACAATAAAATTCTCCAGTAACGGTACCAGTACAAGGGCAAGTATTACGAGGCTTACAATCAACTCAATCAGGGAAAAGCCGTCATCATTTAAGACCTTATCCGGCTTACTCATCATATACTGCCCCTTCCGTCGGTATTTCAAAGGCTCCGAAGATATTATCCGTTCCAAGTTGAACTCCGTTTATGACAGGTTCCTCCGGAACTCTTCCTCCTCCGCTCACCGCGTACAGTTCAATTGTCATTATTCCGGTCAGATTGCCGGTGGTATTATCAAAGGAAGCGGTCAGATTCATAATATTCATCCGCTCTTTATAATCATTGATGTAACGGATGCTTTTCTTCAGTCCCCCATAGGTAGTCTGGTAGGCGATCGTAACAGCCGTTTTATAACCGGTAAGAGCGGCTGCTTCTGACTGTTCGGTTGCCGACAGACCTATTGTATCGGCTTCTGCTGTTGTAATATCGTTTCCTGCTGCTGCCGAATCATTTCCTGCTATTGCCGTATCGGATCCGTTCACAGCCGTACCCGCCATATTGGTTTCCGAATAGAAAATGATCGAGTCATCATAGGAAATCGTCGATATCTTTAGGCCGGAATAATGTGCAAGCTCACTGATAAACAAGGTGCTCTTCTCCTGCAGCAGGCTGCTGGGAAACTCCCTCAGCAGGGAATCAACCTTTGCTGTCATATTTGCCGTATCGTTCAGAATATTTTTTCTGTTTGCTTCCTTAGTTTCCAGCTCATTCATCTGAATCTTAAGATTCGTGTTCTCCATCTTAAGGCTTCCGGCCTTCTTATGATAATTTTGATATCCCAGCTGATAGGAGCCGACAAAAATAATTAAGGTTATGAACACCAAAAGAAGCTTAATCTCATGATCCGATATTTTCTTTAGTAATTCCATGCCTATCCTCCTGAAGCAGCATTGTACTATAAGTACAGTTAATGACAAAGTAAACGGTTATGATACCATTCTCATCCTCGGAGAAGGTAATCGCATCGGTATTGACCTGGGACAGCAGTGGTATCGTCTTTAGCTGCTGTAGCGTCTTAGCCGCCGTAATCTCTGAGTTCCCGCGGAAGCTCATGGTAATACCGTTTGAGGAAGCATTCATGGTCTGAACTACAGCCTCCTTCGGAAGCTTCTGCTCCATCTGTTCCAATATCAGCAGAAGGTTCTCATTCGGACTGCCGGTCATTGAATAGATTGAAACGACTTTATTAAGCTCAGCTTCCGCTTGATTATACTCTTCATAAATCTGATTTATTGATGACAGATTGATCATCCCCTGAAGCAGGGATTTATGCTTTTGTCCTTCGGTTCGATAGGAAAAGTAAGAGGTACCAACCAGCAGAAAACTGATTAGCATACTAGCTGCTAAGGTGAAGACAATATTCTGTATATTGTTATGCTTCCGATTCCTGGCCTGACAATCCTTAGGAAGGAAGCCGATCGGCTTCACAGCAGCTCCGATACAGGCAATATAACCTGCCCTCTCATCCTCCTGAATTAGCAATCCTTTATGGAACATTGCCTGCTGCACCGGGTCTATGCGGACCACCTCTACCCCCAGCTCACTCTGGAGCAGCTCCTTAAGAATTGGCAGGCCTCCGGCTTCTCCGGTAATTGCAATGCTATGTAGCCTTTTCTCCTCATTCCTGGCATAGTAATCCAGAATACGTACTACACTACTGACCAGATACTGCAGAGAGGCCGCTACCTCCTCCTTCATAGCCATACTGTCCTTGTGCTTTATGGAGGTAGTTTCCTGCTCCGGAAGATTCCTTAGCCCAAAGGCAATCGTCTTTGGTAGGCTAAGTATTCCGTTATCCAGAATATTTAGAAAGGTCATCTGCTCACTGATGTGAAGTATAAGCTGCGTTCCCGTGCCATAGTGCTTTGCCAGCTGGTTGGTGCTGTTTCCGATATAGTCCATAGCTGCTATTTCGGACCCCAGATGATCGGCCATATCATAATAGCTCCTGATCATTGCTTCCGGAGCGGCCAGGATGAATAGACGGAGCCTCTTCTCCTTCTCCACCGTAATTTTTTCAAGGATGGAATAGCTGATGATAAAGCCCTTCATATCCACCGGAAAGTATTCCGATGCATTTGCTTTCACAATCTCCTTAACCTGCTGAGCTTTCACATAAGGAATACTGACCTCCCTGTTTGCAATCTTTGTGGATGCAACCGTAAAGATCAGTCTGCTGCTCTTGATCCCGGCTTCCTTCATCTTCTCCTGCAAAGCTGCGCTAAGGATATCGATATCGCAGATGTATCCATCCTCGTATGCATTCCTTGGAGTATCAAAGGTAATGCAGCGATAGATGTGTGGTATCTTCCTTCCGTAATTCACTTCACAGATTCTTGTTCTCTGCATTCCTATCTCTATACTGGTAACTCTGCCTAACATCCTATTCCTCCTGATTGTACCTGAACGATATTGATGATTCCCGGCTCCACCTAAGTCTATTGTCAATGGAATGAAAATTGCAGCTGCCCGCAGGACAGCGCCTGCTGATGTGGGGTGCTCGAATCATGAATCCCAATCCTATTAATTCATAAAGCTGCTTCCTACCTGGGGATAGAGCTGATCGGTTTCTGCCAATGCTACACTTGTAGGCGCAGTCGTTGTAACTGCATAGATCTTAAAGCTCTTGTCAGAATTCACTATGATATAAAAATCCTTGTAGCTTCCTGACTTGTATTTTGGCTTAGGGTTGTCCACACCGGCACCGATGATATTCTTCACAGCCTTCATGAATTTATTGGTGGCAGTTGTCGTACATTCTGACAGATAGCAGGAGGTTGAATCCGTATAGGCTTCATCATTCGCAAGTGCGGCATTGACTGCCGTTGCAATTGTCTGGGCAGACTCCACGTCCCTGCCCTTACGGGACTGATCGATGTATTGAATCAGCTGAGGTGCCAGTGCTCCGGCCAGGATTGCCATAATTGCGATTACAATAATCAGCTCAACCAATGAGAAACCCTTATTGTTACTAACTTTTTCTTTACTGTACATACTTATTTCTCCTTTATGTGTTTTATTTTTTTAATAACCATTCCTGCTGATTATTGCAGAACAGTTACATTTTCAAGATGTTTCGTTACATGAGATTTCTTATTGCATGACCTATTACTTTCAATGCCTTATTACATACAGCTTTATTGCTCGTTTCTTTTGCTGCAATATATTATTGCAGGCAATGTATTATTAAATGAGATTTCCTATTGTAGGCAATGTATTGCATGCAATGCCATATGGCAGGAAAGTTCCTATTACAGGATATTTCCTAATGCTTGAGATTACATACCGCCGCTGCCGAGGGATTTGTACATCGTAAGCATCGGCTGCATGATAGCCATGATCAGGATTCCGACAAATAGGGCCAGGAGTACTATGATCATTGGTTCCATCGCTGCCATCAGCGCATCGGTTGCCGCTTTGACCTCCTCATCATAATAATCTGCCAGCTTATTCAACAGCCGATCCAGATTACCCGTTTCCTCTCCGATCCTGGTCATATCGCACACCATAGCAGGAAATACTCCGGAGCTTGTAATCGGGATGGACAGGGGCAGACCCTTGGCTACCTCCTCCTTCGCTCCCAGTAATACCTGCTTTATCACCATGTTATCCATCGTTCTCGCTGTGATATCCAGGGCATCCATCATAGGTATACCCGTTGACAGCAGGGTACTTAGGGTTCTTGAGAATCTGGAGGAGGCACTTTTCACTGTCAGCTTTCCGAATAATGGAAGCTTAAGGCCGAGTCTTCCGAAGAACAGCTTTCCATCCGGAGTGTTTTTATAAATTCGGAGTGCCAGAATAACCAGACCCAGAACTCCAAGAATCATATACCAGCCCTTTATGAAGAAATTGCTGATGCCGATTACCAGTCTGGTCATCAGCGGCATCCCGATATTCATGCTGTCAAACATACCGACAAAGTTAGGGATAACCACCAGCATCATGATAAATATGACAACTACGGATACTATCGCTATTACAGCAGGGTAAATCATAGCCTTTTTAACCTGACTTTTCATTCCCGCTTCTTTTTCAAAATGAACGGCCATCCGCTCAAAGGAAATCTCCAGGTTACCGGAGGCTTCTCCGGCTTCCACCATATTTACCAGGATGGAAGGAAATATCTTCGGATAATTTCCTAAGGCCCCCGCCAAGGTTTCACCCTTCTCCACCGAGGTCTTGACATCCCTGATCGCCTTGGATAACACCTTATTTTCTGACTGCTTTGAAAGCATCTCCAAGGCATTCACTATGGTTACACTGGCAGACAATATGCTTCCGAACTGACGGCAGAAAACACTGAGTTCTCTGGGCTTTACGGGTTTTCCAAAGGAAAAATTCAGATCCTTGTTCATAATTCCCTGGGGTACCACTGAAATTGGTATGCTTCCCTCGGATCTCAGTACAGATAGCACATCCTCCTCACTGGCTGCCTCCATTGTTCCCTTTATTCTCTTTCCATTCTTATTAATTAGTACATAACAATAATCCTCCAAGCCGAACCTCCTCACCATAATCTGCTTTGTAGCAAATCCATATATATACATAAGAATCAGTTATAGAAATCCTTCAATGCCGCTCTCCTATGATAGATGACAGCTCATAATTAATATAAGGTTTTATAGCAACACATTGTCCTCCATGGATATTTTCTTCATTTCCGAGATCGAAGTTATTCCCTCCAGAACATACTTAACTGCATTCATTTTCAGAGTATTCATACCTTCCCGGATTGCCAGCTCATGCAGTTGCCCGGAATTTCCCCTACGGCTGATCAACTCCCGAATAGCTGCTGTAATCGGCATAATCTCATAGACACCGGTACGTCCGAAATAGCCCGTACCATTACACATCGGACAGCCTCCCGGTTCATAGAGCACTTGTTCGACGGACGGATCTAATCCCAGCAGTTCCTTCTCCAGGGGGTCTGCCATTCTTTCCTTCCGACAACAGGTACAAAGCTTACGGATCAAACGTTGGGCAATAACCCCGATTACGGAATCAGCGAGCAGATACGGCTCGATTCCCATATCCTCCATTCTCGTGATGGAGCTGGCAGCGCTGTTGGTGTGCAGGGTGCTGACTACCAGATGTCCGGTGATGGAAGCTCTGACTGCTATCTCAGCTGTCTCACTGTCTCTGATCTCACCGATCATAATGATATTCGGGTCCTGCCGCAGGATGGAACGAAGGGCCACCGCAAAGGTCAGCTTTGCTTTCGTATTGACCTGCACCTGGTTGATCCCTTCAATGGTAGACTCTACAGGGTCCTCAACGGTTATAATATTAACATCACTTTGGTTTAATTCACTCAATACCGTATACAATGTAGTGGATTTTCCGCTGCCGGTCGGTCCGGTAACCAGGACAATCCCATGGGGTTTTTCAAGAATAGCATCGAACTTCCTTAATTCTATCTCCGAAAAGCCCAAATCCTTTTTTGTTCTTACCATGCCTCGCATGGAGGTTAGTCGCATCACCACCTTCTCGCCGAACATGGTCGGTAGAATGGAAACGCGTATATCGTATTCCATCCGGTCTACGACCATCGTAATGCGTCCATCCTGAGGATTTCTCTTCTCTGAGATGTCCAGCCCGCTGATGATTTTAATTCTGGTTACAATGGCCGGAAGCAAATGCAGCTCATAGCGAAGGATCTCATACAAAGCCCCATCGATTCGGTAACGAATCCGGATTTGCTTCTCCATTGGTTCGATATGAATGTCACTGGCTCTCTGCCTGACAGCCTGTTCTATCGTTGTCTTCACCAGCAACACAATCGGAGACTGATTGATCTCATCAATTAACTGGAGCTGTTCCTCCTTCTCCCTGGATTGCTTTTCCTTCTCCTGACTGTACCTCTCGGCTACTGCAATCGCTTCTGCATTGCCGTAATAACGGTCAATCAAAGCCGAGATCTCTCTTGGTATTGCAATAACAGGCTCCAGCTTATATCCTGTCACGATAGCCAGGTCATCAATCGCATTCAAATCCATAGGATCAGCCATGGCAACCCGGAGCGTGTCCGGATCCTTTCTACTGAACTCAAAGGGAATCAGCATATGCTTACGAAGAAGCTGTTCATTCACCAGACCGATGATCTTAGGTTCGATATAATAGCCGGCCAGCATGACATATTCCAGCCCCAGCTGCTGCCTCAGGGCTTTTGCTATGGATAGCTCATCTGTAAAGCGTAAATCTACCAGAAGCTCTCCCAATCTCTGGTGACGTATTTTCTGCTTCCTAAGAGCTATATCCAGCTGCTCCTCCGTTATGATTCCCTGCTCCACCAGAATGTTGCCAAGCTTCTTTTTCGTCTTTCGTAAATCCATATCGCTTCCCCGTTCAATCTGAAGTAAATAATGAAAAAGCACTGAAATCCCTACAATATTTCATATAAAGCAGGTATCTTCCATATTCCCCTAGCATACATTTCTATATCGTGTATTTTTACATATTTTGTAATATTTATTATACATGTTTTACATTATTTGTCAATCTTGTTTTGTAATTATTTGGTAATTTGTCTATTGTTGATGTTTACTGGTTGCGTACTGGTTGCGTAATGGTTGCGTATCACCTCTGGCTATCAATAATTCCGTTCTGCTTTGTAAATTAAATGACCTCTTCTGTCGATATAAGCAATGAAGCATATTGTTTTAAAGAACAGGCGTTACAAAGAGAGGGTTATCGGATGGATATTAATCAGTCCTTTCCATATGGATATAAATCAAATAAAGCTAACCAAACCAGGCTGCTGACACAGACCAGGATCAGACAAACAAAGGAGTCTCCCGCAGAGCAGGAACCGAAATCCGTGGAGCTTAAGCCGGGACAGACGATAAAGGGTGAAGTTGTTGATCTACGATACCAGGAGGTTAAAATCCGTCTGGAGCCGGAGCAACAGGTGATTACTGCCAGACTGTCCGGTGAGGTATCTCTATCTATCGGCCAGGAAGCACATTTTCAGGTCACCGGGGATACCGATGGCCGGATCACCCTAAAATACCTGCCGGAAGCTCCCATGCCTTATCTGGAGCAGACCATAAAAAAAGCCCTGGAGGCTTCCGGGCTACCGTTAAATGAGCGCAACAGAGCACTTGTGCTTGAGCTGCTAAATAATAAAATGCCGATTGATAAGCAGACTCTGGCTTTGCTGGCCAAAGCTTCTATCTTAAATCGTGAAGCCGCTCCGCAGTCTCTGGTGCTGATGTATAAGAACCATATCCCCCTTACTTCGGCTAATATCAGACAATTCGAAGCATATCAGAACGGCAGTCATCAGTTATTAGCAGATATCCGTCTGCTTACAAAGAATATAACAGAGCTGCTGAGGCAGGCTGTACCTCCTAAGGACGGACCGCCTATCGGATATGCTTCATCTCTTCCTGTGAATTCTAACGGTATCCCCGGAACAATTACGGGCGGACAATCCGGTGCTTTAAGCGAAGCTGTTATCGGCGGGCAATCCGGTGCTTTAAGCGAAGCTGTTATCGGTGGACAGTCCGGTGCTTTAAGTGAAGCTGTTATCGGCGGACAATCCGGTGCTTTAAGTGAAGCCGTTATCGGCGGACAATCCGGTGCTTTAAGTGAAGCTGTTATCGGTGGGCAATCCGCTACTTTAAGTGGGCAGTCCGGCGCTTTAAGTGAAGCTGTTATTGGTGGACAGTCCGGTAATGAGTTAGATTTCATACCTAAGGGACAGCCTATCACAGGAACAGAGGTAATCCCGGGTGGAATAGGGGATGTAAAATCCGAAACCATCCTGAAGCAGAATTCCCTTTTGAATACCGAAGGCTTCTCCACCGGTGTTCTAGATATACTCCGACTGCTTAGTGAGGCTATGGCCGATCACCCGGAGCTTACAGGGAAGCTATCCTATCAGGAGCTTACGGTTGGTGAGCTTCTTGGTAAGGAGGGTCTGGAGCAGCTCTCCCGTCTTATCGAACAGAGTATTACGAGCAATTCACAGCTGCCGGCTAAGATGCAGGTGGAGCTGCTTACGAGCTTAAAAAATGGTGCCGCCTCCATATCCGCTTTCCTTCAGCAGGTTAATCAGGTCTTTGGTAAGGGGCTTATCGCACAGCTTACCGCAGCCGGCGAGACTGCCACGGGAAAGCCGGTCCCGTACGAGCTTCATTCTCTTCTGGAGGAGGTATTCCGTCAGAAATGGACGATTACGCCGGAGAAGCTGGCAAAAAAAAGCCCCCTGGAGGATCTCTACCGGGATCTTCAGGAGGATTTAAGGCAGTTAAATAATTTAATTAATTCAAATAAGGATGCTACTGAAGAAACGCGTCTCCAGTCACCGGTCAAAGCCCTGCAGGATAATCTGCAGTTTATGAAGGAGCTTAATGAGCTGTATCCCTATGTGCAGCTACCGATACAATTTAAGAATCAGGAGGTTCACGGAGATCTGTATGTATTCCACAGGAAGAATGCCCTTCAGGGTAAGAAGGATTCATTCAGTGTGCTGCTCCACCTGGACATGTCCGAGCTCGGAGCGCTGAATATTCATCTTAAAATGGAGCTTGATAAGCTTCAGGCAACCTTCTTTATCGAAGACCCTGCTTCCGGCAGACTCATCTCAGAGCACCTTTCTGAGCTTAGTCAGGCATTATCCTTAAAGGGTTATCATCTGCAGGTGCGGGTGGAACAGCCTGAGCATAAATCGGACTTTATCAAGGATATTCTGGAGCAGGAGCAGGCGGACAGCTCTACTCTCCGATATTCCTTTGATATCAGAGCTTAGTCCTCCTTTGAGCTGATCCGTTCATCATATTCATCAAATATATAGGACAGTATCGCTGCCATACCGATGAATTCGCAGCCATATATGGTTTTCTTACCCTCCGTTGGCTGGCTTCGAACGATTTTAACTACACAATGCAATGTATCCTCGTTACCCAGGTTGATATTAGCATTAAAATAATAACCGATTGGCAGTACGCTCTCGGATTCAAAACCGATTCCGGTTTTTGATATATTCACTACTTCAATCGGAGCGTGCAGGTTACTTACCAGTACATTATCCTGCTTATAGAGATTTATGATATCCAGAGAAAGTGTAACGGGCATTCTCTTTGCCCTTCTTCTGTCTTGCATTTATCATCCCTCCAATATGGAAATTATAGTATTACGATATACTCATTATAGCTTAATCGAAGAAGTAATACAAGAACAAAGAGCATCGCAAAATACCGTACCGAAAGATCGGCAGGGCAGCTTTCCCCGCTGATAAGCTCCGGTACGGTATCTATATGAATATCCACTCTGTCAGTGTTAGATTACATTGTATCTAACAGCTCCTGTACGATCTGGTTGACCGCTCCCGGATCTGCCTTTCCTTTCATCTCCTTCATGGTCTGACCAACGATAAAGCCCATGGCTCTCACCTTACCTGCCTTGTAATCCGCAACAGATTGGGAATTCTCTGAAAGGACCCGCTCTATGGTTTTGCGAAGGAGTCCGCTGTCTGAAACCATTCCGAGGCCATGCTGCTTCACATACTCCTCCGGATCCGTATTCTCCTGAAAGATTACCTCAAATACCTCCTTTGCCACGGTACGGTTGATCTTATTACCGTCCACCAGGGCAATCAGCTTCGCAAGCTGGTTCGGTGTGAAGGTGATCTCCTCCGGATCCTTCTCCTGTTCCTTAAGAAGCCTCATGGTTTCCACCATCAGCCAGTTGGACACCTCCTTGGGTTTCTTGCAGAGAGCGACAGTCTCCTCAAAGAGGTCCGCCAGGTGCTTGGATCCTGTGATAATGGAAGCATCATAGGACGGAATATCAAACTCCTTCTCATAACGGAGCATCTTCTCATCCCTGAGCTCCGGCTGGTGGGAACGGACTTCGGAAAGCCATTCGTCACTGATCTCAATCGGCGGCAGGTCCGGCTCCGGAAAGTATCTATAATCCTGTGCATCCTCTTTGGAGCGCATCGCAAAGCTGGAATCCTTATTATCATCCCAGCGCCGGGTCTCCTGGATCACCTTCTTGCCAAACTCCAGCAGCTCAATCTGACGCTTTCTCTCTCCTTCGATAGCCCGTGCAATCGCTTTAAAGGAGTTCATGTTCTTCATCTCTGTTCTGGTACCGAACTCTAGCGCTCCCAGCTCACGAACGGAAAGATTAATATCGGCACGAAGGGAACCCTCCTGCATCTTACAGTCGGATACTCCGAGATATTGCAAAATCAGCTTAAGCTTCTCCAAATATGCCACTACCTCTTCTGCAGAGCGCATATCCGGCTCGCTGACAATCTCAATCAGAGGAACACCACAGCGGTTATAATCCACCAGGGTGCAATCACCCCAGGGATCATGGACCAGCTTACCGGCATCCTCCTCCATGTGAATCTCATGGATCCTGACGGTCTTCTTACCGGCTGTCGTCTCTATCTCTATACCGCCGTCCCTGGCAATCGGCAGATAGAGCTGTGATATCTGGTAAGCCTTCGGCAGGTCGGGATAGAAATAATTTTTCCGGTCAAATTTGCATTTCTGGGTAATGGAGCAGTTTAAGGCCAACCCGGCTGCAATCGCATACTCCACGACCTGCTTATTCAGCACCGGCAGGGTTCCCGGCATCCCTGTGCATACCGGGCAGCAATGGGTATTGGGGTCTCCTCCGAACTGTGTCGTACAGGAACAGAAGATTTTTGATTTGGTGGCAAGTTCGACATGAACCTCCAGTCCAATGACGGTTTCGTATACTTTCATGTGTTATGCCTCCTCCCTCTGAACTAATTCGGAGCCTTCCCCAACTGATAGGGTCCTCTCCCGATAATCCGCTATATCCCTTGCTTTCAATCGCTCCGGCCCTGTAAAGGCAGATGCCTGTTCATAGGAATATGCAGCCCGGATGATGTCCTTTTCGCCGAAATGCTTTCCGATCAGCTGTAATCCGATCGGGAGCCCCTTACTGTCCTTCCCGCAGGGAAGACTGATGGCAGGTAATCCTGCCAGATTAACGGATACGGTATAGATATCTGCCAGATACATCTTCAAAGGATCTGTTAAGCTTTCACCAAGCTTCGGTGCTGTAGTCGGGGCTGTCGGTCCCAACAGAATGTCATATTTTTCAAAGGCCCTCTGGAAGCCCTGATTTATAATCGCCCGTACCTTTAACGCTTTATTATAAAAGGCTTCGTAATAGCCGGAGCTTAATACGAAGGCTCCGATCATGATTCTTCTCTTCACCTCATCTCCAAAACCTTCGCTGCGGGACTTCTTATATAACTCCTGCAGCCCTTCATAATCAGGTGTCCGGTAGCCATACTTAACCCCGTCAAACCGGGACAGGTTGGAGCTGGCTTCGGCACAGGCAATCACATAATAGGACGGAACCGCATAATCCACGGAGTGCAGCTCGAATTCCTCAACGATTGCTCCCTTGCTTCTCAGGACCTCAGCAGCTTTCAGGATTCCAGCCTTCACCTCTTCCTCCAGTCCGGTACCGAGATAATCCTTCGGTATGCCGATCCGCATTCCTTTCACATCATCGATCAGTGCTTCCGCATAGTGATATCGGGCATTATTTACCGAGGTTGAATCCTTCCCATCGTGTCCGGAGATGATCTCCAGTGCAGTCGTGGCATCTGAAACATTCCTTCCGAAGGTACCGATCTGATCCAGGGAGGAGGCATAGGCAATCAGGCCATATCTGGATACTGTTCCATAGGTAGGCTTAATTCCGGTAACCCCACAAAAGCCCGCCGGCTGACGAATAGAACCGCCCGTATCGGAGCCGAGAGCATAGAAGGCCTCCTCCGCAGCTACGGCTGCAGCGGAGCCGCCGCTGGAGCCTCCGGGAACATAACCGGAATCCCAAGGATTCTTAGTCACTCCAAAATGTGAAGTTTCTGTGGTACTACCCATGGCAAACTCATCCATATTCGTCTTACCGATGATGATGGCTCCTGCCTTTTCTAGTTTATCTATAACCGTTGCATTATAAGTTGGCTTGAAATTATATAATATCTGGGAGGCACAAGTTGTCCTGATTCCTCTGGTACAGATATTATCCTTAATCGCAACCGGAACACCGGCCAGAGGCGATGCCTTAAGCTCTCCCGCATCCAACTGTTTCTGGACCTCAGCCGCTCTTTCGCAGGCTTTCTCCTCGAGAACCGTAATGTAGCAGCGGTAGAGGGGATCCTGTAACTTTATGATTTCAAGCTGCGCTTTCACTGCTTCGGCAACACTGATTTTCCTCGATCCGATTGCCCTTCCGAGCTCCAGCGCAGACATTTTCGTGATATCCTTCATTATTACCTCCATCTGTGTTCCGATGAACACCTTATAATAACCATTGAGCTCCTTCGACTGCATCGATAAGCCCTAGGATTACTCCACCGTCTTGGGAACGACAAAGCTCCCCTCCTTCTTCTCGGGAGCATTCACTAACAGCACTTCTCTATCTTCACTGTCTACCACGATATCCTCCCGGAATACATTCTTTACCGGCAGTACATGGGACATGGGCTCTACTCCATCCGTATCCAGACCGTTCATCGTCTCAATGTACTTCAATATGTGCTCCAATTCACCGGCCACCTTAGCCTTCTCTTCCTCTGAAATCGTCAGCTTTGCCAACGCTGCAACATACTGTATGGTTTTCTCATCAATCGTCATATTGACCTCCGTTCTGCAATAATGTTAATAAACAAAAGCTATTCTGCCTTTCTTCTCTTACCTCTTAGGGTTCAAGCCGGGATACATCCCTCGGAAACAGGGTGGTTTCCCTGACATTCTGCTCATCCAACAGCTTCATCGTCAGACGCTCCAGACCGATGCCCAGGCCGCCATGGGGAGGCATTCCGTGCTTGTGGATCATCAGGAAGTTTACGAACTCCTCCGGATCCATGCCCCTTGCCTTCATTTTAGCCACCTGTTCCTCATAATCATGGATTCTCTGTCCTCCGGTTGTAATCTCCATACCCTTGAATAACAAATCGAAGCTTAAGGTAAATCGAGAATCTGCAGGATCATCCATCGCATAAAAGGGTCTTTTCTTGGAGGGATAATGGGTCACGAATACAAAATCACTGTTATATTCCTCTTTAAAGTATCGGCCGATTAAGACCTCTTCTTCAGGCTCCAGGTCATAAGGATTCCTGATTTTACGCTGATATTTCTCGGATACCAGCCTTTTTGCCTCATCAAATCTTACCGCAGGGATCCGGGTAAGCTCCGGCAGTGTTATCTCAAGGAGCTTCAGCTCCTTGGAGTAATCCTCCCTAAGCTTACTGAAAACATATCGTAACAGTTCCGTCTCCATCCCCATAATATCCTCAAAACCATGAATATATCCCATCTCAAAATCCAAGCTGGTATATTCATTCAGATGTCTAGTCGTATTATGCTTCTCAGCACGGAAAACCGGAGCTGCCTCAAATACCCTGTCATACACACCAACCATTGTCTGCTTATAAAACTGAGGGCTCTGGGCGAGGAAGGCTTTCTTACCAAAGTACTCCAGCTTGAATACATTGGCTCCGCCTTCCGCATTGCCGGCTACGAGCTTAGGAGTCCGAATCTCCGTAAAGTCCTGCGTGTAGAGAAAATCCCGGAAGTTCCTGATAATTCCCTCCTGTAGTTTAAATATAGCTCTTTCCCTGATATTACGCAAGGACACCGGCCGGTAAGTGAGCTTTGTCTCCAGGGAGGTTTTCATCTTCCACTTGGATACCGGAACCGGCATCATGGTTCCCTCCTTCGGTGAGGATAACACAGTTATCTCCTTAAGTCTTAGTTCAAACCCCTGCGGAGCTCTCTCTTCCTCATGAAGAATACCCTCTGCTGTTACGGTCATCCCCTCCCGAAGCTCTTTGATACTGCCGGAGGTAACCCCATCTTCACAGACACATTGGACCAAGCCCTCCCTTTTTCTTAAAACAAGGAATGCAAACTCACCCATATCGCGGATGGTATGAATTGCTCCTTCAATTTTTACGTTCCCTGTCAGACCCTGTTCTAAAATTTCCCTGATATCACAGGTTTCCTTCTTCCTTATTCCGGTTACAAAATCCATAGCACTTCCTCCTATTCAATCGATTATCCGCTGAAACAACTTCCGGCCGTCATCGGTCAGCCTGCAGAGTCTTTAGGATTTTTAGAAGGTATGCCTTGTTTTAAACAAAAAAATCCCGAAGAACTCTGATTTTCATCAAAATTCTTCGGGACGAGAAAATTCTAATAAACGCTCCTTTTCGGATTGTTTTAAGCGATTTCCCGCGGTACCACCCGCCTTGGGAGCCTTGCTCCCCGCTCTCACAGCATTGGTCATCAGTGCATGGTTGAATAATCCATGGCTTAATCACCGGATGCTAACACGTAACGTGTGCAACGCGCGGACTTACTTTCATTTCAACCCGCGAGCTCCGGAGTGTTCCGTATCTTACTTATCACCATAGGCATGCTCTCAGTCGGTGGCACGCCCTTCCTGTCGTACGGTTATTCAGTAAAATAAAGTCTCCTTCTCCGCCTTTCACAATATGAAATTGTATATTGTAAAAAAACAAAGATGTCGCCCTTGTTCAGCCCAACATCTTTGTTGTTGACTTATATTATCATATATTATATTCAGATGCAAGAAAAAAATTAAAAATTCTGCAAATTAATATACAATTAATTCAACCTCGCATCGTGAACGTCTCAGGTAATTGGATTACCGTGGATGCTCCCTGAATCTCTATGCGGTTTACTGATATAAGCAACCTAATAAGTGCTTATTTAAAATCCTCCGGATAATTCGGGAACAGATAACGGTAATAATCCTCCCTCAGGATACTCTGGGATACCATGAATTTATTCTTTATCACCTTGTTCAGATTCTTAATATAATCCTCCGGAAGCTCTTCACCGGTCAGATTGATTGCTTCTCCGCTCTCGGAATTATACATCACCTTATCTGTGATAAAGCTCCGGTTGCTTAGGATGACTAACGGCTCCGCGTCGGAGAAGATATCCCTCCCCATTAAAAGTCTTGAATCATAGGTTATTCCAAACAGATTAGACAGGGTCGGGAGGATATCCAGACTGGAACAGGGCTCCTCCACCACAATATTCTCCTTCATGGTAGGATTCCAAAGGATGAAATTATTCTTATAAACCTCAAATACCGGATCAACCTCATGGCCGGCCATCTCATCCAGCTGCTCCTTCTCCCAGGCATAGGGATAATGATCCGCACTGAGAGCGATTACGGTCCGATGAGCAACTCCGGCCTCCTCAAGCTTCTTTATCAGAAGCTCCAGGGCGCGGTCCAGTTCTATCTGACAGGCGATATAAGCCTTGCCTTCCTCCGATAAGGGCAAATCCCTCACCAGATCCCGATTCTTATAGGACATGCTGTTCCCGATAAAGGTATAGTTCATATGCCCGCTGACCGTAAGGTAATATACATGGAAGGGATTCTCATCCGTGTATTCGTCAACGGTGTGATTGATCATCTCCAGATCAGAGCCGGGCCAAACATCGGAATCTAAAACCAATCCGTTGCCCTTTGCCTTAAAAATATAACCCAGGTTCGGATGAGTCTCATTTCTCTGGTAATAGGTATAGGTATGGTTATGATACGCCTTACTCTCTACACCCAGAAGGTCAAACTGATGTCCCAGGGTAAATGGTAGAAGATTATTTCTGGAATGGTACATGCTTCTGGTTCCCACCGGAATTAGTCCGGTCAGATTCACATATTCACCGTCGCTGGTGCTGGTTTGCCAGAGGGCAGTATAAAAATTATTGAAGATAAAGCCCTCATGCGTTAATTTATACAGCGTCGGAGTTACATCCTCCCTGACAGCATAGGGATAGAACCCCTCCGCAGTAATCAGTATAAGGTTATAGCCCTGAAACATACCCGTATATTTATTCTTATTGGTCGGTGTTACGGAAGCAAAATAATTATGTAGCGTCCGAATGGTCTCATTCTTCTCTGCTGCTGCCAAAGCAGCAAAGTCGATATCCATGATATTCGGTGAGGTATTGACTGGGGTAGGGGTAGGTGGCGGTGCCGGTGTCGGAGTAGCATTTGGCGGCAACGGAGCCGGGGTAGCCGTCACTTTGGGTTCGGGTACCGGGGTCGGTGCCTGTGTCGGCTGAAGTACCTCCCAGGAGATTGCATCCGTATCTGCCAGGTCGAGCTCCTCCTCCCCCTGAATCAGCTTTCCCAGATCGAATCTGGTCAGCGTTACCACTCCGAGCTGCTTTCCGCACAGATCGGGTACCTTGGTGTGATGATACAGATCATAGGGTGAATAGTCACTCTTTCCGAAAAATTGAAGGGAAATCAGCGCAAACAGCTGAAATAGGATACCGGCGGCAAGGAGCCCCCCCTGTATTCTTATGCTCCTGCGTTCTCCGGAAAACACCTTATGTATCAGCAACGCAAGAACCGGCAGGGGTAAGAATACCAGGCATAGGTTGCCGATATTCGCAAGAATAGCGGTCAGAACCTCCGAGCCAAATTCCGCTACTGCATCATCCGCCATTCCAATTGACTGGAAGGAGAAGAATACTTTAAATACATAATAATATATCAACTGCAATCCAAATATAATGCAGGTCAATCCGGTCGTCAGCCATAGAAGGAGCTTCTGCATCCTACGTTCAAAGAAGCCCGGCAACAGGGTATATAAGAAACCGGCCGGTATTGCAAATATGACAGGATAGATCAGCTTCCCATCCACGGAGCCATAAATCAGCAGATGAAATACAAGCTCCAGATAAATCAGAAAGCCGATACAAAAGGCAAGCATACCGAACAAGCCGGTTTTCGGAGTAATATTTCCTCTGTCAGTTGTTTCTTTTAGCAACTTGGCTGTTTTATTAATTATGAGCTTAATCTTCGGACCGGATTTATTATTCTTTGTCCCTGGCTCACTGGTATTATCCGACATAAGCTCTATCCTATTATCCTCTGAGCTGGCATTGTCAGTACCGGCATTATCTGTAATGGCATTGTCTGAGCCGGCATTGTCAGTACTAGTATTGTCTGTGCTGGCATTGTCTGTACCGGCATTGTCTGTACCGGCATTGTCTGTGCCGGCATTGTCTGTGCCGGCATTGTCTGTGCTGGCATAGTCTGTGCTGGCATAGTCTGTGCTGGCATTGTCTGTGCTGGCATTCTCCACTGAATTCTGATAGGACTGAATTCCATCGGCAGCTTCTGCTTCGTTCATTCCGATCTCTGCTGCCTCCTGACTGCTTTTATTCCGGCTCTGATTCCTTTCCGCTTCCATACGTTACGGCTCCTCTATCTTTGATCAAATTGAATACTTCCTTTGCCGCCCTTGCATCTGAGCTCCGCTATGGCTCCACAAACCATGGCAATTTGAGGCGGCTTATGTCCAATATCTGCTTCCAGGATTACAGGTACATGAAGCTCCTTTAACACACTCATAACTGCTTCTTCATAATCGGTATCCGTATAGGAGCGAAACATGGCGGGCCTTCCGAAGACAAAACCGACAGCATGGTCAAACCAGCCGGCCTCCTTCAGCTGCCAAAGCCCCCGGATCAGGGCTTCACTTCCCAGATCAAAGCTTTCCAGGAACCATACTATTCCGTCGGATTTATATTTATGAACGAATTCCTTCGTTTTATCAAATCTTGTTCCAACCAGATAAAGCAGTACATCCAGACAACCGCCGATTGCCCTGCCCTTAAGGATAATCTCCTCCTGCGGTTCCATCCCTTCCGGCTGCAGACCTCTCCATTCCACCGGCTTCGTCAGCTCGTACTCCTCCCGTCCGGTAATCTTGTTCAGATGTCCGTCCTGATAGAGCTCAAAGCTGTTCTGAACGATATCCTGTCCTTCCAGAAGCCTAACATGATTCCATAGAGAGGAATGCCAGGTCTCCATTCCGAAGGTACTGAAATTATTGCCGTATATCGTAGCAATATCAAGGTTTGTCGTAACCGTAAAGGTAAGTCCGGTAATATCAGAATATCCCTGCAGCCATTTCGGATCCTTCTTCAGGGCCTCAAGGTCCAGATGGGAAAGCATCTCCACCAGAAAATCGCCTCCACGGGCAGCGATGATGGCTCTTACCTCTCTATTTTCAAAGAGCTGTTTTAGCTCCATTGCCCTTGTCCTGCCGTCGGCACTTCTCCCTTTCAGGCAATGCCTGACACTATCGGTCACAACGACCGGATAACCAAGCTCTTCAAAATGATTAATTCCGCTTTCAAGAGCATTCAAATCAACCTCATTCTCGCAGCCTGCTGAGGGCGCTGTCACACCAATCTTACTGCCTTTCCCCAAGCACCAGGGATATATCATATGATGTCCTCCTTTGTCTGCATTCTAATCCCTTAGATACCAATAGAATCCTCTAACGGCAAGTATACCATTTTAGATAGATTATATCAATCTGAAAGTAGTCTCCGGCCCTTGAAGCAAAGGCAAAACCTGTTCTGTATACGGTTTATCTGCCTTTCTCAGACAACCGCCAACATAAAAAGCTGTTACATATTTACCTTGATGACCGGGGACGAAAGTCCCTCTGGTAGTCTCGATTCCTATGCAACAGCTCCCTATTCTCATCAACTTTACTATTTTGACAGCTT
>JAEYQV010000048.1 GCA_023409835.1 Bacillota bacterium
ATCAGCCAGCTCCTCAATGGTCGGATCCAGCGAAGCCGCAAAGGCAGCTACAACGGTTCTGGCAAAGCTCTCATTCTGCGACCTGCTTTCAAACTCTAAAACCATCCTGTTCGTATCATTCATTTTATTTCCTTATCCCCTTTCCTCTTTCAAATAAATGTTATCCCCCATACCCCTTCTGCTACTCTTTTTGCAGGGTATTTAAGGCAGCCTCCACCGTATCGTATTTTTCAATAATCTTATATAGACCTGACAGCTTAAAAATCCTGTCAACCGTGTTATTGACACTTGCCACAGCGATTTTCCCGCCGATGAAGATAACCTTTCTGTATCTGCCCATAATAACTCCGATTCCGGCACTGTCCATAAAGGCAGCACCGGTAAAATCAAAAATGATATGTTTGATATGGTTACGCTCAATGAGCTTATCTGCCTTCTCCCTGATTTGTATCGCATTATGATGATCCAGCTCACCATTCAATCGGATAATCAGGCATCTCTGACTGAATTCGTATATCGTTTCCTCCTCTCCTGTTTTTCCGGGGTTCCTTCCCTTCCTGTTTTCCTGCATTCCCAGATTCCCTCCTGTCCTTCTATATTTGAAACAGCTTGCCCTTTCTGTTTTCGATGCACGAAAAAAAGACCTTTCTACAGAAGGGATTCCTTCTGAATAAAACGTCTTTTTTTCAATAATCTTTTATCTTAAGTTTACTGTTTATTCCTGTGTAGGTAGCTCCGCCAATCGGTTAACTGCCTCTCTATACCGCCTGGAGTCCTTATAATCCGTGGTGATAATAGTATAATACAAGGTTGCATTATCATAATCCTTAAGTTTATGATAGGATCTTCCAACGAAATATATCGTGTTGGCATTCGTAGGATCAAGAGAGTAGGATTTAAGTAAAAGCACCAAGGCCTCATCGTATTTGTCGTCCAAATACAGATCATGACCTTCCTCATAATTTTGCAGCGCAACGATTGGGAATACTTCCTCCTTCAAGTGATTGAGCAGCTGCAGCGCTATCTCTGATTCATACTGGACTGGATCTATCGCAAGCAGAGTATCTGCTATTCCTGTCAGTTCCCTGTCCGCTTCTTTCTTCGTAAGCTCATCCGTATAGAGTCGAGCTGCTGTAAACAACGGATCATACAATTCCGGATTAACCTCCGGGATCACCATACTTTCTATCTGGGTCTGCAGCTGGGTTACCTTCTGCTCCAGCTCCTGCCTGTCCTGCTCAAGAGCGCTGATGGTATTTTCCTTCTCTTCCAGGGTGGCAAGTCCTGCGCTGTTATCTACAAAATTCTGGTTCTCATCTACCTTCTGATTTTTCTTAAGAGAAGGAACTACTAAAATAGCCATAACCGCCAGTCCTATGATTACACCGATGACCAGATTAACAAAGGCCATGATATTCGGTTTGTCCTCCTTATAGGAGGAAACCGGCATAATGGAATTCGTAAGGCTCTTCTCAGACTCGGCTCCTCCCTCTGCATCCTTAGGAGAGGCTGCCGCCGGGGGCTCCAATTCCCTCATATATCTTAAGGTTGTTGTATTCGATACATCAATTTTACCGGCCCTGATCAGGCATTTCTTCGCACGTTCATTCTCTCCGTTCTTCATATAGAGCAAAGCCAGAAGGTGGTAAGCACGGATAAAATGAGGGTTCAGAGTAGTAACCTTCTTCAATTGGATGATAGCCAGATCATCACTTCCCTGTTTTGAATAGGACAGGGCATTATTGTAGCGCTTGATTGCCTGGTTCAGAGCATCCAGCTTCGTAGGATTGGACTGTACAGCATTGATATAATCATCCGCATCATTATCCGTCGGACAGAAATGCTTACTAATCACCCACTCACTGAGTGCTGCTACGGTCTCACCCATTTCGAAATAGACCAATCCCAGTAGATTACGCGCATCCGTATTCAATTTATTTAATTCCAGGCTATACCGGAGTGCAACGACAGCTCCGGATAAATCCCGTACTCTAGCTTTTGCAAGTCCGTTATTGTAGTATTGATTGGAAGCCCAGAAAAGCTTCTTATAAAGCGTCAAATCCGCGCCACAGCGGTCACAGCGCTTTCTCTTATCCGATATATTACTTTGGCATTTCGGGCAGATCATATTTTTCCACCTAACCTCTTATCAATTTGAATAAAACCTTTACCTTCTGCGACATTACTGCTTCTCTTGATTCTCTTTTAGCAGTTCCTTCAGTATATCTGTAAGGTCCGTCAGATCATTATTATGAATGACATCTTCAGCCTGCTCTATCTCCAGGCTCGGTTGGAATTTCTCTATCTCTTCATCAAAGTTAATCATAAGGCACTGCCTCCTTGCTCTTCCATTTCATATACAATCACATTACACTAAACATCATAACCATAAAACTGCCAAAAATCAAGAGTTTCTCGATACTTGGAGAAGAAAAATATGAAAAATATGAAAGCTGACAGAGTACTCTGAAATCGTATTCCTTATGAAGGGTTAACTAAAACACCCTACCACGAAGAGTATACAATATTATCCGGCTTTTATCAAGTTTTCCCGTTCGACACATATTTCTACAATTATCTTCCTGCCAGCGGCCTGAACATAATATTTTTCGCCTCCACCGGAGCAGCTCTCAAACAGAGTATCGGGAAAGCGATAGTCTCCATCATACCATAATCCAAATATTTCTCAACTGTAATCCGCTTTAGAGAAGGCTTCACGAAAGCATCCCCTCAAGTTTTCTTCATGGACTGTGATGATGATTGCAGGGAATGGAAATATTCACTTGACTATGGGATAAAAAGGGTTAAAATGAAATTATCTGCGTAAAGTTATGGAAGTATTTACAAATGAATATCAGGAGGTGATCAAATGAAAAGGACGAGAGGTACCATATCAATTATTACTGCAATTCTAATGTCTGTCATATTCCTCTTGGGCGGCTGCAGCCGTAAAAATTCCGATTTAGTCGTAACCATTAATAATAAAAAGCTTACTCTGGAGGATTTTCGATATGATATTTATCTGATTGAATCGGAAGGAAATACACTGGATGCATTTTATCAGTCCAAGCTTGGGATTAGTTATTGGGATACTAAGAATGCAGAAGGAAAGACCACAAGGGAAGCCGCTAAGGATGCGATTCTCTCCAGAGTCATTATGTATGAAATATTAAACGATCAGGCTAAGAAGGCCGGCATGGATCTTACAGAGGAAGAGCTTGCAGCCAATGAAGCCTCCGTAGTCAGCTTTATCAGTAATGCAACCGATCTCAAGCTGACTGACTCCGGCCTAAGCAAAGAGCTGCTAATCGCTGCATATAACCGCTTAACTCTTGGCGATAAGTATTACAAGAAAATAGCCGAGGGCTTTATTATTGATGAAGCTGCCATTACGAAAAGCATCTCACCGGAGGATTACCATGAATATAAAACAGAATGCATCTATGCGGCCACTGTCAGAAGTGAGAATCAACAGCTTTATGCCTTAAGTGATGATGAGCTGAATGTAGCAATTGCCTCCATTACAGGCGCTCTGGATATGATCAATGCGGGTTCCGATCTCCAGACAGCAGCTTCTTTTGATACCAAGCTGACCTATTATACCCGGGA
>JAEYQV010000050.1 GCA_023409835.1 Bacillota bacterium
GCTCTCTCTCTGCTATGGACATCTTCAATATTGGGTATTACCAAGAGATCCATGAATCTCTTAATAAAGGTAGACTTTCCTGTTCTGACCGGCCCTACCACACCTATGTATATTTCACCGCCTGTCCTAGCCTGAATATCATTATAAACATCAAACTGCCCTAACATATGTCAACCTCCTTATGGTTATAGTTAAAGATATGCAGGGCTGTTTCATTCTATGATATGGGATATCTACATGTTCGAGGTGAATTTTGGACGTAATTTAATCATTTTTTTAGTCAAGTTATCGTCTACAGGACTATGAATCGAAGCCATTATAAGCCAAAGAAGTCCTCATACGCCTTCGATCCTCCGGTAAGTACGGAGCGTTTCCAAAACCGGCGATTACTTGCGATAGCCCGAGAACATGGGAATTTCAATCGTCCGCTGATTATGAGATTTTAGAAAAAGGCCACATCAGCCGAAGCTGTGTGACCTTCTCCCTTTATAAAATAATCAATAGCTATAGGATCAATTCTTATAAATCCACATATTTTCCGGCCTGCACCTTCCACATCGCAGCGTATTTGCCACGCAGCCTCAGCAGCTCCTCATGGGTTCCCTTCTCAATGATTTTGCCATGCTCAAGCATAAAGATGTGATCCGCATTCCTGGTGGTGGACAACCGGTGGGATATAAATACGACACTCTTATGGGCAGCAGCCTGCAGCATAGTTTCATTCAGCTGATACTCCGCAATCGGATCTAAGGCACTGGAGGGTTCATCGAGAATTACCATACGGGCATCCTTATAGAAGGCTCTGGCAATCGCCAGCTTCTGGCTCTCACCACCGGATAAATCAATCCCTTCCTGCTCGAATTCGGTCGTCAGCTCCGTAGTCAGACCATTGGGCAGCTGCTCTAGGCGTTCACCGAAGCCGCTGAAGGACAGGGCTTTCAGTACTGCCGGTTCATGCAGCTTTGACAGCTGCTCTGCTTCATATTCCAGTACGACGTTTTCTCCGACGGTAGCGGCAAATATCTTATAATCCTGAAAGATGGTGCCGATGGCTTCCCGATATTCCCTCACGTCATATTCTTTAATATTGACACCATTATATAGTATCTCTCCTTCATCCGGATCGTAAAGCCTCATAATCAGCTTAATCAGAGTCGTCTTGCCTGCACCGTTATAGCCGACGAGTGCCACTTTCTCATTCGGATGAATCGTTAAATTGATATTCTGCAGAATATAGCCTTCCTTCTTCGTATATCCGAAGGATACCCTCTTAAGCTCCAGGGTACTGGGCTGTGTCGGCACCATAAGCTTTTGTTCACTCTTTATTTTCTGCTCGTAGGTTAGGAAGCTGCGGATCTTTTCAATGTATAAGCTGTTTTCCGACACCTGAGGGAAGATACTGGCGATATTCCTAAGACTATACTTTAAGCTTCCCGAGGAGTTCCAGAGTACAACAACACTACTGTAGGATATCACGCGTTGTACGGCTGCACGGTACACCAGATAGGTAATATAAAGGACATCACTGATGAAATCATTGGTGATATAATTTACTATAAACTGAAGGAACGTTCTCTTAACAGCGTAATTCTTCTCAATCTGATAGATATTATGATTGGTTGATTCAAATTCCTCGTACAGCCTTTCTGATAGCTCGGGATTTAACCGAACCTCCTTTGCATATTCATTCAGATAGAATACACGGTGTACATAGGAACGTTTCCTCTCCTGCGGATTCTTATCCAGACGATTCTTAAAGTTAACCTTGTTCAAAATCTGTGAGAATACGAAGGTAAGCAGGAAGGATATCAGGATAAAGATTACCGAGGGGGAATCCGTGGTCAGGAAGAAGATACCGCTGGTAAGCAGTGTCGTAATCGCTCCGAAGAAGGCCTCAATGATCTGATGGGTTCTGGTGATGGATTTCTCCGCCTCCGAAATGGACAATACGAATTCATTGTAATATTCCGGATTATCGTAGCACTCAAGATCGAGATCCTTCGCCTTCTCATACATCAAATCCTTCAGTCGCTTCTGGATTCTTGGTAATGCTTTCTGTGACACTCTGTTCTGATATATTCCGCTTAAGAGAAAGGAAGCAGCCCAGGCTGCAAATACGATTGCAAGAAAGCGTACCACAACAACAAAGGGCTTATGAAATTCTGCCGCTTCCAGGACATATTTAATTCCGTAAGTATGCTCCAGAAAAACCAGCGCCTGCTGTTTCACGGTTTCAAAAATCATAAAGCACATAAAGAACGGTGCAGTCTGGAAGGACAACTTAATAATGAACCAGTTATTGGACATTACCTTATGAAAACTCTGTTTTGTATTCTTATCTTTCTTAGCCATTATGCGGTCACCTCCTGCAGATTCTCTACAGCGAGATAGTTTTTCGCCTGCTTGTTATACATATCGGCATAGGCACCGTCTAATGACATAAGCTCCTTATGGGTACCCCGTTCCAGAATCTCTCCGTTCTCCAGCATATACACCATATCGGCATTCCGTACGGAGGAGAGCCGATGTGAAATAAATACCATCGTCTTACCAAGGCTGTCCTTCTGGATGCTTTCATACAGCTCATACTCTGCAATCGGGTCCAAGGCGCTGGAGGGTTCGTCAAATACCTTGATCGGAACGTCCTTCGCAAAGGCTCTGGCAACTACGATCTTCTGATATTCGCCACCGGAAAGCAATGCTCCGTCCTCGTCAAATTCCTTTGTAAGAATCGTATTGATCCCCTTCGGAAGAGACAAAACCTTTTCATAGACACCGGCCTTCTGTAAGGCTTCCACAACCACTGCATCATCATTTTCACAATCACTGTGCATCAGCACGTTTTCTTTAATCGTAAACGCTAATATCTTATAATCCTGGAAGGCGGCTGCAAATAGCTTACGATAAGCCTTCAGGTTGTATTCCTTGATATTCCGGCCGTTAAGAAGAATTTCTCCCTCCGTCGGATCATATAGACGGAACAGCAGCTTAATAATTGTGGTCTTGCCGGCACCGTTATGTCCTACCAATGCAACACTTGATTTACCTTCAATCCGGAAGGACATATTCCTAATGGTGTACTCTCCGCCTTCCTTATAGGCAAAGCTTACGTTACGAAACTCGATGGACTCAATCTCCTGCTCCGGAAGCAAACCGTCATAATCCTCGGGAAGCTTCTCCTGATATTCTAAGAAGGTCCGTAAATTCTCTATGAATAATCCCTGCTTCATGCATTCCATGATATGCTCCGTGAAACGGATCAGGATCCAGGTAGCAGAAACCATGGCACTGGACAGCATAGCAAGCTCGGATAAGCTGATCGCCTTCTTAACGATGGTCCGGTAAGCACCGTATAGCAGGACCCCTTCAAAGATGATCGTAAAGGTGAAATAATTGCGGAACCACAGCGGTACATTAATCTTTGGTGCAAAGGTATCGACTACTTCATTAATCCCTTCAATTGCTTTCATATACTTCTGCTTCAACAGGTGATAGACATTGGACAATCGCATTTCCTTGGAGTAATCCGCCAGATACATTACCCTGTTTATGTAGTCAATTCTTCTCTTATAAGGAACCAGTGCCTGATCACGCCGAAAGGTCCATTTATTATATACATAGCCGAAGGCAAAATTACCGATGATCGGAAAGAATACAAATAGCATAGCCACCTTATCAATCTGGAACATCTTCGTAAATACTACGACTGCGGCGATTCCGGCGCAGAAAACTCCGAACATGTTAATCAGAATGGAAACGAGCCTATCGCTGGCACCATCCACGGCCAGTGTATATTTATTATAGAAGCTGCTGTCTTCAAAGCAGCGAAGCTCCACATTCCTGGCCTTCTGGTACAGCATACGGTACAGCTTCTGATAAATCCTTGCTCCGGCCATCGGAATAAAGGCTCCGTCGATATAGGCCCGGTAAAGAGCCATTACCAGGAAAAGACCTCCAGCCAACAGAATAAAGCGGAAAATATGGGTAAAGCCCGCTTCGTTTTCAATCGCTCCGACCAGATACAGAATAAAGAACAGACTGTAAAAAACCCATGCAAAATAATCGGAAGCAACGGATAATCCCGCATGGAAAATAGAACCTTTGTTGATCCCCCATAGCAAGCGGACAGAATAAAATGTGTTTTTAATCGCCCGTGATTTCTTTTCTTCAGAATTCTTCTTCAAAACAATCCCCCCTAATGTTAAAGTCCTATATTAAGGGTTCCGGTAACAGAATATAAAGGTACTCTGGCACGTGCATGACAAAGTATTGGAAGTATATTTATCGTAATATTACACTATTTACCGGCTCCCAGACAGGATTATCATATTATAGCAATATTGTATAATTGTGTAAAGGTAAAAAACGACTATAATTTATTGATTAATGTCATTACTGATATAGAATCACCTTATTCATACAAATTGCTAAAGGTGAACTGCCCGGCTATTGAGTAGGAAGGATTCTAGTGTATTTTGAAAACTATAATAGTGCTAAGCCTGAATTATTAACAGAAAACCTATAAGTCGATCCGTTCAAAGTAATATAAATTCAATATCAAAATCGGATGTCGCATACAGTCTGAATATATAAAAAGGCTGGGATCTCCCTTTGGAGGTCCCAACCTCGTCTTCGTTTCTATAAACTATAAACAACAGCTCTCGAAATAACGAATTATCTTAATCCCATTCCAGGGTTTTATATTCCTTCCTCTTATCTCTGCCGTAGAGATCTGCCAGGGCTTCCTTCGGAGATTTACCCTCGAATAAAACCATGTTGATCTGCTCTACGATCGGCATCTCAACCTCATACTTCTGTGCCATATGAAGAGCCGCTTTCGCAGTGTTGACACCCTCTACCACCTGATTCACTTCCTTCATGGCCTCTTCCATCGTTAAGCCCTGACCCATCAGATAGCCGGCTTTTCGGTTACGGCTATGCAGACTGGTGCAGGTAACGAACAGATCTCCCATTCCTGACAAACCGGAGAAGGTCTCCAGCTTACCGCCCATCTTCATTCCGAGACGGCTGATCTCCGCCATACCTCGGGTCATCAGAGCAGCCTTGGTATTATCCCCGAGGCCGAGACCGTCGATGACACCGGCAGCAAGGGCGATAACATTCTTTAAGGATGCACCCAGCTCGATACCGATGATATCCGGGCTGGTATAGACTCGGAATACCTCGTTCATGAAGACATCCTGAATCGTTTTGGCGGTCTCTCTGGAGCCAGCACCAACAACAATCGTAGTAGGAATCCGACGGCTAACCTCTTCTGCATGACTTGGTCCGGAGAGAACGGCAATATCTGCCTGAGGAATTTCTTCCTTTATTACATCGGACAGGGTCTTAAGTGTATCATCCTCCAAGCCCTTAGAAACATTCACTAAGATCTGCCCCTCACGGATGAAGGGACCTGCTTCGTGTGCGGTAGCTCTGATATAGGGAGAGGCAACCGCCATTACGATGATCTCGGGTCCGTTACAGGCTTCCTTCAGATCAAGGCTTATTTTAATATTATCCGGCAGCTTAGCTCCCGGCAGATTTTTAAGATTTCCCCTTGTTTCCTTCAGGGTACGGGCTTCCTTTTCAATTTTTGTCCATATGGTAACGTCATGGCCATTATCGGATAGCAATATGGCCAGGGCACAGCCCCAGGTCCCGGCGCCTAATATACTAACTTTACTCATAAGGGTACCTCCTTTATTATTCATCTAGATGTAGCTAGGATATCTACTTGTCGTCTATCTTAACTCTCTGACCCAGCTTGTTTTCCGTACCGTTCAGGATACGTTTAATATTGGATCTGTGCTTAATAAATGCCAATGCCATAAAAACCAATGAAACTATCAGCATATGTATATCACCCGGAAAGCATACATAAATCCAGATTGGAAACAAAATTGCCACCAATAAGGAACCGACGGATACATACCTGGTTAAAGCAACCGAGATAGCAAACAAGGGTAAACCAATCGGAATAATCCAGGGATTAAAGGCTACCATAATACCTGCGGTTGCGGCAATCCCCTTACCACCCTTAAAGCCCAGCCAGACAGGATAATTATGGCCTAATACTACGCCAAGTCCCGTATATAAGCTGAGCAGCTGCATGTTATCATCATTTTTATAAAACAGTAATTTAACCAGCAGGATTGGAATAATAGCTTTCAGCATATCCCCCAGTAAAGTAATGATACCGGCTTTTGCCCCTAAGGTTCTGAGGGCATTCGTAGTTCCTGCATTTCCGCTTCCGTAATTCCGGATATCTACCTTTTTCAGCTTTCCGATAAAATAACCTGTGGAAAAGCAGCCGAACAGATAGCCGAGTCCTAAGCAGATAATGATCTTCATCACCATTTTAATCGTTCTCCTTTCGCTCCCGAATGATAAACTTTAAGGAAGTACCGGAAAATCCGAAGGCCTCCCTAATCTTGTTCTCAATATATCTGGTATACGAAAAATGCATCAGTTCTTTGTTATTCACAAAAATAACAAAGGTCGGGGGCTTAACAGCGACCTGGGTGATGTAATACAGCTTCAACCGTTTCCCCTTATCCGAAGGCGGCTGCTGAAGCACTGTTGCTTCTGCCATGATTTCATTCAGAACGCCGGTAGCGATACGAAGATTCTGGTTTTGGATGACAACCTCAATAATCTCGAACAGCTTATGCATCCTCTGTCCTGTCTCTGCGGATAGGAACAATATCTCCGCATATGGGATAAAGGACAGGATTTCCTTGATGTCCGAGGTATATTCCTTTACTGTTTTGTTGTTTTTCTCAATCAGATCCCACTTATTAACCGCAATAACAATACCCTTGCCGCGGTCATGGGCAATTCCTGCTATCTTGGCATCCTGCTCTGTGATGCCTTCCGCAGCATCAATAACCAGTACAACGACATCAGCCCGTTCCACCGCAGTCACGGTACGAATGATGCTGAAGCGTTCCAGCTCCTCTTTAATTTTACTTTTTCTACGGAGTCCGGCTGTATCAATCAGGATATATTCCTTACCGTTACGTCGGATCGGTGTATCTACCGCATCTCTTGTGGTTCCCGCAATATTGGACACAATCACACGGTTCTCCCCAACCAGCTTATTGACAATAGAGGATTTTCCGACATTCGGCTTACCTACGATTGCAATTCTGGGGCGTTCGTCTACCGCTTCCTCCGTATTGCCCGAACGAAAATGCTTTACCACCTCATCCAGCATCTCACCAAAGCCCAGCTTGGAGGAGGCTGAAATCGGGAACGGCTCACCAATACCGAGATTATAGAATTCATATACATCGGCCATCTGCCTGTCAAAATTATCCACTTTATTTACTACCAGGACAATGGGCTTTCCACTCCTGCGCAGCATATCAGCTACCTTGGAGTCGGAATCCACCAGGCCCTGACGTACATCGGTCAGAAATATAATGACATCCGCTGTTTCGATGGCAATTTCCGCCTGATGTCTCATGTAGGTCAGCATCTCATCCCTGCTGTCCGGCTCAATTCCACCGGTATCTATCATTGTAAATTGTGTATTCAGCCACGTAATATCGGCATAGATACGGTCTCTGGTAACACCCGGATAATCCTTAACGATGGAGATTCTCTCTCCTGCCAGGGCATTAAACAAGGTTGATTTTCCGACATTCGGTCTGCCGACTATGGCTACAATTGGTCTGCTCATAATACTCTCCACTCTGCTGAAGCATCATTCCTATGGATGTCAGCATTATTTTTAATACAAAGGAAAAGTCTTTTCCATTGGTCAGATTATGGTATCAATGAAAGACTTTCCATCTGATTGTACAATACGGATACTGGTTTGTAAAGTGTTTTCAATATCCTCCACGGTAAGGTTATCCAGCAATACGGTCTCTCCGTTTCTAAGCATAACGTCGGGAAGCATCAAATATTCCCCTAGTTCTTTCCCCTTTAGCTGGTTTATGATATCTCCGGCTGTAATCAGACCGGCTACCGTAATATTTTCTCCGAAAAACTCATTCTTAATAGTATAGAGACGAACGTTAATATTCGGGAACTTACATTTAAGCCTGCCAAGCATCTGCTCCATATAAGGAGTCGCAAGAACACCGGTTACCATGGAAAGCTCCTTCCTACGGTCATCTCCGGTAAGCTCTGCAAAATATTCCTCAAATTCATCCTGGAAGGATCGAACCATACCGACACCATTCTCAATCTGCGGATAACCCTCGTAAGCCTCAGCCTCCGGAATTGGAAGTCCGGCATTAATATACCATTCATCTTCGGCATGAATTAAACGTGTCCCATAATGAGTCAGAAAGGTATTCTGCCAGCGGTGGATGGTCTCCAGCACCTGAATCGAATCCTCCTTCGAGAATTTCTCCAATTCGGCTAAGCCCTGACGATATTTGGTCAGGCCTACGGGAACCACGGAGACACTCTGAAGCTCCGGAAGGTAGGCAGCCAGATCATGAATGGTCCGCTCCAGCTCCTCTCCATCATTCCAGCCCTTGCAGAGTACAATCTGACCGTTCATTGTGATGCCTCCGTCCTTCAGCTTCTTTAGCTTGGCCAAAGCACTCCCGGCAAAACGGTTATGAAGCATCCTGCAGCGGAGCTCCTCGTTGGTCGTATGGATGGAGATGTTGATCGGGGATAGCTTATAGAACAGTATTCGATCAATATCTTCATCACTCATATTCGTCAGGGTAATATAATTTCCCTGAAGGAAGGATAAACGGGCGTCATCATCTTTAAAATACAGGGTTTCCCTCATTCCCGGCGGCATCTGGTCAATAAAGCAGAAGATGCACTTATTCCGGCAGGAACGGTATTCGTCCATGAGACCCTCTTCAAATTCAATCCCCAGATCATCCTCATAATCCTTCTCAATCTCCAGCTCCCACTCCTCGCCGTTCGCTTTTCGGATCAGGAGGGTCAGAAATTCATCCTTAATCAGATAGTGATAATCAAATACATCCTTGATTTTCTTATGGTTAATTCGGAGCAGCTCATCACCCGGGGTAAGCTCCAGCTCCTCTGCTATACTGCCGGGTTCAATCTCCTTAATAATGTGTGCTTTTTTCTTCATATCAATACACCTTTTCTCCTAGAGCCAATCTTGGGCTCTTATAAACACTATAAAATGGCCGCTTAATATCTGTACTTCAAATACTTGCCGATTAATATCTACTCTTCAAATTCAAATCATTTTAATGCCAGAAAGGCTGCCAGGCTTCCTCTTTTCCCGTTAGTTTTCCGATGGGAAAACAGCCAGTCTGAATGGCAGGAGGTACAGACGCCTGATACATGGATTCGTTCTTCTCTAAGTCCCGCTTCCCTGAATATGCTGCGGTTTGCTTCCCACAGATTCAGCTGATAGCGTCCGCTGTCGTTTCTGCTTAGGATGGTATCCATATTGTAACCAGTTTCTGTGAAAGCATCCTGAAAGGCCTGGGCCACCTCTTCTCCCACTTCATAGCAGTCACTGCAGATGGAAGGACCGATGACAGCAACAAGATCCTCCGGCTCCGTACCAAACTGCTCCTTCATCTCTTCTACGGTGAGCTTTCCTATCTTTTTCACCGTACCGCGCCAGCCGGAATGAGTCAGCCCGATGGCTTTGTTCCTGGTATCCACCAGAAATAAGGGGACACAATCCGCATATTTTGTAACCAGAGTAATACCGGGTTGATTCGTAATCAATCCATCAATCTCATCATAATCCCTGGGAAGATATAAGCCCTTACCCCGGTCTTTCTCCGTAACCAGACGGAGGTTGGTCTTATGTACCTGCTTTGATACTACGATAGAACGCGGATCAATACCGATACCGGCAGAGATCCGCTCATAATTTTCAATAATATTCTCCGGAGCATCCTGGTAGATGGAGGACTCGGAGCCAAGATTCATAGATTCAAACATCCCCTTACTGACTCCGCCGAGTCGGGTTGAAAACCCGTGACGGATAAAGGGAATTTCGGATAATGCCGGAAAGGAAAGATAGGGTACCTCAGCTGTAAAGTCAATCTGAGCCATGCTGCTGTTTTGAAAGGTCATTCTATTGCCCTCCTTCTATTTTATAGTCCATCGAATGCGTTTTTAATAAGGGAAATCTCCTTCTCCAGAATGACAACCACATCAAACCGGCAGGGGGTGTCCATAGGAATTCTGTTCACGAGCATATAATACTGTGCCGTCCGGATAATACGCTGCATTTTCCTTGCATTAACAGCCTCCGCAGGGAAACCGTTATGGGTACTGGAACGGTATTTTACCTCAATGAAGCATAAATAGCCCTCTGACCTGGCGATTAGATCAATCTCACCCGTCCTGCAGCTGAAATTATGTCCAATCATCTGATAGCCGTTCTTAATCAGATAATCGGAGGCTCTCTGTTCGAATTGTGTTCCGACTTCCCTCTTATTCAAGGTATCCCTTCATTCGTATTAGTTTATGTTTGTATTATTGATATGCTCCTTAGAATTGATAACATTACAATCTCACATCAATCCGTACGTTTCAGCTTCTCCTTCATCCGGTCCATTCGGTCAACAAATACCAGAATCTCAGCAACTACCTCATAGAGCTCGGAGGGAATGTTTGATCCCAGCTCCAGCTTAGACAGGCTCTCTGCCAGCTTCTCATCCTTATGGAGGGGAATATCTGCTTCCTTTGCCTTCTCGATGATGCGTTCTGCCAGATAGCCCTTACCGGCGGCAATGACCTTGGGAGCGTCATCCTCCGGCACATAGGACAGCGCAACCGCAGTCTTTGGCTTATTCGTATTCTTCTGTTCCATCCTAAGCCCTCTTCCTATGTAATCAAATAAAATTCTTTACAAAGCTTCTTCGGTGGATTGGTGTCAGACCGAGCTCCCGTATGGCTTCAATATGTCTGGCGGAGCCGTAGCCCTTATTATTAGCCAGATCATAGCCCGGAAACACCTTATCATAAGCCACCATAATACGATCCCTGGTAACCTTCGCCACGATGCTTGCTGCAGCAATGGAGATACTCTTTGCATCTCCTTTGACAATTGGAATCTGCTTGATGTTAACTCCGGGAATTGTTACTGCATCATTTAATAATAGATCGGGTTTTATGGACAAATTCTCTATTGCCTTCTGCATGGCCTCATAGGTTGCCTGCAGGATATTAATCTCATCAATTCTTGGCGGGGGGACACTGCCAATTCCATAGGCAACAGCCTGAGAAATAATCTCGTCGCATAATTCCTCCCGCTTCTTTTCCGTAAGCTGTTTGGAGTCATTGATATATAAGATGTTACAATCCTTCGGAAGGATGACGGCACAGGCAATAACCGGACCGGCAAAGGGGCCGCGGCCTACTTCATCGATTCCGCAGATATAATGGTAATCCTGATACTTCCTCTCATAATGCTTCATCTCTTCGAGACGCTTAAGCTCCTGCTCATAAGACTCCCATTTGTTCCGGTATTGCCTGCAGATGGTAATGACACCGCTGCGGCTATCCTTCGTATATTTACTCAATAAGGCCGGAATATCCTGTTCCTTCGCCTGCATGAACTCCAGTTTAATCTCTGCTATTTTCTTCGGCTCCGAATGGCCTTCCCGAGCCGCCGGCTCGTTCATTCCCTCCAAGGGGTTATGCTCTTCCTGTATGCTCATACTGTTATCCTCAATATCTTCAATGATTAATTTCCTTTGTTATTATCTATAGTGGGCTGCCTATTATACAGCAGCTTAATCACTCTATTCTGTAACCTTTGTATCAGCGGTTGCGGAATCGGAAGCCTTCTCCTTACGTTCCGGCCGCTCCAGGGTGATGGTTCCGATTTTTAAGCTTCGAAAATCATCCAGGACTAGAAGGGCGGCACGGTCAATATCCGGCTCCCCACCTTTGATCAGACAGGCCCGCTTGATTGCAATCTGCTTCAAGACCTCTGTGGCGCTTTCCAGAGTATCCAATATTCCGAAGGGCTCAATTCCATAACGGTCCACCAGAGAGGCTGGATACTTCCTGCTGACAAATCGGATAAATTCCAAGGACAGCTCCGTTGTATTGATGATGTTATCATTGATGGAGCCAATCAAGGCAAGTCGTAAACCTACGGACTGATCCTCGAATTTTGGCCATAAAATACCGGGGGTATCGAGTAACTCAATGTTGTTGTTAAGACGAATCCATTGTTTACCCTTAGTAACACCTGGTTTATTACCGGTCTTAGCACTGGCCTTACCGACAAAGCTGTTGATGAAGGTGGATTTGCCCACATTAGGGATTCCAACCACCATGGCCCGGACCGGACGGTTTAAGATTCCCTTCCGGCGGTCCCGCTCCAGCTTGGCTGCGCAAGCCTTATAGACAATATCCTTTACCTGCTTGACTCCTGTACCGCTCTTGGAATTGACCAGGGATACATAGTAACCTTTTTCTTCAAAATATGCTTTCCAGGTATTTGTATCACGCGGATCTGCCATATCCGATTTATTCAACAAAATCACTCTGGATTTCCCCTTCGCCAGCTGGTCGATATCGGGATTCTTGCTGGATAAGGGAATTCTGGCGTCTACCAGTTCTATTACTACATCAATCAGCTTGATGTTCTCCTGCATCATACGCTTTGCTTTTGCCATATGACCGGGATACCATTGATAATTCATACTAAACTCCATTCTGCCGCAAAACCCGCGAAATTGGGCGGCAGCACTAATTTACCGATTAAAAATCTTTTATTTTTAATCTAAACTCCATTCGAAACAAGTGCATATGCTTGATTATCACACCGTTGTCTCTTACTCTTCCGTTGATGCCTCCTGCTTCAGATTCAGCTTATTGACAAAGTTAAAGGGCTTAAGTCTTAAGAAGGCTTTTCCGATAATCTCATCTCTTGTGATGTTGCCTACACTGGCAAAACGGCTGTCTTCGCTGTTATTCCGGTTATCTCCCAGTACAAAATACTCATTGTCCTCTAATTCAACCGGCTCCTCCGCCAAGCCGTAATTTAACATAGGCTCAACATTGATAAGTTCTTCTACGATTTCATCGTTAATCAGGATATTACCATCCTTAAGCTGAACCGTTTCACCCGGCAGACCGATGATTCGTTTGATATTATAATAGCTGTGTTCCCTACCGCTTTGTTTAAATACAATGACATCGAACCTCTTCGGCTCGGAGACACGGTAAGTAAATTTATTAATGATGATTGGATCCTCGTTCCTCAGGGTGCCTTCCATTGAGATGCCGATCATATTCGTCTTCTCTAATGCATAGTATACGATAAAATAAGCCAAAAAGATTACAGCGGCGATCTCAGCCACCCATATGAAAACATCGATGAGTATTTTCATGATCAATGGCTTTTTACTTTCCTTATCAAAATCGAAATCCATACAAGGTGATCTCCTTCAACCGGTATCCATAAAATCTGGTCATGAAGACGAGCGGCAAATGATAGGATTCATCGGCAGCACGACTCAATGACAAAACCATTATAACCTAGACGAACCGTATTTACAATATCATGGCAAAGTTTTACCCTTGCAATACAATGGTAAAGCTTTACCTTGCTATACGAACCTTCTTACATACTACAAGCCATTCTATGAAGAAAAAAAGGGACATTTACGAATGTAATGTCCCTTTAATCGAACTATTTGATTACTTCTTTTACCTTAGCCTTCTTACCAACTCTGTCACGAAGGTAGAACAGCTTAGCGCGTCTGGCTTTACCGCGTCTGGTAACTTCAATCCTGTCTATGCTAGGACTATGCAGCGGCCAGGTCTTCTCAACACCGATACCGTTAGAAGTCTTTCTTACGGTAAAGGTCTCTCTTGATCCGCCGTTCTGTCTCTTAATAACTGTGCCTTCAAATACCTGTAATCTCTCACGGTTACCTTCTTTTACCTTTGCGTAAACCTGAACCGTATCACCAACATTGAAAGGTGTAATGCTTGACTTTAACTGCTCGGCTTCAATCGCCTTAATAATATCGTTCATTTTGTGACCTCCTATTTATATTGGATGTTCTTAATACGGTTATGGCGTTTATCGCCGTGTATCAGAGGACCATCTCATCTCACAACAATTTACTCTAGCATAGAAATCAACATAATGCAAGCTTTTTTTATTAGAAAGCAAGCTTATTCATAAAAGCTTTCATGTTTGTAACAGAAGTTTTCTTACGTTTCATATACATCATAATTCTTCTGGAAGATCAGCCTGGTCAGGTATTCCCGCTCATCCTCGGTCAGATTGGCCCTCTCCAGCAAATCGGGCCGGCGTTCATAGGTACGAAGAATGGATTGCTGCCTTCTCCAGGTATCAATATTGGCATGATGCCCCGTCAACAGTACCTCCGGAACTCTTTTTCCCAGGAAGAGGTCAGGCCGGGTATATTGCGGATATTCCAGCAGATTATCCTGAAGGGACTCGAATTCGGAGGACACCTCATTGTTAAGGACACCGGGAATCAGCCTTGAGATTGCATCAATCATAACCATTGCCGGGAGCTCACCGCCGGTAAGAACATAATCACCGATGGACACATAATCCGTTACGATCATTTCCAGAACACGTTCGTCAATCCCTTCATAATGCCCGCACAAGAAGATCAGGTCCTCCTCAGTCGCCAGCTCTTTCGCCATCCCCTGATTAAAAAGCGGCCCCTGCGGTGTCACATAGATAAGCCTTGGCTTATGATAGGGTGTATGCTCTCCCTTATGCATCCGGATCTGATTGGCCAGGTGGCCATAGGCAAGATAAACCGGCTCCGCCTGCATCACCATACCGGCTCCGCCACCATAAGGATAATCATCTACTCTTTTATGCTTGTCCTCACTGAAATCTCTGATATTGACCGCATTGACATGAATGAGTCCGTTATCGATCGCCCTTCCGGTAATACTGGTTTTCAGACCAGAGGTAATCATCTCAGGAAAGAGAGTAAGTACATGGAAATTCATTTATCTACCGTACCTTTCTTCATTAACAGGCAGTTGTCCGTCAGCCTGTGTCAAGCAATATTATAAAACATTACGGGTCTGCCGTAGTGGCTGACCATTATACCAAGCCCTTCATTAAATGTACTGTAATTTTCTTGTTTTCCACATCGATATTCAAAATGCATTCCTTAATCGAAGGAATCAGAATTTCACTATGATCCTCAGTTTTTACCACATATACATCATTTGCTGCCGTAGTAAGGATCTCGGATAAAATTCCGAGCTTCGTGCCCTCGTCCGTATAAACCTCGGAATCAATCAGATCATAGATGAAATATTCATCGGGCTTCAGCTTTATGGCCTGATCTCTGGTCACCAGAAGATCCCTGCCACGGTATTTTTCAATGCTGTTAATATCGTCATAGCCCTTGAACTTCAGTATGGCCATCTGCTTAAAAAACTTAACACCCTCGATCTCCAGGGTAAGATACTCCTTACCCGTATCCAGTATTACCTGCTTAAGCTCCTTAAAACGGTTCGGGTCATCGGTGGTCGGATAGACCTTGACCTCACCCTTGACTCCATGTGTAGAGGTGATGACTCCGACTCTGAGATAATTGTCCATGTGTATTCCTCAGCTTTCTGTATGATACGATTCCTGATGTTCTGCCTTGCTATTATACCCAATACGCATTAATAAAACATCAGGAGGCCTGTAACCGCCGGATAAACCGGATTGTCTGACTGTGGCAGCCAACCGCTAACAAAAGAAGCTGAACTACTATGCCCTTCGGACATAACAGCCAGCCTCCCTTATCTGTAGTTAATATAATCCGGATTATTGCATAATCTCGACTACTACTTTTTTGTCATCCTTTGTTGCGGCTGCTTTCACCACGGTGCGGATGGACTTTGCAATACGGCCCTGTTTGCCAATTACCTTGCCCATATCCTCCGAAGCGACCTTTAATTCAACAACGATTGTTTTATCGGTTTCTTTCTCAGTAACCACAACTTCATCGGGATGATCAACAAGTGATTTAGCGATTACCTCTACTAATTCCTTCATTTCACTACCTCCATCTGCGCACCTTACACGCATTCAAAGCAGCAATGAAAACCGCCAAAATACTACGACTGTTTTCACATGATCTCCGATGCTTACAGGATACCAGCATTCTTGAAAATCTTACCTACAGTGTCTGTCGGCTGAGCACCGTTTGCTAACCATTTCTTAGCTGCTTCCTCATTTACGTTGAAAGCACTGGGATTCTTAGTAGGATCATAAGTACCGATTTCCTCAATGAATCTGCCATCTCTTGGTGTTCTGGAATCAGAAACGATGATTCTATAAAAAGGAGCCTTTTTCTGTCCCATTCTCTTTAATCTGATCTTAACTGCCATTATGTTCACCTCCTTAAATATTCATGTATATATTGAAATGTTATAAGAATATAACACAACAATTCTTAATCTGCTCAACCTATTTCTTAGGGTTGAATATAAACTAAAAACCAAACGGCATCTTGAACCGGTTATGCTTACCGCCCTTACCACCCATCATGCCGGAAAACTGCTTCATCATCTTCTTCGACTGTTCAAACTGCTTCACCAGTGCATTTACTTCACTGATATCAACACCGGCACCGGCAGCGATCCGCTTCTTGCGGGAGGGATTTAATATATCCGGATTGGCTCGTTCCTTCTTTGTCATGGAATAGATGATTGCTTCTGTGGAGGATAATGCCTTCTCATCGATATCAACATCCTTGAGCTGCTTTCCCATACCAGGAAGCATACCAAGCAAATCTGTAAGACCGCCCATTTTCTTCACCTGTTGCATCTGCTCCAGGAAATCATTAAAATCAAATTCGGCTTTCTTAAGTTTTCGCTCCATTTCCTTGGCTTTATTCTCATCGAATTCCGCCTGGGCTTTGTCAATCAGGGTAAGGATATCGCCCATACCGAGGATTCTCCCGGCCATTCGGTCCGGATAAAACTGTTCCAGATCGGAGAGCTTCTCTCCCATACCGGCATAGAGAATCGGTCTTCCGGTCACTGCCCGGATGGATAAGGCTGCACCGCCTCTGGTATCACCGTCAAGCTTGGTCAGGATGACGCCGTCGATGGACAGCTTCTCGTTAAAGGTCTCAGCCACATTGACAGCATCCTGTCCGGTCATGGCATCCACTACCAGAATGGTCTGATGAACGGTCAGATTGGACTTGATCTCCTGCAGCTCCTCCATCATTCCCTCATCAATATGAAGACGGCCGGCAGTATCCAGGATTACCACATTATAGCTGTTCTTAGCTGCATGCTCCAGAGCTGCCTTCGCGATATTAAGGGGTTTATGCTTATCGCCCATGGAAAATACGGGAACGCCCTGCTTATCACCGTTAATCTGTAATTGTTCAATTGCCGCAGGACGGTAAATATCACAGGCTACCAGTAGAGGTTTTCTTCCTTTGGATTTCAGCTTACCGGCAAGCTTGGCAACAGTAGTCGTCTTACCTGCGCCCTGTAAGCCGCACATCATAATTACCGTGATTTCATTGGAGGGCTTCAGCTGTATTTCCACCGTGGCTTCTCCAAGTAATTTCACCATCTCTTCATTAACTATCTTAATGACCATCTGACCGGGAGTAAGACTAGTTAACACGTCCTGGCCGATTGCCCTCTCCTGTACGGAATTAATAAAATTCTTAACAACCTTAAAATTGACATCCGCCTCTAATAAGGCCATCTTGACTTCCTTCATCGCTGTCTTAACATCAGCCTCGGATAGTCTTCCTTTTCCTCTTAAACTCTTGAATATGTTCTGCAGCTTCTCGGATAAGTTGTCAAATGCCATGAATTACAGCTCCTTTAATATATCATCTGCCAATGCTTCAATTCTGTTTATTCCGGATAAATCACCGGTTTCTCTAATCGCTTCTGAAATCTCTTTCATTAAGCCCAGCTTATCTTTAACGGACTGAAACCTTTTTACAAGAGCCAATTTACTTTCATAATCCTTAAGCTCCTGGCTGCACCTCTTTACGATATCATAGACGCCTTGTCTGCTAATACCCTTATCTGCAGCTATTTCACTTAAGGACAGGTCGTTCAGGACATAATCCTCGAAGATCTGTTTCTTATGCTCCGTAAGAAGCTCTCCGTAGAAATCATACAGAATGGATAACTGAACAATCTCATCCAGCTTCTCGATTCCGGGTACGTTCTGATTCATAAGATGCACCACCTGTAAAGTAATTTTCTTTACAGGTGGTAGTATACAGGAACGGATAATGTTTGTCAAGGAATTTTCATTTTTTATTGATGATTTTATCCAGGAGCTGATACAGCTGATCGATATCAACGGGCTTAGGGATATGATAGTTCATTCCACTGCTTAAGGACTCCGAGATATCCTCAGCAAAATAATCTGCAGACATTGCAATAATGCAGACGGTATTTGCATCCGGATGGGAGGATTCCCTGATCCGCTTCGCGGTTTCATAGCCATTCAGCTCAGGCATCTGGATATCCATTAATATAATACTGTAGCAGGAAGACTCTGAAGCTTCAAAGAGCCGGATTGCCTCCTTACCGGACTTCGCTATGACCGGATTGATTCCGGTATATCTTAAAAATTCTTTTATAACCTCAACGTTGACATCATTATCTTCTACAATCAGGATGTTATGTCCTCTAAAATCATACTCCCGGAAGGTAGGAGCAGATACTATGATTTTCTCTTGAATATCAGATATTTTCATGACCTCAAAAGGAATCTCAATGGTTATCGTAGTACCGGCTCCGGGCTTACTGCTTACATGAATATCGCCGGACATCAGGGTAATCAAATTCTTCGTAATAGCCATACCGAGTCCGGTCCCACCGTATTCACGGGCGATGGAAGCATCCTCCTGTTCAAAGGGAGTAAAGAGACGTTCCATATATTTTTCGCTCATACCCTTCCCCGTATCATTCATGATAAATCGGTAAACCGCTGTATTATCGCCAAAACTTTGCTCCGCTATCTCAATTTTTGTGTAGCCTCCCGCCGGTGTGAATTTCATGGAATTCGACATGCAGTTGGTCAGTATCTGAAGCAGACGAAGGCTATCTCCCAGCAGATGATCATGAACGATATTTTTAAGAGTCGCTTCGAAATTGATATGATATTGATCTGCCTGAGCCTTCATAAAATCTGAAAACAAGCTGATTAACTCTGTTATTTGGAAGGGCTCCTTATTCAATATTATCTTATTACTATCCAGCTTACTCATGTCCAATATATTATTTAAAAGCTCATTCAGCATTTTTGAGGCATCAATAATCCGTTCCAGACTATGCTTTACCTTTTGCCGATCCTCCAGACTATTTAACGCGATCTGAGCCATCCCATTCACCGCATTGATTGGTGTACGAATCTCATGGCTCATATGAGAAAGAAATTCCTTCTTAGCCTCATTCGCCTTTTTTACATTGATCAGGGCTTCCTGTAAGGCCTGCTGGGATTGCTTCTCCTTGGTTAAATCCGAAACACTGATAATATATCGAACTACCAGCTGGTGGCTTAAAACAGGATAAACTCTAAGGAGCAGAGTGGAAAATTGCTTATTAATCGGATGAAACAGAGTACATTCTATCTCATGATTTGTCATTACAATATTTGTAGTGAATAAGGCCTTAATCTTATTCTTAAAGAGTATATCCGATTGATTAATCAGAATATACGGATTCTTCTTGAAGCTTTGGATACTGACACCATAGATGCGTTCAAGATTCGGAGATACGTACTCGATCCGATGTTTACCGAAATGATAAATAATGATGATGTCATCAATATTGGTACACAATAGTTGAAACAACTCTTCCCTGTAATACAGAGACTGATACATGTTCCTGAACTTCTTTTTGACATTTAAGGAAAAGCTAAGAATAATAATTGAAGTAATGACTAAAACAAAACAAATCAATCCGATGAATATGTAATCCCTATTGAGATGTAATATTATTCCTGAAATAGTCAATGCTCGTCCCACCTTAATTGGTCAATTTTTTTATATTAGTACTAGAAACAATATTTCAGAAATCACTTATATAAACTTTATTACAACTTGAAAAAAATGTCAATTAAACATTCAATATACAACCGTTAATAATATATAAAGATTATAATGCTATAATAAGAAAATTATTGTGTACCGGATGGAACGATAAATCGATTTACCGGTCATGAATGATAAAGGTCCCGGAATGGCAGATTCTCACTAAGTGATCATCATTGTTCCAGGACCTTAATTTAATAATTAGTGATGCATAAGCATCGACTGTTTGGTTGTATTTTATACCGGATAAGCCTGATTCTTCGTATCAGCAGCGGTCAAGTCAATTCCGGTTTTCTGAGCCTTACGATATTTGAAGAAGTCTAATGCTACCTGGGGGAACAACGCATAGGATAATACATCCTCATCCTGTTCCTTCCATTCTGTGATTTCCTTCTCAATCTTATGAAGCTCAGGATCTATCAGATCTGCAGGTCTGCAGGTAATCGGTTTCTTGTCTCCGATAACCTTTTTCTGTACCTCAGCATTGAACGGCTTTACAGTCTGTCCATATTCACCTGCAAGCAATGCCTTCGTCTCCTTAGTTACCATCTTATAGCGCTCTCCTGCAAGAACGTTAAGTACAGCCTGTGTGCCGACGATCTGACTGGAGGGTGTTACCAACGGCGGCTCACCGAAATCCTTACGTACTCTCGGAACCTCCTGAAGAACATCGTAATACTTATCCTCCGCCTTCTGCTCCTTTAACTGGGATACCAGGTTGGACAGCATACCGCCCGGAACCTGATACAGAAGGGTCTTAATATCAACACCCATAACCTTCGGATTCAAAAGTCCTGACTCTAATGCTTCATCCCTCATAGGACGGAAGTAATCAGCAATCTCAGCCAGTAATTTCTGATCATAACCGGTGTCATACGGTGTACCCTTAAAGGTCTCAACCATAACCTCGGTTGCCGGCTGGCTGGTACCCATAGCGAACGGTGACATAGCTGTATCAATAATATCACAGCCTGCTTCCACTGCCTTTAAGTAGGTCATACCTGCTACACCGCTGGTGTAATGGGTATGAAGGTCAATCGGGATCTTTACCGCATCCTTTAAAGCACTTACCAGTACAGTTGCTTCGTAAGGAACAAGAAGACCTGCCATGTCCTTAATACAGATGGAGGAAGCACCAAGTGCTTCAATTCTCTTCGCCATTGCTACATAATATTCCGTAGTATAGGCATCTCCAAGGGTATAGGAAATTGCTATCTGGGCATGACCATTTTCCTTATTCGTTGCCTTAACGGCGCATTCCAGGTTGCGGATATCGTTTAATGCATCGAAAATACGGATGATATCAATACCGTTAGCGATGGACTTCTGTACGAAATAAGCAACCACATCATCTGCATAATGACGATAGCCTAGGATGTTCTGACCACGGAACAGCATCTGCAGCTTCGTATTCTTGAAACCCGCACGGATTTGTCTTAATCTTTCCCAGGGATCTTCCTTTAAGAAACGCAGGGATGCATCAAAGGTTGCTCCACCCCAGCACTCCACTGAATGATAGCCTACGCGGTCCATCTTCTCAATGATCGGAAGCATCTGCTCCGTTGTCATTCTTGTCGCAATCAGGGATTGATGGGCATCACGTAATATAGTTTCGGTTATTTTAACCGGTCTTTTTAATTGCTCAGCCATTATTCTACCTCCTTTTATTTCATGTTAAAGAATTCATTTCGTATCCTGAACTTACTTATATTAATCGTATGCTTAACACTATTTACCGAATATGGATAGAAATACACCTGCAGCAACTGCAGTTCCTATAACGCCTGCTACATTCGGGCCCATAGCATGCATAAGTAGGAAGTTGGTAGGATCTTCTTCAGCTCCGACCTTCTGTGACACCCTTGCTGCCATAGGTACAGCGGAAACACCAGCAGAACCGATCAATGGATTAATCTTGCCTCCTGATAATTTGCACATTAGTTTACCCAATAATACACCACTGGCTGTTCCGAAGACAAATGCTACCAAACCTAACAGTACAATGCTTAAAATGTTCCAGGTTAGGAAGGTCTCAGCACTGGTGGTGGCACCAACCGAGGTACCTAATAATATTACAACGATATACATCAAAGCATTTGATGAGGTTTCTGTCAACTGGCGCACAACACCACTTTCCCGGAACAGATTACCAAGCATCAGCATACCAACTAACGGTGCCGTATCGGGAAGTATTAACACTACTACTATCGTTACGATGATCGGGAATAGGATTCTCTCCAGCTTCGTAACCGGACGTAACTGTTCCATGCGAATCATACGCTCCTTCTTTGTAGTAAGGAGCTTCATGATAGGCGGTTGGATAATGGGTACCAGTGACATATAGCAATAAGCAGCTACGGCAATCGGTCCTAATAATTCGGGAGCTAATTTACCTGCCAGAAAGATGGAGGTAGGTCCATCAGCACCACCAATAATCGAGATCGCTGCGGATGCTCCATCGGAGAAGCCGAATAACATAGCGCCAAAATATGCGACATATATACCAAACTGGGCGGCTGCTCCTAACAAAAAGCTGGAAGGATTTGCAATGAGCGGACCAAAATCCGTCATTGCTCCGACACCTAGGAAGATCAGAGAAGGCCAAAGTCCATAATGATCGCCGATATAGAAATAATGCAGCAAACCACCGGGAACTACATTACCCAAACTGTCCACTGTCGGCTCGGCCATGATTCCTGGGAATAGATTAACAAGTAACATACCAAAAGCAATCGGTATTAAAAGTAATGGTTCATAGTCCTTTCGGATAGCCAGATATAATAAAAGACAGGCAACTAAAATCATGATACCATTTTTATAGGTTAAAGTATTAAAGCCGGATTTTGCATATAAATCCGATATAGTATTTACAAAGTAGTCCATTATATTCCCCCTATAAAGGTAGCAAGCTGCTACTTTAATTTAGCAGATATACTGCTTTGTAGTTTCTCATAAGAAAGCTTAATTAGAAAATCACTTAGTTCATGGTGACAAGCAGTGCTCCGGCTTCCACAGACTGACCAGCAGATACATTAATACTTGCAATCGTTCCATCCTGAGGTGCAACAATTTCATTTTCCATCTTCATTGCCTCCAGAATTAGAACAACTTCACCTCTCTTTACAGCCTGACCCACATTAGCCTTCAATGCAATTATTTTACCCGGCATCGGTGAATTTACCTTCAAGCTGCCAGCTGTTCCGGCAGTCGGAGCCTTCGCAGGTTTCACTTCAGGAGCCTTCTGTGCAGGAGCTGGTGCAGGTGCTGCTTTCGGAGCCGCTGGTGCGGGGGCTGCTGCAACAGGCTGAGATACTCCACTGCCTTCTTCTACAGATACTTCATAAGTATTTCCATTTACCGTAATTGTATAAAATTTCATGATTAATCCTCCTTGTTAGTTGGCATTATTTCTGCCATGCTATAGTTATACATTTGATCTTCTTCTGCTATTAACTTTACGGATGGAACGAACTACAAACCCATCGATAGGAACATTCTCTTGCATGGAAGCATATATTGCTGCAGTAATTACCGCAACCAGCTCTCCGTCATCTTTCAGTTCCTCTTCTTCCTGCTCAACAATATAAGAAACAACATGATCGATAGTGCTATCTGAATTCTCGTGCTTTTCCTCTCTTTTGTTCAGCAGGTGGGGTAAAATCTTAAACGAATAAATGATCAGACTGATCAATATAAGGACAGCAAATACGATACTTAGGCCTATAATCATGTTTATAGTGGATGATTTTAAACGATCCGATAATGATTCATTGGCAAGTAATGCTGCCCGGCTAAGTAACCCGGACTGTAATATACCCATTCTGTCACCTCATTCTATTTGGAGCCGTGCTTTTTAGCAGGGCGGGTTTCACTTTTTGTAAAAAGCATCTCAAAAGCATAAATCACATGCTTTCTGACAGTTTCCGGTTCAATAATATTATCTACATAGCCCCGTTTTGCAGCTGATTCGGCGCTATCCTGAAGCTTCGCATAGGCTTCTGCCTTTTCCTTAATTACCTCTGCCGGACTTCCGTCATACATAATTCTTGCAGCCAGCTCAGCATCCATCATGCCGATCTTAGCATCGGGTAATGCAAATACCATATCTGCTCCGATATGCTTGGAATTCATGGATACATAGGCACTTCCGAAGGCATTACCAATGATAACATTTACCTTAGGCACTGTTGCATTAGCAAATGCATAGGTTAAGCCTGCACAAGCCTTAGCAATGGTCTTCTCTTCGGCAACCTCAGCCTTAAAGCCTTTCACATCGGTCAATGTCAGAACCGGAATCTGGAATGCATCACAGAAATTAACGAAGCCGGTTGCTTTCTGACAGCCCTCCGTAGTTAAGGTTCCGTCAAAGCCTGCAAGCTTCTTGCCGGAAGCATCCTGCAGCTCACTGCGATTTGCAACTGCTCCGACTGTCATGCCGTTCAAGCGGATGAAACCGGTTACCATTTCCTTGGCATAATTCTGTTTTACCTCGAAGAAATAATGATCATCCGAGATATCCTCCAATGCTTTCTTCGTATCCTTTAATTCGGTTTCCAACATAGGAAGGAGACGGTTTAAATCGTCGGTGCATTCTGTAAAGGATGCATCATCTTCATTGTTAGACGGTAATATGGAGATCAATTCACGAATCTTATTTAATACTTCCTGATCATTGGCACCTACATAATCAACCGTACCTGCCTTTGACTGGAATGCAGAAGCCGCAGAATCGCATTTTTCTTTATAATTGCCCTGTAAAGCGTTAGGGGAATTTACAAACAGCTTAGCATTTTTTTCTTCCATGAATGTAAAATCGCTTAAGGAAGCCATAAGAGCCAGGCCACCGCCCGAGGCACCCAGAATAGCGGTTATCTGCGGAATAACTCCGGAGGCAAGCGTTTGCTTCAGATAAATCTCACCAAAGCCGTTCAGGGCATCTGTAGCTTCCTCAAGTCTCATACCTGTTGAATCAATTAAACCGATAACGGGAGCACCTACCTTAAGTGCAAGATCATAAATATGTGTAATTTTTTTAGCATGCATCTCACCGATTGACCCACCTAAAAGGGAAGCGTCCTGGCTGTATACATAGACAGGATTACCGTCTATGATTCCATAACCGGTGATAACGCCATCAGAAGGAATTTCCTTCTGATTAAGATTAAAGTCCGTACTCCTTTTTGTAACGAAAGCGCCGACTTCAACAAAACTATTGTCGTCCAGCAATGATAGAATCCGCTCTCTTGCTGACAGCTGTGCAGTATTACTCATTTTCAGCCCTCCATTTTTCGAATGTAGTAGAAATTCCAATTTTCTGCCGATTATAATTGTATAACTTTTGCCATAGAAAGGCAAGCATAAAATACAACAATATCAATAATCTATTAATTTTTTGATTTTATCGAGCTCAAAACCCTTGCGATATAACTGGGCCATCAGCTTCTGCTTCTCCTCCCGGGATAACGAATTCGGTTCCTTCCCCTTCTTTGAAATAGCTTTTTTAATGGCAGTGATTTCAGGATCTTCCTCCTGCTCCTGATATTCCGCTGCAAATAACATCTCTATTAGCTCACTATTTATTCCTTTCCCGGTAAGCTCTGCTTTGATGATCCGTTTGCTCTTGGTTTCCTTCCTCTGACGAATATAATTGACAGTATAACGTTCATCGTTCAGATAACCATAATGAAGAACATATTCGATTGTGCTCTGAATGACTTCCTTTGGTATCCCATCCTCTGACAACCGGTTTCTCAGCTCACTCTCGGTCCGGTCCATGAATTTAAGCAGTGAAAGAGCTTTCTGTTTCGCATGCTGTAATACAATATCCTGAAGAGCCTCATAAGCTGAGTCCGTGAGTTCAGAGCCCTCCTCCAGTCCATATCCCTTGAGTTCGCTGATATAGAAAGGGAATGCATAACAATCATCGATATAAACCCTGACTTTAGCATTCCGTTTTACAGATTTTTTGAATTCCTTTTCTCTTCGATCAAAGGGTTCCAGCTTCGTAATTATCATATAGCCTCCATTCTTATCCTGTACAATTGTATTGCAGTAATGAAACAATAAAGAAGGCTGCCCCTCGTATCGTCCGCTCCCTTGCATGCTGCATACCTCGGAATACGGCAGATCCGTTATGGACAGCCTGTTATATCGTTACTGATCCCCTGTCACCATAATATAAACCGATAAAAACGACCGGTTCCATACGAATACAGATAATCCGTCTATTCTAATACCTCATTATAATTCTTAGTCTGTTTTAAATTGTATTTTTCCCTTACCTTAGCTTCAACCTCTGCATATATCTCAGGGTTATCCATAAGGAACTGCTTCGCATTCTCTCTGCCCTGGCCGATCTTCGAATCGTTGTAAGCATACCAGGCACCGCTCTTGTTGATAATGCCGACCTCAGAGGCCAGATCCAGAATATCGCCCTCTCGGGAGATGCCCTTGCCGAACATGATATCAAATTCGGCTTCTTTAAACGGCGGAGCAATCTTATTCTTAACAACCTTGATTCTGGTTCTGTTACCAACCACATCCCCACCCTGCTTCAGGGATTCGATTCTTCTTACATCCAAACGGATGGAGGAATAGAATTTAAGGGCACGGCCACCGGTGGTAGTCTCCGGATTTCCGAACATAATACCTACCTTTTCACGAAGCTGATTGATAAAGATTACGATACAGTTGGACTTACTGATCACGGCGGTAAGCTTTCTGAGTGCCTGTGACATCAGTCTTGCCTGCAGACCCACATGGGAATCTCCCATCTCGCCGTCAATCTCTGCCTTCGGTACCAGAGCTGCAACGGAGTCGATAATGACAATGTCCACGGCACCGGATCGTACCATGGTTTCGGTAATCTCCAATGCCTGTTCGCCGTTATCCGGCTGTGAAATATATAAATTATCAATATCTACACCGATGTTCTTCGCATAGACAGGATCCAGTGCATGCTCTGCATCGATAAAGCCTGCGATACCGCCCCTCTTCTGTACCTCAGCCACCATATGTAAGGCTACCGTGGTCTTACCGGAGGATTCCGGTCCGTAGATCTCCATGATTCTCCCCTTCGGAACACCGCCCAGTCCCAAGGCAATATCGAGACTGATGGAACCGGTCGGGATCGTTTCAATATTCATATTGGCATTCGTATCGCCAAGCTTCATAACGGAACCCTTACCATATTGCTTCTCAATCTGTGCCAAGGCGGACTCCAGCGCCCTTAATTTATCATCCTTTGCCATTCTTACCTCCATCTGCCCGCAATTGCAGGCAATATAAATATAATAATATACTTCCTAATCCCTCAATGATACGAACTAGTGTTCTTGTTTTCATCATAGCCTATTTTCCGTTAGCTGTCAACTACTTTTCATTGCGATCCGGGGTAATCCGGGATAGGAAAATAAACCGGTGCATCCTCTGCTTGTCCCCGGTATCTCATTGTCCTTCCTTCGTTTACCGCCGATATCCTATTCCGGTCCTTCAGCCATATCTATAACCAAGAATAACATATGCTATGGACACGGGATGCCTTTTCCGGAAAAAATAATGAATAATAATGGGATGTATGCTCCAAGAACCGTTCGGAATACTACTATGACCTGAATAACAGAATATAAAGATGTTCTTATTATAACAAGTCCCTGTCGGATTGTAAACCATTTCCGGTTTGTTAATAGTAATGAAAATTACATCGTTTTTTATAGAAACTAACGAAGCTTATCCGAGCTTAGGAAACATATCGCAAAGTTATTCATACAATTTATTCGGCTGGCAAAGCTTCGGTGAATAGCCCGCCTCAATCAGTGCCTGTACGATCTGATCCTTATGCTCGTGACCAAAGGTCTCCATCGTAATGGTCAGCTCCACTGCACTATTACGGTTGATGCTGACAAACTGATTATGCTCCAGACGGATGACATTGCCCCGGGCCTTAGCAATTACAGAAGCCACATTGACCAGCTCGCCGGGACGGTCCGGTAACAGGACGGATACGGTAAATACTCGACCTCTCTGGATTAAGCCATGCTGTACGATGGAGGATACGGTAATGATATCCATATTACCGCCGCTTAAGATGCTGACTACCTTCTTATCCCTGCAATCCAGGTGCTTTAAGGCTGCTACGGTAAGAAGTCCGGAGTTTTCCACAACCATTTTATGATTTTCCATCATGTCCAGAAAGTTAACGATTAATTCCTGATCTTCGACAGTGATGATATCATCCACATATTTCTGTATGTAAGGAAATATCTTATCTCCCGGTGTCTTTACCGCGGTACCGTCGGCAATGGTATCTACGGTAGGAAGGGTGACAACATGACCGGCCTTTAAGGCTTCCTTCATGCAGGCTGCACCTGCAGGTTCAACACCGATGACTTTAATATTTGGATTCAGCATTTTAGCCAAGGTAGCGACACCGGCAAGCAAGCCGCCTCCTCCGACCGGGGCAAGAATAATGTCCACTGTGGGAAGATCCTGAAAAATCTCCATGGCAATCGTACCTTGACCGGTTGCCACAACCTCATCATTGAACGGATGGATGAATGTATAACCGTTCTCCTCTGCCAGTTGATATGCATACTGACAAGCCTCGTCATAGACATTTCCGTATAGAATTACCTCTGCACCATAGCTCTTGGTACGATTTACCTTGATCAAAGGTGTCGTGCTGGGCATTACAATGATGGCCTTCGTATGATAGAGCTTCGCTGCATAGGCAACTCCCTGAGCATGATTTCCCGCAGATGCGGTAATCAGGCCCCTGTCCCGTTCCTCCTTCGTGAGGGTGCTGATTTTATAGTAGGCACCACGGACCTTATAGGCACCGGTAAACTGCATATTCTCCGGTTTTAGGTAAACCTTGTTACCGCAGATCTCCGTGAAATAATCACTATAAACCAGCTTAGTTCTAAGGATTACCTTCTTGACCGCCTCTGTCGCTTCTTCAAAGCTATCCAAAGTCATTTTCATCGTCTCCTATTCGTTTTTTTGGAATAATGCATTTACAAAATCCTCTGCATTAAATTTCTGGAGGTCGTCTATCTTCTCGCCGATCCCAATGTATTTTACGGGGATGTTGAGCTCTGACTGTATCGCGATAGCGATTCCGCCCTTGGCGGTTCCGTCCAGCTTGGTTAAAACGATTCCCGTTAAATCCGCAACCTCATTAAATTCTCTGGCCTGCGCCAGTGCATTCTGTCCGGTGGTTCCGTCGAGCACCACCAGGGTTTCCCGATAGGCCTCGGGATACTCCCGCTCAATAACCCGGTTGATCTTTTTTAATTCCTCCATCAGATTCTTCTTATTATGGAGACGACCGGCTGTATCACATATCAATGCATCCACGTTTCTGGCTTTCGCAGCGGTAACCGCATCATAAATGACTGCCGCAGGATCAGAGCCCTCCTTTTGGGCAATAATCTCGACATTAGCCCGATGGGCCCATTCCGTCAGCTGTTCGATTGCAGCGGCTCGGAAGGTATCGGCTGCCGCTACCATAACCTTTTTGCCCTGTTCCTTTAGCTGCCCGGCCAGCTTTCCAACGGAGGTAGTTTTACCCACTCCGTTCACACCGATTAAGAGGATAACGGATTTCCGGTTCTCAAATTCATAATCAGCGTCTTCTACCTGCATCTGATCCCTTAAGCTATTAATCAACAGCTGTCTGCACTGCTCCGGATCCTTGATTTTATTCTCCTTCACTTTATTCTTAAGATCCTCCAGAACAGCAGTGGTTGTATTGATACCGAGGTCTGCCATGATTAACAGCTCCTCCAGCTCCTCATAAAAATCATCATCAATACTGGAAAACCCGCTGAATAAAGCATCTATTCCGTTTGCGATACTGTTTCTGGTCTTAGAAAGTCCTTTGACCAGCTTACTGAAAAATCCTGTCTTTTCTCCCATCGATAATCATACCTTTCCAATTCATATTTACAGCCGATCAAACAACCGAAGAATTACCGGCATTCATCGTGACATCAGTGTAAAGATGCTTAACCTCACTGTCATACCTACTCTTTAAATTAGTTTGTGCCGAGGTTTACGCAGGCACAAACTTCTTAGTATGAATTATGCTTGCATAATTCATACTAAACTTCTAACTCGTTTTCAATCAGACTTACGGACACCAGGGTGGATATGCCCTTTTCCTGCATTGTGATACCGTACAGGATATCGGCCGCTGCCATGGTACCTCTGCGGTGAGTTATAATAATAAATTGTGTTTCATTTGATAATTTATTCAGATATTTTGCGAATCTCTTAACATTGGAGTCATCCAGTGCCGCTTCAATCTCATCCAGCAGACAGAAGGGCGAGGGCTTTAGGTTCTGGATGGCAAACAGCAGGGAAATTGCGGTCAGGGCCTTCTCACCACCGGACAGCTGCATCATGTTCTGCAGCTTCTTTCCCGGGGGCTGGGCATTGATCCGGATTCCTGCCTCAAGAATGTCTTCTCCATCCGTCAGCTCTAAGTCTGCTTTACCGCCTCCGAACAGCTCCTTGAAGACAATATCAAACTGCTCGTTGATGGCTGCAAATTTCTCCTCAAACTGGCGGCGCATTTCAGCATCCAGCTCCTGTATAATCTGCATCAGGGCGGCTTCTGAGCGGATCAGGTCCTCACTCTGACCGGATAAGAATTCAAACCTTTCGGATAGATTCTTATAATCCTCGATGGCATTGACATTGACATCTCCCAGCTCCTTGATCTTACCCTTGATCTCCTGAATGGATTTCTTCGCCTGGGTCAGACTGATCTCGGGGTCTACCGGATATTCGCAGGCCGTGGTATAGGTAAGCTCATATTCCTCCCACATATAACTCATCTGCAGATCGGATTGCTCCAGAAGCTTTTCCTTCTGGCTGTTTAAGCGGAAGCATTCCTTATCGAGATCATTCATCATACGGGATAACTCATCCCTCTTCATAAAGAAATTCTTATGTTCGGCAGTAATCTCCTCGCGGTTCTTCACCTGAGACTTGATCTTCTCATCCAGATTCTTAAGGGCTTCTAAATATTCATTTATTTGTTCTTCGGATTGGCCGATGGTAAGCTTCTTGTCCTCAACAATTCTAGTAGCCTTTTCAATATCTGCCTTCAGAGCTGCTTCATCCTCATAAAGCTTCTCGATATCCCTCTTGACACGCTTAATATTCTCCAGGAGGAACTGACTGGTCTGTTCCAGGGAGGACAGCTCCAGCTTAAGGGCTGCCGCCTTTTCATTCGCCAGACGTTCCGTTTCTCTCTCCTCCTCGAGCTTCTTCGTGATCAGTTCGATGGTTTCTTCATTTTCTTTATTTTTATTCAGGTTCTCTTCCAGGTTTACCTTCAGCTTATCTAAGCTTAGGGCAAGCTCCTTAGCCTGAATCTCAATCTCGGCAAGCTCCTTGGTATATTCGTTAAATACGGCCTGTGCCTCTGCCTTCTTCGTAATCTCCCGGTCCAGATTCATCTTGGCGGTATTCTGTTTTAAGAATTCCTTCTGAAGGATCAGCTTGATCTCCTCCAGACGTTGACGTAACCCTGCTTTCTTCTCCTTCTCTTCCTCTTTCCGTCTCAGCAGGTCCTTCGTCTCTGCCTCCAGAGCAGACACCTGCTCCTCCAGCTCCTCAATCTCACGTCTTCTGCCCAGAAGGTTGCTGGCATTCCGATATGCACCGCCGGAAATGGAGCCTCCCGGGGTCAGAAGCTCTCCTTCGATTGTAACGATACGCAAGGAATACTGATATTTCTTTGCAAGGGCAGTTGCATGGTCAATATGGTCAACTACAATAATTCTGCCTAGCAGATAGTCAATTAATGCATGATATTTCGGATCAGCTTCCACAAGCTCTGCGGCAATACCTAATACTCCCTGCTCCTTTAATACCTTATCGTTATGTAGTCCGCTGCCTGTCGACATATTGGTCAGCGGCAGGAAGGTCGCCCTGCCGAATTTGTTCTGCTTAAGATACTGAATGAGCTCCTTAGCGGAAGCCTCATCCTCTGTGACAATATTCTGAATACTGCCGCCTAAGGCTGTCTCAATGGCTGTTTCATATTCCTTACCGGTCTTTATGATGTCTGCTACGACACCAATGATTCCCGGGATACGACCCTTCTGCTCCATAACCTTCTTAATGCTGTTACCATAGCCCTCATACCGCTCTGTCAGATTCATCAGGGATTCGAGACGGGACTTCTCCCTTAAATAATGTCCCTGTACCTCAGTATGCTCTACTGTGATATGGTCTATGCTAGCCTGGGTCTCGTTAATCGCCGTCTCAACGGAACTACTTTCCTCTGTATGGAGAATAATACCTTCAGAAATGCTTTGCAGCTCCTTCCGGCAATTCTCGATTGCTTCGTCAAAGGAGCACTCTTCACTCTTATTCTTTAGAATTCTCTGATTTAACTCAGCTTTTCTGAGGGTATTCTGCTCCAGCATCGTCTCATAGCGCTGCATGCTGCTCTTGATACTGGAATTGATATTCAGATATTCGAAGATACCATTATTACAATCTTCGATTTCCCTGGTATACTGCTTGATATTATCCTTGATTCGATCAACTTCCAGCAGTGCATTGCTTAAGATATCATCCAGGTCGGCCAGTTTAACATCAATACCGGCCTTCTCATTTAAATACTCCTGTTCTTCTGTTTTTTTATTTGCGATATCCTGTTCACTGGCAGTCAGTCTACCCTGGTAGTACTTATCATTCTGCTGCAGCGAGCTGATCTGCTCCTTCAGAACCTTGATCTCACCCTCTGCCTTTTCCTTGCTTAGCATCAGTTCATTGTAAGCATTTCTGTCCGTTTCAATACTCCGGTCACACTCCTCCAGCTGCTGTTCCAGCCGAAGGTATTCCTCCTTCGTATTCTCATATTCTTCCTTCGCATGGTCGTAATCAGAGGTTGCAATATTTAATTTTTCCTCCACCTGCTCCTTGGAGGAACGGAGCTTCTCATATTCCTTCAGAAACTGGGCAACCTCCAGGCCTTTTAACTCTTCCTTCAGCTTTAAATAGACCTTTGCAACTGCAGATTGCTTCTCTAAGGGAACCAGCTGCTTTTCTATCTCCTTCATGATATCCGTCACACGGGACAGATTAAGCCGCTCTTCCTCAAGGTTCTTCTCAGCGGCATATTTCCGCCTTTTAAATTTAACGATACCGGCTGCTTCGTCAAAGAGCTCTCTACGATCCTCCGGCTTCCCGCTTAGGATCTTATCAATCTGACCCTGTCCGATGATGGAATAGCCCTCCTTACCGATACCGGTATCCATAAATAGCTCCTGGACATCCTTTAATCGGCAGGAGGCTCCGTTAATCAGATATTCACTTTCACCGGAGCGGTAAACCCGCCTTGCAATGGTAACCTCATCATACTCAATGGCAAGCTTATGGTCGGAATTATCCAGAGTAATCGCAACAAAAGCATAGCCAAGGGGTTTTCTGGCTTGTGTACCGGAGAAAATAACATCCTCCATCTTCGATCCCCTTAGCTGCTTCGCGCTCTGTTCTCCCAGAACCCAACGGACCGCATCAGCAACATTACTCTTTCCGCTGCCGTTCGGACCGACAATACCGGTAATACCATCATGAAATTCTAATACCATTTTATTGGCAAAGGATTTAAAGCCATGAACCTCAATACTTTTTAAATGCATGTGCTTCTCCCATCAGTTGATTTTGTTCTTTTGCAGCTTCTGGATCGCCTGGGAGGCTGCTTCCTGCTCCGCTGCCTTCTTCGTACGGCCGATACCGCAGCCAATCTGTTCATTTCCAACTAATACGGCAATGGTAAAGGTCTTATTATGGTCGGGACCCTCCTCCGATATCAGCTTATACCGGATTTTCTGCCTATTGTTTTCATTCTGGATAATTTCCTGTAAGATAGTCTTGCTATCGAAAAAGAGCTCCTTATTCTTAACACTATAAAGTATGAAATTTTGAATAAACTCTTTTGCATTAGTAAAACCACCGTCTAAATAGATTGCACCGATTACAGCTTCAAGAGCATCGGATAATATCGATTCCCTTATCCTTCCTCCGGAAGCATCCTCTCCCTTTCCGAGCAGCAAATACTCGCCGATATTAAGATCTCTTGCACAGGAAGACAAGGTCTGTTCACAGACGATACTGGCTCTCAGCTTAGTCAAATCCCCTTCGGAAAGTTCCTTGTATTCCCCATATACATATTCACTGGTAACCAGCTCCAATACCGCATCTCCGAGATATTCCAGACGTTCATTGTTGCTCTCCTTGTTCATCCTCATCTCATTGGCATAGGATGAATGGGTCAGAGCATGGATTAACAGCGCAGGGTCGTTAAAATGATACTTAATCTTATTCTCCAGAGCAAGCTGTGGCAATTCGGTTTTCTTACGTAAACTCATATTGTCAGGTTCTCCTCCCTCCGTATATTATCAGAGCGTAATGGAAAAGCCCAATTAAATAAGGCAAGCCTTATTCACAGGGCTTTAACATATCACTGATTGATACTCAAAAATGAATTAGTTTAAAGCATTCTTAATCTGTTCAACCGCATCAGCTACAGTGACAATATTCTCTGCATCTTCATTGGCGATCTCGATATCGAATTCCTCCTCGATCCCCATAATGATTTGAAATAAATCCAGGGAATCTGCTCCCAGGTCATCTACGAAGGTAGTATCCATCGTAATCTCGTCCGCTTCCACATTTAATACTTCACTAATAATTTTTTGCAGTTTTTCAAATTCCATAATCATTCACCCTTCTTTTTATTATTTGGTTATTTTTTTCGGAATATTATAGGAATTCCGTTATCTGAATATTTCTTCATGACAAATCTTAACATTATTATTCTTCCGTAGTGAGCTTCTTCGTAATCTTATCGTTCATGTTCTGCTCGGTAAAGGTTACACACTGTAGGATGGAGTTCTTGATCTCAATACTCTTGGAGCTGCCATGGGTCTTGACTACAAGACCGTTTAAGCCCAACAGCGGTGCCCCGCCGTATCTCGTGGCATCGAAATCCTTTAGGGTTTCCTTCAGTGCAGGTTTCACTAACAGAGCACCGATTTTGCTTTTTACAGTACTCATGAGACCCTGCTTAATCTTCTTTATCAGTGCCGATCCCAAGCCTTCATACAGCTTCAGGATGACATTGCCTACAAAAGCTTCGCATACAATGACATCGGCTCCTCCGTATGGAATCTCCCGAGCTTCGATACTACCGATAAAATTAATATCGTTACAGTCCTTAAGCAGAGGAAAGGTCTCCTTCACCAGCTGATTTCCCTTCTCTTCCTCAGCACCGATATTAACAATGGCAACTCTCGGATTCTTTATCCCTATGACATGCTCCATGTAGACGGAACCCATCTTGGCAAACTGAACTAAATGAGAAGGTCTGGCATCCACATTAGCTCCACAGTCAACCAGCAGGGATACACCATTGATGGTCGGGATAACCGGAGTTAACGGTGGACGTTCCACTCCTTTAATCCGGCCTATGATTAGCTGCCCTCCTGCAAGGACTGCACCGGTACTGCCCGCTGATACAAATGCATCGGCTTCACCGCTCTTTACCAGATTCAAGGCAACAACAATGGAGGAATTCTTCTTGCGTCGGATTGCCAAAACAGGTGCTTCATTATTCGTTATGATTTCATCAGCCTGTACTACTTCAATCTGTTTTTCATCATAATTATACTCGCTTAAGGTGTTCTTAATGACATCTTCCTTACCAACCAGAATAACTTTAATATCTTTTTTCTCCTGGACTGCAAGTACTGCTCCTTTGACAATTTCACCGGGAGCATTATCCCCGCCCATAGCATCGACTGCAACCGTAATCATCTTCTGCATATCAATCCTCCATGCCGCCGATACCTGCTATTTTTGGTATCAGCTTAATATTTGCACAGTGAAGAGAATTCTATTCACTGTGTACTACCTATTCTCTAATTTTATGCGGTATACCTTATACTGCGTTATTTAGTGCCTATGCTTACTATAGATAGTATTAGGATGCATACTGCTAATCTATAAATCAATATACTCGATATTATTCTAAAAAGCAACTATTAATTACTACTTTTTCACATCCAAAAACAGCTGCCGGAAGGGTATGGTTCCTTCCATGCAGCTGTTCAACCACTTACATTTTTTTATAGAAGAAAGACTTGTGATTCAGATATCCGAGTTGGTTTGCCTGTATCATTTGTTCCGTGCTTCCAACGAACAGAAGCCCATCTCTTTTTAATGCAGAATGAAAACTCGCATAAATCTTATTCTTTGCTTCATCCGTAAAATATATTAATACATTACGGCAGATAATCAGATCACATTCCTGGGGATACGGATCTCGAAGCAAATCATGCTGCTTGAATTCCACACACCCTTTTATACTATCTGATATCTGATATGTTTTGTCATTTACCTGGACGAAATACTTCTTAAGAAATTCATCGGGTAATGACTTCAGACTCTTCACATGGTACATTCCTATCTTGGCCTTCTCCATGACCAGTCTGTCTATATCGGTAGCATATACCTTAATCTTGTTCAGCGGCAGGAACTTGGATAGCAGCATAACCAGAGAATATGGTTCATCTCCGGTGGAGCATGCGGCACTCCAGATCTTCAAATCCTTACCAAACCGGTTAAACAGATATGGTAATACTTCCTTTTCAAGCAAAACCCACTGCTCCGGATTACGATAGAATTCCGACACATTAATCGTTATATAATTGATAAACTCTTCATATGCCGCTTTATCCGTTTTCAGCTTCTGGACATACTCAGCATAAGACGAAATTCCGTGCTTTGCAATCAATGCATCAATACGACGTTTCATCTGACGTTCTTTATAGGAATTCAGATCTATCTTCGTAAGTCCAAGAATGGATTGTTTAAAGAATTCATAACTGTCCAGCACGAATACGTCTCCTTATCTTTCGAAAACAATATGAAGCTATTCCAAAACCTCTGCCTGCTCGCTGTCAGCTTCCTTCTCGGGAGCCTCCAGAGCCTTGATGCTTAAGGAGATCTTCTTATCTTCCTTATTGAACTCCACTACCTTTGCAGTAATCTCCTGTCCGATCTTTAAAGCATTTGCAGGCTTTTCAATGTGCTCACGGGAAATCTGGGATACATGAAGCAGAGCATCAATACCCGGTTCCAGTTCGATAAAGGCACCAAAGTCTGTCATTCTGGCAACAGTACCGTTTACAACATTACCTACGCCATACTTATTCTCAGCATCGATCCAGGGATTCTCATTCTCAAACTTTAAGCTGAGTGCAATCTTCTCGCCCTGAATATCCTTAACGAAGGCCTTAACAGAATCACCAACCTTGAAGACCTTCTTCGGATTCTCGACTCTGCCCCAGGACATCTCGGAAATGTGGAGAAGACCGTCAGCGCCGCCAAGATCGATGAATGCACCGAAATCAGTAATATTCTTAACAGTACCCTGAACCGTCATTCCAACCTGGATCTTCTCAAATAAATCCTTCTTCAGAGTCTCCTTCTTAGCAATGATCAGCTGCTTTCTATCACCGATAATTCTTCTCTTCTTCGGATTGAATTCGGTAATTACAAAATCAATCGTCTCTCCTGCATACTTTGCCAGATCCTTCTCATAGCTATCGGAAATCAGGCTTGCAGGAATAAATACTCTTGCTTCGTCAACAATAACACTTAAGCCTCCGTTAAGTACCGCTGCAACCTTCGCAGAAAGTACCTCATGATTGTTGAAGGCTTCCTCTAATCTCTTATTGCCCTTCTCGGCAGCAAGTCTCTTATAGGTTAAAGCAACCTGGCCTTCGCCATCGTTCACCTTCAGAATCTTTGCCTGCATCTTATCGCCGACCTTAACAACGGTTGTGAGATCTAAATTAGGGGTGTTTGTATATTCGTTCCTGGTAATGATACCTTCCGACTTGTAGCCTATATTTAAGATGATCTCATCTTCCTTGACACCCAAGACAATTCCTTCTACAACATCACCGTTGTTTATTTCTACTACTTTCTCTTCCTCCAATAATTGTTCAAAACTCTTCTCTGCCATTGTGGTAAGAACCTCCTTGATAATTTTGTTTGGGGTAGAAGCCCCTGCTGTAATACCTACATTCCAATAAGATTTAAATGAGCTTAAATCCAGGTCATCAAGTTTCTGTATATAGTAAGTATTTTCACATTCTTTTTTGCAAATTTCATAGAGCTTTTTTGTGTTTGAGCTCTCTTTACCGCCGATCACGATCATGGCATCGGATTCCTTCGCCAGCTGATATGCTTCCGTCTGCCGGGTCTGTGTGGCGTTGCAAATCGTATTTAAAACAAGTATATCATAACCCTTTTTTGATATAATTTCAACTAATTCTTGAAATTTGATGTAATTAAATGTCGTTTGTGCCACAATGCACAGCTTTTCCGTTATCGGAAGATTAAAATTTTGTGCTTCGGCAAGATCTTCCACGACGGTATAGCCTATGCCGCTATTTCCGATTTCTGATTCCGCAGGTCCTGAAACACCTTTGATCCAGCCGATGATTCCCTGTATCTCAGGATGGGAATACTTGCCGATGATAAGGATATGTCTCCCCTGCTCTGACTGTTCCCTGACGATATTATGAATTTTTAAAACAAAGGGACAGGTGGCATCCATTATGCCGTGACCGAAGGACTTCATTTTCTCATAAACAGCCTCGGAAATTCCATGGGAACGTATGATTATTGTACCCTTAGGCAGGTCTTTTAATTCTTCCAGGGAATCAATCGAGTGTACACCCTGCTTTTTCAGATTTTCAATCACTTCTTCATTGTGAATAATGGGACCATAGGTATATACGGGACCTTTTTTGGCAGCTTCCTCATAAACCATATCGATTGCCCGTTGTACTCCGAAGCAAAAACCGGCACTTTCAGCAGTTTTTATGTTCAAATAATCCAACTCCCTTACTTAGTATATGGTGAGTTAGCTGATCTCATTTTATTTTTTGAAACAGCTTTATAATCTCCTCTGTTACTTCTTCAATGGTCATATGGGAGCAATCTAATAATAAGGCATCCTCAGCCTGTTTTAGCGGGGCAAATTCCCGGGTCATATCTCTGTGATCCCGCTCCATGATGTCCTTCTCTATAGAGCCTATATCGGCTGATAATCCCTTGAGCTTAAGTTCCTCATACCTTCTTCTGGCGCGCTCCTGTGTACTGGCAGTCAGGTATATCTTAAGATCTGCATTAGGAAGCACATAGGTTCCGATATCTCTGCCGTCCATAACAACATTTTCCTTCTTTGCCAGGTTCTGCTGCAGCTCCACCAGCTTTAGTCGAACGGTTTTGTTGACGGAGCTTGCACTTGCCATATTACCGACCTCCTCCGTGCGAATCAGGTCGTTGACATTCTCACCATTCAGGATTACGAGCTGTTCCCCGTTCTTATATTCAATCGTTACCTCGACTCCGGGACAGGCTTCTTCAATCCGCTTACTGTCAGAGGCTTCGATTCCGTTTCTTAAGAAATACAAGGCCATGGCACGGTACATCGCACCGGTATCCACATAAATAAAGTCCAAGGCCTTTGCAATTTTCTTTGCTATCGTACTTTTTCCCGCACCGGCAGGACCATCGATTGCAATACTGTAAAATTTCATGCCAAACCTCATTTCCATGCTGCTATATACATTGCTTTAACTAATATGCGTAAAAGCAGACATTATCTTTTTATCCTTTTCAGCCCTATAAGCTGCTACCGGCAAGAAATGCCGTGGACCAGGCAATCTGTAGATTAAAGCCTCCGGTCAGGGCATCCAGATCAAGCACCTCACCAATAAAATAAACATTACCTGCAAGCTTTGATTCCATCGTGGAAGGATTGATCTCCTTCACGTTAACTCCACCCCGGGTAATGACTGCCTGATTATAATCACTTAACCTTTGGATTCCAAAGGAAAAATTCTTCAATAACTGTACCAGACGCTGCCGTTCCTCCCTGGTGATGGAATTAACTTGCTTATCCGGATGAATAAGACTTAGACGAATAATAACATCAATTAGTTTATTTGGCAATAGCTGGTCCAGGGAATTCTTAAATTGCTTGTTCTTATATTGTTCAAAATCCCTTAAAATACGGGAATCCAACTGCTCCTGTGAAAGCGCCGGTTTTAAATCAATGCTTAAGGTAAGCTTCTCCTTATTCTTCAGATTCGGTATGATATAGCTGCTGGCGCTTAATATCACGGGGCCGCTGACACCGAAGTGTGTGAATAGCAGCTCGCCGAAATCACGATATATCTGTTTTTCGCCCGACCGTACCGTAATCTCAATATTCTTCAGGGATAAGCCCATCAGCTCCTTAACATACTCCTCCGAAACGTGAATCGGTACCAGGGAGGGGGAAACTTCCGTCACCGTATGGCCGAGAGCCTTGGCGAACCGGTAGCCGTCGCCGGTGGAGCCGGTCAGCGGATAGGAAAGCCCTCCTGTTGCGATAATCACGATATCGGCGGTGAAAAGCTCCCTGCCGGACTTTAATCTGAGACCGTGAAATTTACCGTTTTCCAGAACGAGTTCGCTGACCTCACTCTGTAAATGAAGAATTACACCTAATCGTAATAGCTCCTTCTTCAGAGCACCGATGACATCGGAGGATTTATCCGACTCGGGAAACGCACGGTTACCCCGTTCGATCTTAACCGGCATTCCAAGTCGTTCAAAGAAATCGATCGTATCATAATTATTGAATTTACTAAAGGAACGATATAGAAATTTCGGGTTAGAGACAACGTTATCAAAAAAAGCATCCCTGTCACAGGCATTCGTCAGGTTGCATCTGCCCTTTCCCGTAATAAACAGCTTTTTGCCTAACCGGTCATTCTTTTCGAATAGCTCGACGGTATGACCATTCATAGCTGCGGCAATCGCCGCCATCATTCCGGAGGCACCGCCGCCGACAACAAACACCTTACTCATAGTTCCACCTGTTTCTTTCCATGATACCGGCTTTTGAATCATATCCTGATTTATTATCTCAGTACCGGTTACGTTTTATTAGGATAACATAAAATCAGGTAATTGTCGAATACAAATATGTACCGCAATTACCTGACAGAAGTCTTTTCTTATTACAATGAATAATATCCGGACGACAACCTCAGTCACTCAGATAAACCTCATCTATGCCGAGTTCCAGATGTCCGCTGACATAAGCCTTACCCTCCACCCGGTAAATGATCTTGCTATAATCCTCCAGGTTATCTGTCAAGCTCTGAGCAATGGCATCCAATATTGCAGTTTCAAAGCCTGCACCTACTTCGGCAAGCGGGGGCTGGTCCGAATAGAAGCTTACGATAACGGCATCCTTCTTGGTCGTCACACTTTCAATACCAACCATTAAGGAATTCTCAGCGATCGCATCCTTTACAATATCAACAATCAGCTGCGGGGTAATTTCGGTATCCACCGGGATCATTGCCGTAGCCGGTGCCACCTCAGCCTCTTTGGTGACCGTATAGATTGCCAGCTCAGTATTTGCAGCCGGTTGGATTAAGGTTGGTGTAGGATCCTTCTCCCCGCCCTGCTGTTCAACGGTATTCATTAAGGAATCCGGATTGTTGCTATCCTTGCCGGAGTTATCCGGCTTCGTATTCTCCTTATTCTCCGTTACTGCTTGTCTGTAATCGTTATCGTTCTTGGCATCCTTCGCCGCATCATAGGTGCCGAAACTAATATTTTTACATCCGAATAAAACAAGGACACATGTCAGTATTGTGATCAATAGAGTTTTCTTACTGTTTCGTATCATAATGACCTCCTTAATCAGTACCCCAGATTCAAGACATCAATCTGCTGATACCCGCCTGAATGCGGATTGCGAAGCAATGAGATTTTATTGATACCACAATATAACACAACTGTGTCATTTCTATGTTATTATCTTAAACTTATCCGATAAAGTGAAATAATTTCAATCAAAATAATGCTTTTCCTCCGGATATTGTTCCAAAACACTTCTACGAATCAGATCCATTGCATAGATCACACTCTGCTCACGGATCTTCTGACGGTTTCCTCTCATTCGATATTCCCTGACAACGAGCTTATCCTTTACCCTGCAGGAAATATATACCAGACCCACCGGTTTCATCGGGGTACCGCCATCCGGTCCGGCAATCCCTGTAACAGCTACCGCCACATCACAGCCGGAGGCTCTAATTGCACCGTCTGCCATCTCTGCCGCAGTCTGCTCACTGACTGCACCGAACTGCTCCAGTGTGCTAGAATTAACACCTAGATACTTCTGCTTTGCTTCATTGGAATAGGTGATAAAGCCTTCCTTCAATACCTCGGAAGCTCCGGGAACATTGACAATCCTGCCGGATAATAAGCCGCCGGTACAGGATTCGGCCGTGGCCATGGTGAGTCCGTTTCGTATTAACAGCTTTACAAGAACCTCCTCTAAAGCTTCGTCCTCCTCCAGAGTATAGATATTCTCTCCGAAGCGATGATAAAGTTCGTTCAGAAGCGGCTGCATCATGGTAAGGGCCTTCTCCTTCGAATCGGCAGAGGCCGTTACACGAAAATGCACCTCACCGTTCTTCGCATAGGGTGCAATCGTCGGATTGTCCTGCCCTTCAATCAGATCCAGTATCATTGTCTCGGCACGGCTTTCACCGATGCCGCAGATCTTTACCATTTTTGATTCAAATACCTTGTTTTGAAGTCTTCGTAAATAGGGAAACATCGCGGAATCAAACATCGGAATCATCTCAGAAGGAGGACCGGGCAGCAGAAGTATTCTCTTGGGTCCTTCCTCCACGATATATCCCGGAGCAGTTCCGTTATTATTTTCAACAACGATGCTGTTTTCAATCGTAAGCGCCTGCTTCCAGTTGTTTTCGGTGATTTTTGCCAGACCGGATGCCGCTTTGTTTTGATCTGAATTGGTTTTATAGACCTGCAGCCGGTTAAAATAATCCAGTATCCGCTCTCTGGAGGGCTCATCCATAATCAGCTGCCTGCCAAGAACTCCTGCCACAGTTTCCTTTGTCAGATCATCCTGTGTCGGCCCCAATCCTCCGGTCAGTATGATGATGTCCGATCTGTCTAAGGCTGTTCTTACGGCTTCACTAAGCCTTGCCTCATTATCTCCGACTGCAATCTGATAGTATAGGGAGAAGCCAAGCTCCGCACATTTGACGGATAAGTAATTCGCATTTGTATTCACAATATTTCCGAGCAGTATCTCCGTACCAACGCTGATTAATTCCACTGTCATGGATAAACCCTCCCACTAAAATAGGCCTTTCCCTATCTTACATTTTGGTATTACATAAACCGGCCTCCACATGTGAAGCCCTACTATCGTATTCACCTTATTTCGTATTCGTCCCGCTATGATCACTGAGTACCTTGCGGTTCTTCAGCATATAGTCCAGCAGGGATATTATCGTTAATACCACAGACAGATAAATAGCTACCTGCTCCAGTACATTGATTACCGGATTATCCAGATTAATAATCAGCATGACACACATTACAATCTGTACATTTGTCTTAATCTTTCCCCACCAGCCGGCGGCGATCACTACTCCATTATCGGAAGCAATTAACCGGAAACCGCTGATGATAAATTCTCTGGCAATAATAATAATTACGATCCAGGACGCCAAAAGCTTTAATTCCACCAGACAGATCAAAGCACTGGAAACCAGAAGCTTATCGGCCAGAGGGTCCATGAACTTGCCGAAATTCGTAATCAGATTACGTTTTCTTGCAATATATCCGTCTAATGCATCTGTAAGTGCCGCAGCAATAAATATTCCCGCAGCGATGTAACGTCCATAGGTTATCTGAGGTATCAGCATGAAGATTAGAAAGATCGGTATCATAAATATCCGGACGATGGTGATCTTATTAGGCAGATTCATCTTTTCTCACTTCCTTTCACAATATCTCCGATTAAATCATACTCCTTGGCGGAATTCACCTGCACCCTGACAATATCACCGGAGATCAGTTCCTCCTCCGAGGTTAAGAACAGGAAACCGTCCACCTGCGGTGCATCCATATAGGTCCTTCCGATATATACATTCTCTTCTTCTGTAATTCTTCCTTCAATCAGGACCTCATAGATATTTCCGATCCTTTCTTGAGCCGCTTCAAATACAATGGATTGCTGCAGCTTCATCAACTCCTTCTGCCGTTGCTTCTTAACCTTGGCAAGAATCTGGGGCTTAAGCTTCGCTGCCGGAGTGTTATCTTCTTTGGAATAGGTGAATACGCCTAAACGGTCAAACCGCTGTGTCTTCACGAACTCCATCAGCTCCTGATGCTCCTCCTCTGTTTCTGTCGGGAAGCCTGTAATCAGAGTTGTCCGAAGAGTGATATCCGGTATACTCCTTCTTAATTTATCGATGATGTGTTCCAGATCAGCCTTATTTGTTTTTCTTCCCATCAGCTTGAGAATACGGTCAGAAGCATGCTGAATCGGGATATCCAGGTAGTGACAAAGCTTTGGCTCCGTTTTCATCACCTCGATCAGCTCATCCGTTATCTCCTCCGGATAACAGTAAAGAATCCGGATCCAGGCAAGACCGTCAATCCGGCAGAGCTTACGAAGAAGCTCCGGCAAAGCCTTCCTTCCATAGAGGTCCGAGCCATAGAGGGTCGTCTCCTGTGCTACAAGGATCAGCTCCTTAACCCCCTGGGCAGCCAGATATTCTGCCTCTGAAATCAATGCTTCCATCGGAATGCTCCGATAATTACCCCGAACCTGAGGAATAATACAATAGGTACAATGCTTATCACAGCCCTCCGCAATCTTAAGGTAGGCATAATGGGTTCCGGAAGTCAGAATCCTCTTCCCATAATTCTCAGGGGGAAGATCCAGACGGTCGAAGCGGGAATATTGCCTGCCCTCCGTCAGCCCTGTCACAATCTCCAGAATAGCACTGAAGCTGCTGGTACCTAACAGCGCATCCACCTCCGGTATTTCCTGTAGGATCTCCTCTTTATAGCGTTCCGCCAGACAGCCGGTAACAACCAATGCCTTACAGCTGCCTTCCTTTTTATACTCAGCCATTTCCAGAATGGTATTGATACTTTCCTGTTTTGCATCATGAATGAAGCAGCAGGTGTTGATGATAATAATATCTGCTGATTTCTCATCCTGTGTAATCCGGTATCCGTTCTCACTCAAGATACCCAGCATGTTCTCACTGTCTACCAGGTTTTTATCGCAGCCCAGTGAAACAAAAAATATGTTCATTGATAATCTCCTTTTCCCTTAGTTCATTGGGATTATTTTTATCCCGTACCTTTTATTTTATCAGCAATTAACTGAAAAGGAAACCTCTTTTTCCTGGTCTTGATATAGTTCCGTACATTCGTTCAGATTTTTAATGCATTCTCCGGTATTATTTCCTGTTCTTATGTTCCTTCCTGCCCTTTACAAACAGGTAGACTCCCATCGTGAGGATGATCAATACCAGCACAAGGATGCAAATAATATAGATAACCGTATCTTCCTTCCCTTCTTTGGCTGTGGAAGTAACGGTCCGGACATCGAAAGCCGCTGCCTGTGCAGAATTCTTCCCCTTGTCGGAGACTGTTTCTTCTACTGTAGGATCGGAAGCAGCCTCCTGATCGGATACCCGGAATATCGGGGTCAATGAAATCAGAGCGTTATCGGCAGAAAGAGCAGATACATCAATCGTAGTCTCCTTACTGTCGGAGGTACCGCTCCAGCTTACAAATTCATAGCCCTTCTTCGGTACTGCCGTTACCAGGGTCGGGAGTCCGTCATAATAAGATCCCTTCCATACGCCATCCTTCACACCGGGGGAGCTTCCTGACAGCGTTACCGTATTCACGATTACATTCCCATCCATCGCCGCAACACCGTTCTTTATTGTTATGGACAGAGAGAAGAGCTTACCAAGCTTAAAACGGTTGCATAGCTGGGTCTTTACGACCGCTTCCCTTTTGGCTATGAACTCCTTAACTGTTTGTACATTATGATTCCAATCTCCCATTAGTCCAAAACGTGCCTTGAATTCATCGATGGCACTTTCATATTGGGCCGACATCGTATCAATGAGAGTATTCGCATAATCCTGATCAAAATTCGAATTAATCAGATCAAGGAACCGTTGACAGAAATACGTCTTAAATTCCGTATTCTCCATAAGCTTACGCAGAATTAGGGTTGCACCGTCCTGTGTGGGCCATTCGGTTCCTCCGGTCTTCATGGCATCTGCCAGGGAGTCCATATTGACCGCCCAGGGGTTATACAGACCGAAATTAAAGTCCGTATCAAATACCAGCCAGCGGATCCTGCCGTCCAGCCCGTATTCAGCCTCCGGATTATATTCCGTGCGGACACGCCAGGCCTTGCAGTTATTTCCCGGCCAGTCCCGATTGGCTCCATAGATATTAATGATCTGATAATCAACGAAATTCTCAATATCAAGATACTTCTGCAGCTCTTCGTAGTTTTCCTGTAAGGACATATCACTGCTTTTAAGGAACTCAAGCATATTTTGATAGAATTCCAGATCTGCTTCCTCGCCATTATCGATGATTGGTATCTGGGCTCCGGAAGCATCATATTGGAAATCGTAGATGATGACTTCATTCTCATCGATGTTATAATGATCCTCAAGATATTTTTCATCCTGCCGTTCTCTTATGTTTTGAATACCGTAGAATTCACCGTTGATAAAGGTGATAGCAGGGGAATAGCCCTGCAGATCCAGCTTGGTATTTGCCATAAGAGCCTGGGACAGGGCATCCCGGAATAAGGTACCGTCTCCGGCGGTTCCCTCATTCCCGCCATTTCTTAAGATCAGGCGTTTGAATTCTCTTAACTCTTCCCCTTTATTTTCACCGTTCTTAACGATTACGGGAATTACACTGTCTGCGAAGAAGTCATACTCAAATTTATTCTGTAAATCATATTCCGATCTGGCATAGATACGGAAGGATTTGAAGGCCCAGTCCCTTGAGGCAGCACCATGGAGTCGGATTCCTGCATCCATGGACACCCGGAGAGTACCCTCCCGATCAAAATATTCGAAGTGAATCGGTCTCTCCCACTCCCTCCCGCGATTTTGAGTCTGTCCGGGAGCCATTATACCGGTAGTACTGTCATAAAGATTGGAACTGTCCGTTGTGATGGATATGATTGGTAGCCGGTATCTATTTAAGATATTACGATCCACGAAATAGGAAGCAGTTGCAACACCGCTTTCTAAACCACTCTCATTTACTTCAATAGCCCGAATAACAGTTCCGCAGAAATGTACGGAAGCCTGTTCTCTGATTGCCTGTGCCTTGATCCGGATCGGCTCTGTATATTGATAGGTAGTTATTTTCCCGATCACCGGAATACTTCCATCCAAAGTATAATAAATCTTACCACCCGGTGACATTGCTGTGATTGTCAGGTCTAATTCCTCGGTGTATAAGCCAGCCGGCACCGAGAATTTCGGCTTGGGAATCGTTTCCTCAGCCAGTGCCGGCTTCGCAGAGATCAGTCCGCTGCTTATTAGCGTCAGACCGAGTAAAGCCGCTGCGAATAAAATCTTAACCCTATGATTTATTTTCATCGCTTCTCCTTAATAACCCCTTACGTTCTTTTGTAATTAGTTCTTCCTTGAGACGGACTCTACACAGTTATGCATCAGCATCGCTACCGTCATCAGACCGACTCCGCCGGGTACCGGAGTGATTGCGCTTACCTTAGGCAATACATCCTCATAATCCACATCCCCGCAGAGCTTGTTATTCTCGTCCCGGTTCATACCGACATCAATGATAACCGCTCCCTCCTTCACATAGTCCTTCGTTACAAAACGGGGTTTGCCCAGTGCGGCAATCAGAATATCCGCGCGGTTTGTAACCTCCTTCAGATTTTTGGTACGGGAATGACATATGGTAACCGTCGCATTTTCTCTTAACATCAGCATTGCCATCGGTTTTCCTACAATATTGCTTCTGCCGATAATTACGCATTCCTTTCCTTCCATAGGAAGGTGATAGCGTTTCAGCATCTCGATGACACCCGCCGGCGTGCAGGATACAAAGCCCTTCTGACCGATACTTAAACGACCGACGCTTTGCGGATGGAAGCCGTCCACATCCTTCTCTATAGCAATTGTCTGGATAATCAGATCCTCATTGATATGCTTCGGAAGGGGAAGCTGTACCAGAATACCGTTAACAGAAGCATCTGCGTTCAGCTTTTGAACCAGTGTAATAAGCTCTTCCTCCGTCGTTTCCTCCGGAAGCTCATAGGAGATAGATTTAATTCCCGTATATTCACAGGCCTTCTTCTTATTTCCCACATATACGGAGGAAGCCGGATCATTACCTACCTGAATTACACATAATGTGATCTCGACACCCTGCTCCTTGAGCTCTGCCACCTTAGCCTTTACCTCATCCTTAATCTCAGCGGATATTTTTCTGCCATCAATGATTACTGCCATCTGTCTCTCTCCAATCTTATCTTAATTATTCTTCCTACCTGTCTATATCTTGTTCTTCCAATCATACTTATTCTAATATATTCCATCCGATATCACAAGAAATATTTCTGTCCGGTTCTCCATATCAGAGTCTAAAACAATACACAAAAGTATTATAATATAAACCATTGTGCAGCTGACGGGTTTAGCGTATATATGATGAAATGGATACTTCGAAAGTGTCGATGCAGCACCCGTACCGGATTGTGACAGTTAAGATATTACCTTCCACAGTATAATACACTCAATATGCACAAAGAAAGGCTTACTATTCATATGACAACTAAGGGAATATTTAAATCAAAATCGGAACAGGCTTTTGTAAATAAGGAAGTAAGTATCAATAAGGAATCCTTAGTCAAGCTGGTCTGGCCGATCTTTATAGAAAATATTCTGACCATGATGGTTGGCAATATTGACCAGTACATGGTAAAAAGCTATTCGGAAAACGCGGTCGGTGCTATCGGAAATGCCAATCAGATTATCAACCTGCTTCTGATTATGTTTACCATCATCAGTATGTCAACGACAATTCTTGTCTCCCAATACATAGGCTCCAATAATAAGCAGAAGCTTTCCATTATATATACCCTATCCATTGTCGTAAATCTGTTGTTCAGTTTGATAATCTCCCTGATCATCCTGCTGTTCTCGGAACGCATATTTAGCTTTATGAAGGTTCCAACGGAGATTTTTGCGGATGCCAACAGCTTTATCAAATGGATCGGCGGTTTCATCTTCCTTCAGGGACTGATTGCAACCTTTTCCGCTATCTTCCGCTCGAACCGGAGGATGAAGGAGACAATGATTATCTCCGTTTTTATTAATCTGGTTAATCTGGCAGGTAATATCCTGCTCGTTAACGGATTTGGTCCAATCCCCGCCCTTGGGGTAACAGGCTCTGCAATTGCGACAAATATGAGCCGTTTGGTCGGTGTCATCATCTATATCATTTTATTTATTAAGCGGTTTGAGACAAAAATTACCCTTAGAATATTGAGACCCTTCCCCTGGCAGGATCTAAAGAAGCTTCTGCGTATCGGTGTCCCCTCCGGGGGTGAAGCGCTTAGCTATTCCATGGCGATGACCTTTATTATGAAGGTGGTCAATTCCTTCGGAACCTTTGTCATCAATACGAAGGTCCTCTCCTCAACCTTCGCCTGGTTTTCCAATATGTATGCTGTTTCCGTCGGTCAGGCCTCCCAGGTCGTTGTCGGCAACTATATGGGAGCAGGCAGGGTTGATATGGTGAATCGGCGAGTTATGAAAACTCTGAGGGATTCTGTCATGGTAGCAATCCTTATGTCCTTAACGATGTTTATATTCAGCGATTTATTGTTCGGTATCTTCTCCAGCAATCCGAACGTATTGGAGCTGGGTAAGAAAATTCTTCTGGTGGAGGTATTTCTTGAGATCGGTAAATGCTCCAATGTCGTCCTGGTACGCTCCCTTCAGGCAGCCGGAGACATTAAATTCCCGATGCTGATCGGTGTCGTATCCATGTGGACGGTTGCCTTCGGCCTTGGCTTCTTCCTAGGCGTCGTATGTAAGCTTGGTTTGGTAGGCATTTGGATTGCCATGGCCCTGGATGAGGATATTCGTGCCGTGATCTTCCTGATCCGCTGGAAACGGGGGAAATGGAAAAACATTAGGCTGACGAATGATTAAGCCAGAAGAAATCCTCACTCGTATCCTGTAATCGGAATAAAGTAAGGGCTGTATCGGTATTTCTCCGGCATCCTAGAAGCTTAGCTTCTATACGTTCCGTGCCATATCCGCTTAGACGCGCTGCCAACGGGAGCTCCGCAGATGCGGGGGGTTGCTTCCGTCGAAAGCTTCCATCGGATATCAGCCGGTCCGGCCAGTCAGAATATCGATACAGCCCATGTCCTGAATTTCCTGCTGTAGTTGTTACATAGTACTCTTTTTAATACAAATATGTTATTTTGCCTTAATCATGTCATCACTCTATTAGCTTCTATAATAATTAATCAGGCAGCCCTTCAGAATAATTTCTCTCTCATCGTCCGTCAATTCTCCGAGCGTTAAGGTAAATTCCTTCATTCCCTTATTCACCACATAGGCCTTCACTTCGGAAATCTTCTCTGCAACGGCTTTCCTGATATCCTTGACGAAGATATAATCTCCGTTGGCAAAAGGAAGCTCTCCGTCAAGCAGGAATGGCAGCATACCCCAATTAATTAAGTTGGAGCGGTAACGCTTCGTTGCATATTCCTTTGCAATATTAGCAAAGCCTCCAAGGACCTTCTGGCAGCTGGCCGCCTGCTCTCTGGCGGAACCGTCACCGGGCTTCACTGCATAGATCACACTGCCGATCTGGGTAGCCTTCTCATCAACTGCAAATTTATCTTCAATTGCGGAGTATACCTCCCTTAGCTCAGTGAAGGCAGCCGTGATATCCTCTCCTGCTATTCTTGCTTTCTCTGCCTTCTGAACGGCTTTTGCACGTCCTACATATGCCGGATCCTTACGGGACAGTGTGAATTCAGCCAGACCCAGCGGATTGGAGCGGTAGGAGGAGGTTTCACCGGAAGGTATTAACTCGTCGGTCGTAGTAACCGGATCATGGATCTCGGAAACCACCTTAAGAATCATGTCCTCGGATAAGGCAGTCATAGCCGGCCAGTCTACGATACCGGGGCCGAATTTCACCTCAACGGAAGGTTCCGGTTTACCGATGCCATTGTAAACACGGTTCTTATAGATGGAGCTGTCAAAATAATACTTGGGTTTACTGAAGTTAACATCGATATTCTCTGCAGAGGTCAAATACCCCTTGTTTGCTGCCGTTGCTGCAATGGATCTTGCATCCATTAAGGCCACTGATGCAATCTGACCGGCAGTAACCTTGGAGCCCTCACGGTTCGGGAAGTTTCTGGTGGTATGTCGGATACTGAAGCCATTATTTGCAGGAACATCACCGGCACCGAAGCAGGGGCCGCAGAAGGCAGTACGAATCGTTGCACCGGTTGCCATCAGCTTAGCAATGGAGCCATTTCTGACAAGCTCCATTAATACCGGCTGGCTGGCCGGATATACACTTAAGGAGAATTCATCGGAGCCTATATATTTTCCTGACAGGATGTCCGTCGCATCACAGATATTCTCAAAGCCACCGCCTGCACAGCCTGCGATTGTTCCCTGTTCCACATAAAGCCTACCGTTTCTGATCTTATCTCTTAAGGAATAGTTAATCTTATTATTATCCAGACTTACAAGGGCCTTCTTCTCAACCTCACCCAGAATGTCGTACAGATTCTCGTTCAGCTCATCAATTGTATATACATTACTTGGATGGAACGGCATCGCAATCATCGGTTTAATCTGGGACAGATCGACATATACCATACCATCATAATAAGCAACTGCCTGAGGCTTCAGTTCCTTATAATCCTCCGGTCTCTGATGTAGCTCATAGTATTCCTTTACCTTATCATCCGTTACCCAGATGGAGGACAGGCAGGTAGTCTCCGTGGTCATAACATCGATACCGATACGGTAATCCACGCTTAAGGAAGCGATCCCGTCTCCGACAAATTCCATTACCTTATTATTTACATAGCCATTGGCAAACACTGCGCCGATGATAGCCAGAGCCACATCCTGAGGTCCGACCCCTTTTCTTAAGTTTCCGGTCAGATATACCGCTATCACACCCGGCATATTGATATCATAGGTTCTGCTCAGAAGCTGCTTTACAATCTCCGGTCCGCCCTCTCCCATTGCCATCGTTCCCAAAGCCCCATAACGGGTATGGCTGTCAGAGCCGAGCAGCATACCGCCGCCGATCGCCAGCATTTCCCTGGCATACTGATGAATGACAGCCTGATGCGGAGGTACGTACACTCCTCCGTATTTCTTCGCACAGGAAAGACCATACATATGATCATCCTCATTAATGGTACCGCCCACAGCACAGAGACTGTTATGACAGTTGGTGAGCACATAAGGAACCGGGAATTTTTCCAGGCCACTTGCCCTTGCCGTCTGAAGAATTCCGACAAAGGTAATATCATGGGAAGTCAATCTGTCAAACTTAATCTTTAATTGCTCCATATTACCGGAGGTATTATGTTCCTTTAAAATCCCATAAGCCATCGTACCCTGTCTGGCAGTATCCTTATGTACAGCAGTATGCCCTGTTTTGGCTTTGATTTCTTCTGCTGAAGCAGGATGCTCCTCAACAATTTCGGTACCATTCAGCAGATATATTCCCTTATCATATAATTTTATCATATAATCCTCCTGTTCTGGCGACATGCCGCTCCTTTGGGAACCGTTAATCTATAAGCTAATTACTTCCTTGAGGTTGTCCAACGGATCATCTGTTACGTTAATTTCTTAAAGCAAAGGGCTATAAAATGCACCTTGTAATTGAACCCGATGCTCCTCATACCGGATCACGGATTGGATTCCAAAGTGCATTAGAATCATTATTCAGATAATATTCCTTCTTTATAATAAATATCGGTCTCTTCATCACACTGGATCAGCTTAGAGGGCAACAAGCCATTCGTCGCTTTGATCTTCAGCTTAATGACATCCTCGCCGGTATTTGAGAAGCTGATATTGATTTTACCGTTAAAATTTTCATTAAAATATCCGGCATCAATTAAGTATTCCTTCTCGTAATTCTCAAACTTGAACCTTAGCTCCAGATTAGCTTCCCTGCCGTAGAGTTTCATATTTCCCAGCGGAATAGCTACCTTGGAATCCGAATCAATATTTTCAAATACGAGTGGGTCATGAAGCGGTCCCTCAACATCGACGAAATATGCCTTCATATACTCCAGCTTTAAATCGGAAGCATTATTAATCTTTAATCGCCCGCCCTGGTTCTCGATCAACATAATAATAACGATAATCAGCGCGACCGCACCTATGCTCCCAAATAACAGGTTCCTCCTCCTGTTATCCATTGGTTCCTTATGATGAGTTTTAACAGACTTAATTCTCTTCATCGTAATTCCTCCATCAGTTCTTTGTCTATAATCGGACATTTTTAATAATAATGGTTCCATCATAAATAATCAAGTACTAAATAAAAAAAGTAAATAAGCCGGCACTTTGAAAGGAACCTTCTTGTCGAAGAGTTTTCTATACTCCCGGTGGTCTGTAGTTCACAGAGCGATGACTTCATGGAATGACATGAGAAAAGAGCTGTTTCAAACACCGGATTACCTCATCAGTACATCGCTTATTCACCCATAGTCAAATCCTGTGTTTTGAAACAGCCCTATATTTTTTTGAAGAAAAATAATTATTCTGGTATTGCTTATCCTATTCTGTCTTGAACAGCTGAATGGTTGCATCCAGGTCAGAAGCATCATTATTGAGGGCTTTCGCTGATTCATTCAGCTTCATCACAGCTTCCAGCTGCTGCTGGGCGGTGGCATCCACTTCCTGTGAAGCAGCCGAGGTCTCTTCTGCAACCGCTGAAATATTTTCAATTGCCAGCAGAGTATCTGCCTTGGAGCGGTTGATATCATCAATGCCGGAGGCAATCAGATCAAGTTTGGCTGCCAGATCATCAACATGAACATTGATATTATGGAACAACTTCACAACATTATTTAATTTCATTTCCGTAGATTTTGTAATCGTCTCTGCCTGTTTTACAGTCTTCACGGTATCATGGGTCTTAGCCGTAATCCTTCGGATGATCTGTTCTATTTCTGCTGCGGCAGATACGGATTTGGTAGAAAGATTACGGATCTCATCAGCCACAACGGAGAAGCCCCGGCCAGCATCACCGGCTCTGGCTGCCTCAATGGAGGCATTCAGAGACAACAGGTTCGTCTGTTCTGCGATATCATTGATTACGGAAATAATCTCGGTAATTGACTTAGACTCCTTCTCTAATTCTTCGATGTCACGAATTGTATATTTTGTATTCTGAATGTTTTCATTCGTAACAATACTCAGCTGGTCAATCTCATTGATACCATCCCTTACCACACTCTTCGTACTGTCGGCAATCTTTTCAATAGCCAGAGAGTTGTCATGAACCGAATTAATCTGGGTAGCCAGTTCATCGGTCAGTCTTAGGCATTGCTCCGTATCCTCTGCCTGCTGTACATTACCCTGCTGGATCTCCGATATGGCAGAGGAGATATTCTTGGACGAGGCCAGGAGTAATTCCGAATTCTCGGTAACATTCTTCGTGGATTCGACTACAGTCATGCCTACATGGGTAGCCTTAACAATCAGGTCCTTCATGTTTTTAATCATGATATTTATATTATCAGCAAGAATATCAAATTCATCCTTACGTCTAAGGCTAACGTTCACCGTAAGGTCTCCTTCGGATACCTTCTTCATGGCAAGGATCATCTTCTTGATTACCTTGCCGATTCCGTAGGCGACATAAATACCGATTACAATTGCGGCAAAAGCAGCGATTGAGGTCCAAAAATATGTAATACTTTTAATCGAGTCCGCCTTGGAAGTGATGGTACCTTCAGGAATTAAAGCACAGACCATGGCTCCGGTATCAGCAATCTTGGAATAAATAAATAACTGTGTATTCCCCTTGTATTGAATATAATTATCTAACGCAGGATCGGTCGAGGCTGCTTCTGCAGCTACTGCATTTTGATAGGCCTCTTCGTTAACGAAGATAGGCTCCTTCGCTTCCCCATCCATTGTAATCTCTCTGCCATCCGGGGTAATGAAAGCGAATATACTGCCCTCCGGAAGCTCCAGGGTTTTCATCGGTTCAGTAATTGCACTCATGGATATATCCGTAATTACATAGCCGATCGGTTTTGAATAAGTATTCAGAAATAGTCTGGATAATGCGATTGCATATTTATCCTGAGCGATATCCAGCTGCTCATCGATGTATTTATGATAACCGGTCCATAGATTAATCTTAGACTTATCATTCAGCTTTGCCGCTTCCTCTGAAACCGAATATTCCTCATAGGGATTTAGATTAGCAGCAAAGGATCCGAAGGTTGTGATCGCTTGTCCGTAATTTGTAATGATTGTAATGTTATCAATAAAACGGTCTGCTGTTGACAGCGTAGTCGCATTACTTCTGATGCTTTTATAGAGCTTACCCTCCTCCAGCACATCGCCCTTCGCACTACCGGTATAGTAATCCTTCGTTGAAGAGTCGTTGGCAAGCTGTAAAGCCTTATCCTCGACGTTATGTAATACCAGACCATAATACTCGCTGGTTTTCAATATAGAAGAGATTGTAGCATTCGTAAAGGTCTCCGTAATTGCCTCTGATGAATTGCCGTAGGCTGAGAAGCCCAGAATAAAAATAAAAACCACCGGGACCAGGAAAAATAGTATTAGCTTAACTCTGATACTGCGAAACAGTCTAAAAATTAACCCCTTAAATTTAACTGCATAAGAACGATCAAATAATTTAACCATAATGTTCCCTCGCCTTCTATTATGTCAGTTTAGTACAAATACTAACCAGCTTATATATAATATAACAATATTAGTAAGAAATTACAATAGCTTTGTCCAAAATATGAAATATTTTAACAATATATTATAAATTGAAACGGGATATTATGTAATATATATGTAATAAAATACTAATTATAGTGCAAATTGTCTTTAGTTCTTCTGTAAGTATATTCCCCCATCACTTCCTTAGCTTCACCTCCGTCATAGCATGGGTCATCGCTATCTGATATTAAAAAAACTTCCTAATAAAGTATAGGATTACAGATAATTTGAGTCAAGTCAGTTTAGGTCGTATTATGTCTCAAATCCCGTTAACTTTTCGTCTGTCAGATCCCTATGCCGCTTATCCTTGACGGAAGTGCTCACCGGTTATATAATAAAATTCACCGAGAAAAGGAAAACTAAGGAAGTCTCAGCAGCCACCGACTATGAATTGCTTGAATAAGGCTGAACGGAGGGATGGGGGTACCTATGAAAAGATTTATGGACCAGGATTTCTTGTTATCTACGGATACTGCAAAGCAGCTGTATCATGAATATGCCAAGGATATGCCGATTGTCGATTATCATTGCCATATCATACCGAAAGAAATTGCCGAGGACATCCGGTTTGAAAACATTACAAGGATATGGCTCGGTGCCGATCATTACAAGTGGAGACTTATGCGCGCAAATGGCATTGAAGAAAGGTATATCACCGGTGATGCGTCCGACCGTGATAAATTCCAGAAATGGGCAGAGACCCTGGAGCGTGCTATTGGGAATCCTCTGTATCATTGGAGTCATCTGGAGCTGAAACGGTATTTCGGATATGAAGGAACCCTAACTTCCGAAACTGCCGAAGAGGTATGGAACCTATGTAATAGGAGACTGAAAGCTCCGGAAATGAGTGCTAAGGGCCTGATCCGTATGTCCAAGGTCAAGGTACTCTGTACAACGGATGATCCCGTAGATTCCTTGGAATACCATAGAAAAATCGCAAAGGATTCTTCCTTTACAACCAGGATATTGCCTGCATTCCGTCCCGATGAAGCGATGAACATCGAAAAACCCGGCTTTCTTCCATATCTGGAGCAGCTGTCAAAGGCCAGTAATATTGAGATTATCGATTATAAGTCCCTGTGTGCAGCCCTCACAAACCGTATGGAATACTTTAAGGAGAACGGCTGCCGTATCTCCGATCATAGTCTGGAATTTGTGATGTATCATCCTGCATCCGAGGAGAAAATTGAGGATATCCTTAGAAAGCGTCTTGCCGGAGAAATACCGACCGGAGCGGAAGTTTTGCAGTATAAAACCGCTTTTCTGCTCTATGCAGGCAGGGAATATCACCGGCTGAACTGGGTGATGCAGCTGCATTATGGTGTTAAGAGGGACAATAATTCCCGCTTCTTTCATCAAATCGGATGTAATACCGGCTTTGACTGTATTGATGACAGTCATACCTCCTCTGCACAGCTTGCTGATTTTTTAAATGCTTTAGACGTTACGGATCAACTTCCGAAAACTATATTGTATTCCTTGAATCCCTCCGAAAATGCAGCTATTGATACGGTAATCGGCTGCTTTGAGGACTCCTCTGCCATCGGTAAGCTCCAACATGGCTCTGCCTGGTGGTTCAACGATCATAAAACGGGTATGAAGAAGCAGCTGATTTCTTTGTCCAGCTTAAATCTGGTCGGTAATTTTATCGGAATGCTCACAGATTCCAGAAGCTTCTTATCCTATCCCCGGCATGAATACTTCCGTCGTATTCTCTGCGAGCTCTTTGGGACCATGGTTGAGAACGGAGAATTCCCGAAGGACATGAATATCCTCGGAGGGCTCGTACAGGATATCTCCTATCATAACAGTATGCGTTATTTCGGCTTCGACGAAAAGCACGTTAGATCATAGCCGGTTTGTCTGCCTATACAAGTGTGGTCCGGCATCGCTGGACACACACCATAAAAAAAGATGAAACGGTAAATTGTTTCATCCTATACTTCAAAAAGGATATTGTAAGCTTTCGTTAATCTCTGTGAAAGTCTACAATATCCTTATTTCATTAATTCATTTGTGCCAATCTCGTTAGGCTTTTCCCTTGGCTGCTTCAGGCTGTCGAACCATAGTGACAAACCCTAGTATCATACTGATCACTGCCACAATGAAGGGCAATAAAATCTCCAGCCTTGAATTCGGGTATTCCGATATTCCGGTGACACATAACCATAAAGCCACACTGGCAACCATAGCGAATAATAAACCATTCAAAAATCTATTATATCTGCTGAAGCGGTATCTCTTCACTATTCTCCCCACAATTTCCACCATCCTTTTTATGTAGATCCCATTCTAACTTAACCAACATGAAGGCATTCGCTTTGAAGCTGATAGTACCGGGAGTTACTTACTCTTTAATTCCACCGGCTCTAACCTTCTATAAGAAAATGTTATCTTCACGCTACATATATTAAACGATTTAAAAGTGGAAAAGGTTTCATTATTTTAAAAATATTTGAAATAATTATATAAGTTTTTGATACAGCCAGCTGAAGACCTACTTTGGTGAAATGTTTATTCCAGCTACACTAATATTGAAAGCTCCAAAGACCAATCAACTTTTGAATACAAAAGCCGTAATTAATCCTAGGAACCTCCTCAACCGTTCTGATGGGGACTTCATCATAAAATATATTATTAATATAGTATTTTGCATACCCCGCCACCTGCCCCTGCGCTACGGGTGCCTCCAGATAATCGGGAAGCTCATAGAGGATGCTTACGTTCTCATCCTTTCTCATAAGAATTGACAGATCTGTTTTCACCGTTAAAGTGGCTAGGTTATTCTGTCCTTTTCTAATTGGTATCGGACTAAGCTTAGCCTCCTCATAAATCTGTCTTTTCTCATAATTCTGCAAGCCATAGTTCATCAGAGCCTTGGTATCTGCCCATTTCAGACTCTTGTTCGGCGGCCAGCCACAGCCCAGAACCACGGATATCAGAGTCCGATCCGGCTTCTTGATTGCACCGACAAAGCAATAGCCTGCCTTACCGGTAAAGCCGGTTTTCATACCGATGGCACCATCCATCATATATAGAAAACGGTTTTTATTTGAAACAGAAAAGCTTCTTCCGTTAATCAATTCCTTGAACTGATAAGCTGACGTATTCGTGATTTTAAGAAAGAGCTCATTCTTAACCGCATAGCTTGCAATGACGGCCAGATCTCTGGCGGTCGTATAATGTCCTTCCGCATCCAACCCGTTCGGAGTAACAAAGTTCGTATTATTACAACCCAGTGACCTTGCTTTATCGTTCATCATGGTAGCAAAGCCTTCAACAGAACCACCTACATGCTCAGCGATGGCTACTGCAGAATCGTTATGACTTTCCAGCATCAAGGAATAGAGCAGATCCTTGAGGTAATACTGCTCTCCGGTCCTGATATTCAGCTGCACATCCGGCATTCTGGCTGCATAGGAGGACACGGTTACAATATCATTAAGGTCAGCATTCTCCAGGGTAACAATACAGGTCATGATCTTCGTTGTACTGGCCATGGGCAGCTCTTTATTTCCATTTTCTTCAAACAGTACGCGGTTGTTTTCTGCATCCAGCAATAGGGCTGAAGCTGAATGAAGCTTAAGAATCTCATCTACAGCAGTTCCGCCTGCTGCATTCTCCTGAGCCTCAGATGGCGGAACTAATTCCCGGTATTCCTGTTCATTGTTCTTTGCCCTGATATTTTCATTCCTAAATTTTGTTTCAAAATCCTCCTGCACCAAACCGGAATAATCCATGACCTCGTCATAATACGTTTTCAGGACTGTATAATTATAGCTGACAGCCAGGATCAGCAATGCCAGGCAGGGAAGTATCATCCTTACCCTATTTTTCAAAATAATCATCCCCTCCGTTTCCTTCACTTAATTTTATTGGAAAAGTATCAGATTATTCATCATTTGCCCCAGAAGATATTTTTTACAGACGGAGATAAATATAAGTCTCTACGGAATACGGTTTTTTTAAAACACCTTTACTCGTCTTATGCTTCGATGTATAATATTTACACTGAAATCAAATTCAGGAAGGGGTATCGAAATGTCAGAGGATACGAAGAAAAATAATAAGGGCAGGAAAAGCCGCAGTAAAGCAGAGCTTTCCAAAGCTACAGCTGAGGCAGGCAATAATGAAATGAATTCAGAAGCCCCGGAAATAAATCAGAATAACCACGATAATCCCAGACCAAAGAAAGCATCGGCAGCTTCAAATAGCTCTGTGAAGGATGACGTACCTACTGCCGATGTGTCTGAACAGCCGGAAGCTTCGAATAGCTCCGGGAAGGGGGACGTACCTACTGCCGATGTGTCTGATCAACCGGAAGCTTCGAATTGCTCCGGGAAGGGGGACGTACCTACTGCCGATGTATCAGAACAGCCGGAAGCTTCGAATAGCTCCGGGAAGGAGGACGTACCTACTGCCGATGTGTCTGATCAACCGGAAGCTTCGAAATGCTCCGAGAAGGAGGACGTACCTACTGCCGATGTGTCTGAACAGCCGGAAGCTTCAAATAGCTCCGAGAAGGAGGACGTATCTACTGCCGATGTGTCTGAACAGCCGGAAGCCGGAGCCTCTGAACCCGCTGATATAGGGAAGAAGAAGCGCATAAACTATCTCTATAAATCCTTAAGAATTGTCTTTACGGTGGGATTCTTTGTATTTGCTGCCCTGTTTATTAATGAGGTATGGTTACAGCCCTTCCTTGCCCACCGGGCCAGCTCAAAAGCGAAGGAGCTCTTTGTTATGCCGAGTCCTACCCCTGCAATTACAGCGGCATACGAACCCACCGATGCACCCATAGTTTCTGATGAGGGCAATGTAGAACCGTCTCCCACCGATGCTCCGACTCCCACGCCGGACCCGACTCGGGATTCCCTGGGCCGTCTTCTAATCTTTCGTGATTTGCTTACGGTGAATGAGGATGTTAAGGGTTGGATCAAGCTGGATAATCTGAATGGCGAGAATGATACAAAGATTGATTATGTAGTAATGCAGTCCGGTGAGGATGATCCGGAATACTATCTGACCAGGGATTGGCAGAGAAATAAGGTCAAAGGCGGCAGCTTATTCCTGGATTATAAATCCTCCGTGGAGAAGCCTACGCAGAATCTGGTCATTCACGGACATAATATGACCTCCACCGATGATATGTTTCACTACCTGTTACAGTTTAACAAGAAGGAGTACTATGATTCCCATCCAATGATTGATTTTAATACGATCTATTCTACCGGGCAATGGAAAATATTCGCCGTATTTATAACCAACGGTACCTCAAAGAAGGAGCCCTTCTTTAATTATACCAGATCGGAGTTTACGAATTCTTCTGATTTTCTGAATTTTGTATATCAGCTAAGGATACGCTCTATCTATAATGCGGAGGATGTTGACATCAACGAGAAGGACCAGCTCCTTACCCTCTCCACCTGCTCCTATGAGGTAAAGGATTACCGAACGGTCATCGTTGCCCGAAAGGTACGAGAAGGGGAAGACCCGACAGTGAATACGGAGAATGTCTTACTCAATCCGGAACCGTTATATCCGGATAGCTATTATTACCGTTACGGCGGCAAGGCACCGAAGCTTCCGGAAAGCTTCGAGGATGCTATGCAGGCCGGAATGACTAACTGGTATCAGCCGGCAGACGAATAATCTATTTATCTCTCCACCGGTGCGTCCTCTCATAACGAACTATATTCGCTGGTGAAGCGTTTATGATACAAGATGAATAGAAATAGGAATTCACTTTTATGAATAAGTAAGGGATATCGGCTTTCCTACTGTGGCTCCGATATCCCTTTATTATGTTACCCCGATAACTAATATAAGCAACCGGATTGTCTGCCGGTGGCAGCCAACCACCAATAAAAGCGCCCTGCATGAACCTACCTTAGTCTTTGGTTCATCCCCATAGCTCCGATGAAAGGGTAACGGCCCAATATGGTGCTTAAGGAACAGTTTTCTTATCGATCAGGATTAATCTATGGATGACCACATTTATTGCTTATAGCTCTCCAGGAACTCCCTTAGGGATACGGCCGCTGTTTGTAGCTGCTCCATTTCCGGCAGATAGACCATTCGGAAATGATCCGGCCTCTCCCAATGGAAGCCTCCGCCATGGGTCAATAATATCTTTTTCTCCTTCAGAAAATCCAGCACAAATTTCTCATCATCCGTAAT